>NZ_CAXUPU020000026.1:0-114328 GCF_964252755.1 Caballeronia sp. LjRoot29 | reverse complement strand
CGAACGGCGTGATCGTGCGAAGGTCCCCTGTACCTTGAAAGCTGCCGTTGAAGTAACAACGGGTCGAGGGCCCTTGTGGGTCGATGCTGTTGAAAAACAGCTGTTTTAAGCGCGACGAAAAAGTCCTGTGCTGCAACTTTGGTTTCACGTCGTCAGCAAACCTGGGAATTTGATAGAAGCTGCGACTATGTCGCTCGTCACGCAGTCGCAATCTCCATCTTGTCAACTTTGGCCATCAGTCGAATCGCCATTCGCCGTAGATTTTGTGCCGTTGCTGCCAGTCAGAACTCATCGTGCGCACCACTTGCCCCGCGCAGCCGCAAGCGCTCAAGCTTCAGTATCCTTTTGAGGTGCGCGAAGAGCATTTCCATCTTCTTCCGTTCACGTCGAGATTGTTTGTAGGCAGGTGTTGTCGCGATGCGTCTCGCCTCGTCCCGCGCAGCTTCGTGGATACTGCGCACGACCTTGCGAACCGGGGTTTTCGGACAGCAGCGTTCCTTCCGCGAACAGCCAGCGCAGTCGAGTTGGCTTGATCGATAGATAATCGTATCGGCCTTGGTGACGTGCGTACGCGAATTCTTGAATTGGCGACGCTCGCTGCGCAGCGCGTTCCCAGCCGGACAACGATACTCGTTGGCGATCTCGTTCCACTTAAACTCGCTGCTGGAGAATGCGTCGTCCTTGCGCGCGTACCTTTCCCAAACTGGGACGTGCGGTGCGATCTCTTTCTGCTCGACCATCCAGCCAAGCATCGCTGCAGTACCGTAGGCGGTGTCGCCTACAAGGCGAGCGGGCTTGAGACAACGCCGTTGTTCGACTCTATCAATCATCGTTTTCGTTGATTCGACCTCGTGGGTTCGGTTTGCGGGCGTCGCCTCAACGTCGATGATGATCCCCGCTTCCAGGTCGATCAGATAATTAGTCGAGTAGGCGAAGAACGCGGGGCCACCAGGCGCAGCGGTCCAGCTCGAGGCGGGATCGCTCAGGGATATCATCTTTGGGGGAGTAAGCGACTCTGCGGATTCAGCTGCGTCGGAAGCTACTGGATTGCTCTCTTCGAGGGCCTGGAGATACTCCCGCACGGCGCGGCTCTGTCTTGCGGTAGGCCCCCAGTCGATGGGATCTGTTCCCGGCATCGCGCTCGGGCGACTCGCATCGGCCTTGATAATACTTGCATCGATGGCGAATCCTTCACCCCTCACAAGCCCCTCGGCCATGCAACGGCCCAAGACGGACTCGAACACATGGCGTAAGACATCGCTGTCACGAAAGCGTCCATGGCGATTCTTAGAGAACGTCGAATGTTCAGGTACGGCATCGTCCAGACCCAGGCGGCAAAACCAACGATATGCGAGGTTTAGATGAACCTCTTCGCATAGCTTGCGCTCGGAGCGAATGCCGAAGCAGTAGCCCACGATCAGCATGCGGATCATGAATTCTGGATCAATCGAAGGTCGACCAATCGGACTGTAGAAAGGTGCGAGATGCTGACGCAAGTCGCCGAGATCGAGCGCCCGGTCGATGCCTCGCAGCAGGTGAGTTTGAGGCACGTGATTATCGAGGTTGAACGAGTAAAAAAGCTTGTCCTGCCCGCTATCCAGTTGACCCTTCATGACTATTCGCTCCTCGCTTATCAATACATAAAGGATACCTAACCATTAGCATAAAGGCGACTTTTTCAACAGAATCGACCGAACTGGGACGTTCAGCTTTTCCCCCAGGACGGACCCAGTGAAATGAAATTCGCGTGTACAGCCGCATCGAATGCACTGGGTCCAACGGGGCCTTGCTGCGAATTAAGAACTCGGACGATTTCGGGCCGGTTCGTTCCGTCCGCGCTAAGACTCTGTTGCGGGTTGCTCAAGAAGTTCGAAAACAGAGTGCCAGGAATACGGGAGCACACGAGCATACCCGCGCTGAATTTGAATCGTCACAACGACGGGTCGAAGGGCGCAGTGAGCCGCTTGGAAGCGCCGTTCGGTTTGCTTCCATCACTGGGTCCGCGTGTCGACGACACTGTGCAGTTGATTGTTGATAAATCGGACAAAGTGCAGTTTTAAACTTAAAGCCGGGCCCAAATACTGCCGGCGACTCGCACGTAAATGCAAGCCAATGCTTTAAACTCGATGCAAGTGATTGCTTAAAGTCGCACGTGATGTTAAGAAGCCCGCACGGCGCAAGCTGTGCGGGCTTCTTTGTCGTTGCGCTCGCAGTTGGACGCCGAAAACTCGTTCGTTATCCAGAAAAAACATCGAAAAAAAACCGCCCAGAGCCAGAGGCCGTGAGCGGACAAGATCGGAGAGTTACAACGACATCATGCACACTCATGGATTGCGCATGAGATGAAGTATGCGATGTTGAGCCTCGCGGGCAAATACGAAAACTCTTAAAAGTTCAGCAGGTTGATTCGTTGACGCTCATTGTGTCGTGGCTTAAAAAACGCAGCGGTTCAGGGCATGGCGAATCACAATCGGCTAAGCCGTGCTGCCTTTCTTCCGGTTCACAATCGCCGTCTCCGACAAATCGATTTCGCGCATCAGCTTGTTCAAGGTTTCATCGTTGATGGCCTGGCGCGTGCGCAACTTGAGCAACTCGGAACGCTCCGCCCTCAACGCCGCCATTTTCAGCTTCGTCTCCACCATCTCGCTTTGACGCGCGGCCCGACGGGGTTCCTCATCTTCGCCAAGCCCTTCAAGACGCCGCCGATACAAACTCATCACGCGCGCGGCTGTATCGGTGCATCGCGCCGATGCCGCTTCGTCCATCTGCTCGCTGAGATTTTCCTGTGCGGCATCGATAGCACGGATCGCAGCCTGCGCCGCATGCCGGCGCGCGATGCGTTCCTCGGCCGCGTGTGGATCGCCGCGTTTTTTCAGGCCATTCAGCAACAAGGGCAAACCAATCACGCCGATCAGCAATGACATCAGGATAGTTGCCGACGCGATGAAGACCGCGAGGTCGCGTCCGGGTAGCTCCGATCCGTTCGGCAACACCTCGGGTAAGGACAGCACGCCCGCCAGCGTGACCGCGCCACGCACGCCGCCGATGGTGGTCATCGCGACCGTGCGCACGCCCGGCACTGCGTTCGCGACGCCGTGTTTCGCCGCGCCGCGACTCGCGGCCCAGCGCAATACCCACACCCATCCAAACCGCAGCCCGTACAACGCGATCACCACAGCGGCGACATAGCCGAGCAGCAGGCCGACTTGCTGAAGACCATCGTGATGCGCTTCGATCAACGCCCGTCCGAGGATGTGCGGAAACTGCAGCCCGAGCAGGATGAACACCATGCCGTTGAACACGAACTCGATCATCGTCCACGTGCTCGTCATGCGGATGCGGGCCGCCGTGGGAATTCCCTCGCGCAAGCTCTGGAAGTTCATCATCATCCCGGCCGATACCGCCGCGAGAATGCCCGAGCAGCCGAAGCGCTCGGCAATGAGATACGCCGCGAATGGAATCAGCAGCGTCAGGACGACGCCGGCGGCGGGGTCGTCGTCTTCGGACATTTTCACAAGCCGCCCCGGAATCGATGTCACGAGCCAGCTGATTGCCGCGCCTATCACCAGGCCGCCGATCGCAATCATCACGAAACTGATTGCCGCCGCGCGCAACGAGAACACGCCCGTCAGCGCCGCCGCGATGGCAAATTTCAGCGCGACCAGGCCGGACGCGTCGTTCATCAGCGCCTCACCTTCGAGGATGTGCATCAGGTTCGCCGGAATGCGGCCCTTGCCGGCGATGCCGCTGAGCGCGACGGCGTCTGTCGGCGATAACACCGCTGCCAGCGCGAATGCGACCGCCAGCGGCATGGAGGGGATCATCACGTGCAGGAACCAGCCGAGCGCGCCCACGGTCATGAATACGAGGCCCAGCGCGAGCAGCAGGATCGCGCGGCGCTGCATGAAAAATTCGCGTTTGGGGATGCGCCAGCCGTCAGCGAACAAAAGCGGCGGGATGAAGAGCATCATGAACAACTCGGGATCGAACGTGACGTGCAGGCCTAAGCCCGGCCACGCGAGACACGCGCCTATCGCGATCTGGATAAGCGGCAGCGGCAGCGTGAAGGGCAATGCGCTGGGCAGCAGGCTGGTCACGAATCCGGACAGGGCGACCGCCAGCATCAGGATCAAGACGGTGAATACGATTTCCATAGATTTATGCGCATCCGGCAGGAGCGCGGCGAGTCGCTGGCGCCGCTCCCCTTTTTAACAAAGAAGGGGCAAAGTTTAGCTTGGCCGGGCTGAGTGGTCGCAGAAGGCGTGTTTTGACGATTCAGGCGGCTAAAGGGATTGCACTCTCCTGGTGCATTCGCACGCTGCGCTACGAACCCTGCGTCTCGTGGCGGTGCACATGCGAGCGAACGCTCATGAAACGCGTGGGCTTGCGTGAGCACGGAGCTTGCTTTATCGAAGGCGACGGGACGGGTAGATTCCGCTTCAGGATAATCGAGGGCAGTGTATGAAATCAGGACTGAGCGCGCCGGTTAAGCGATGTCGAGCGCAATCGATTGCGTTGAATGACCACGACCGCGATCAAGACCGGTTGCATGAACAAGGAACGCATGCGGGCATCGGGACGGGGAAGGCAAGATGGCAATAGCGAATCCTGACAAGGTGAAGCCGGTCTCGCCGCGGACATTCGAATTGAGCGTGACGTCGGGGTTCGACCGTTACTCAGTCGAGCACGGCGCGTGGACGCTGTCGAGCGTGTTTCAACCGGTGTTCAGCCTGTCGCATATGCGGGCAGTGGGCTACGAAGGTTTGCTGCGAGCGCACGACGCGCTTGATCGCGTTGTGTCTCCACTCGATGTCTTCGGCCAGGCCGCGCGCGTGGGCGAAGCGATGCAGGTCGATCGGCTGTCGCAGGCGCTGCATCTCGAGAATTTCAATGTGCTCGGTGCGGAGAACGAGTGGCTGTTTCTCAACGTTCATCCGGCTGCGTTGACCGAGCCGTATCACATGGCCGCGTTGCTGGCGAATCTCAAGCGCTTGCAGATCGAGCCGCGTCGCGTTGTGTTGGAGGTGCTGGAGCAGCGCGCTGACGACGTCGAAAAGCTCGCGGACGCCGTACAGCATTTTCGCGAGCATGGCTTCCTGATCGCGCTCGATGATTTCGGCGCGGGGCATTCCAATATCGAACGGATCTGGCAACTTGATCCGGATATCGTCAAGCTGGATCGCGTGATGTTGTCGCACGCCGCGCATTCGGCGCATGCCGTGCATGGGACGAGCCACTTGAAACATCGGCGCAATATGGAAGCCATTCTGTGCGGCGTGGTGTCGCTGCTGCACGAGGCCGGCAAGCTGGTGTTGATCGAAGGCGTGGAGACTGAGCACGAGGCGCAACTGGCGCTGTCGAGCGGCGCTGATTTTGTGCAAGGGTTCTTCTTTGGCCGGCCAAATCCAGGTCTCGCCGATGCCCCGCAGGCCCACACGTTGATGAGCGAGTTGACAGACCGTTTTCGGATGCAGACGGAGGCGAAGGAACGGCGCGTGGCGACGCGGCTGCAGCCGTATGTGCGGGCGTTTGAGCGCGCGGCGGAGCGGCTGGCGGCGGGGGAACAACTGGAGGAGGTGTGCTGGAATTTCCTCGCACTGGATAACGCGGCGCGGTGTTTTCTCCTCGATGCAAACGGCCGGCAAGCCGGGCGCAATGTGGTGCTGAGGGCCGATCGCGCGGCGCATGAGGCGCGGTTGTTGCCGCTTATCGATGCGCAAGGGGCGAACTGGCTGCGGCGGCCGTATTTTCGGGCTGCGTTAGGGGATCCGGATAGGGTTCATGTGACGAAGCCGTATTTATCGATTAACGAAGCGCTGCCGTGCGTGACGCTGTCGGTGGAGACGCGCATGGGCGGCCAACGGTGCGTGCTTTGTGGGGATATCGATTGGTTCGCGGAGGAGGAAGAGTAGGGCGTTCGTGTTCAATTGTTTCACGAAAAAGCCCGCGAGCGATTCGCGGGCTTTTCATTTTCGTGAGACGCGGCTTCGGCTATCTAATCGCCGACGGGATGGTTTTATTTCGCCACCACCACCGGAATGCCTCTCAATGCGCCGGCGCCTTTGACTTCATCGAGCGATGCTTTCACGTACTGCCCAGTCTGCACTTCAATCCCCAGCTTCACCCCAATATCCCGCTCGCGGCGCTTCACCATCGACAGATTCGCCAGCTTCACATGTCCATAACCGCGAATGCGTTCGTGCAATAACGCAAGCGTTTCGACATCTTTCGCGTTATCCGGCTTCATGACGTCAAGCGCATGGCGAATCGTGATTTCATAGTCTCCGGCCAGCTCGCGTTCCATCTTCCGTTCAAGCAATTTACCGAACGGATCGATAACAGTGCCGCGCAATCCACGCACCTTCGACATCATTCCAAGCACCGGCCACAACCATTGCCCGAACGTCATCTTGCGAGGCTGGCCGCCATTCTTCGCCTTCGATAAAACCGGCGGCGCCATATTGAATTTCACCGCGAAATCCTGACCGGCCGTGCCTTCGAACTGCGCTTCCAGTGCAGCGCGGAATGCCGGGTCAGTGTGAAGCCGAGCCACTTCGTATTCGTCCTTCACCGCCAGCAGCCGATAAAACGTCGAAGCCACCGCGCGCGTCACGGCATCGTTGTGATGCGCCGCCGCAGCCGACACCAACGCGCGATATCGCGTCACATAACTCGAACCGCCGTAAGCCAGCAACCGCGCTTCACGATCCGCGATCAACTTGTCCAGCGGCATCGCAGCCATCTCGACTCGTGGCGTAACTGCAGATTTACGCAACGCTTCCAACGCGTC
Source organism: Caballeronia sp. LjRoot29 (assembly GCF_964252755.1). NCBI lineage: Bacteria > Pseudomonadati > Pseudomonadota > Betaproteobacteria > Burkholderiales > Burkholderiaceae > Caballeronia > Caballeronia sp. LjRoot29. The sequence goes on along the minus strand of NZ_CAXUPU020000026.1, from coordinate 107,538 downwards.
CATATCCGCTGCAGCCAGTCGTCCGATAGCAAACGCCAGCTTGTTCATCGGCACGGCGACGTTGTTCAACTCAATCGCGCGCATCAACGCGGCATGCGAGACCGGCACTAGTCCAAGCTGCCACGCGTAACCCAGCATGAGGATATTCGCGCCGATGGTGTCGCCGAGAAAACGCGTCGCCAAAGCCTGCGCGTCGCACGTGTTCATGCGCTCAGCGCCCGCCGCATGCTGCATCTTTTCCAGCAGCGATCCGGCGTGAAGGTTCGCGTCGGGGTTCTGCACAAACGTCGCGTTCGGAATCGCGTGCGTGTTCACGACAATCCGCGTGCGCCCGTGACGCACCGTTTGCAGCGCGTCAGCGCTTGCACCGACGACCATGTCGCAGGCGAGCAGCACGTCGGCTTGTTGCGTATCAATGCGCACCTGGTTCAGCAAGGCATCGGTTGACGCGAAGCGCACGAACGACAGCACCGCGCCGCCCTTCTGCGCAAAGCCCATGAAGTCGAGCACCGACGCGCTCTTGCCCTCCAGATGCGCGGCCATGCTGATCAGCGCACCGACCGTCACCACGCCCGTGCCGCCAACGCCGGTAATCAAGATATCGTACGGTGCATTATCGAGTTCGAGCCTGGGTTCCCGCAACGCATCGACGCGTGCCGAGAGCGCGTCAGGATCGAAGACATTGCCCGCTGCTTTCTTGAGCTTCGCGCCTTCGAGCGTGACGAAGCTCGGGCAGAAACCGTTCACGCACGAGTAGTCCTTGTTGCACGACGACTGGTCGATCCGGCGCTTGCGTCCGAGTTCGGTTTCAACCGGTTCCACCGATAAACAATTGCTCTGCACGCCGCAATCGCCACAGCCTTCGCACACGGCTTCATTGATGAACAGGCGCTTGTCGGGATCGGGAAACTCGCCTTTCTTCCTGCGACGGCGTTTTTCCGCCGCGCAGGTTTGATCGTAGATAAGGACGGTAACGCCCTTGATATCGCGCAAACGCCGCTGGACATCGTCGAGTTCGCGCCGATGGTGGAACGTCGTCCCCTTCGGAAACTGATCGTGATGACCGTCGTATTTCTCGGGTTCATCGCTGACTACAACGAGCGTCGCAATCCCTTCCGCTTCGACTTGCCGCGCGATTTGCGGCACGGAAATGCTGCCGTCGACGGGCTGGCCGCCGGTCATCGCGACGGCGTCGTTGTACAGGATCTTGTACGTGATGTTCGCCTTCGCCGCAGCCGCCTGACGAATAGCAAGGATTCCTGAGTGAAAGTAAGTGCCATCGCCGAGATTCTGGAACACGTGCGGCGTTTTCGTGAACATGGAATGCGACGCCCAATCCACGCCTTCTCCGCCCATCTGGATCAAGCCGGTTGTATCGCGTTCCATCCACGACGCCATGAAGTGGCAGCCGATTCCCGCTTGCGCAATCGAACCCTCAGGCACTTTCGTCGATGTATTGTGCGGACAGCCCGAGCAAAAATACGGCGTGCGTTTGACGGCATCGGCGGCGTTCGACAGGATTTGCGGCGCGACGAGATCGACGACTTTATCGCGGCGATCCAGCGCGGGTTTGTGCCGCGCGAGCCAGTCCGCGAACACAGGCAGCACGCGCGATGGGCGCAATTCGCCCAAAGCGCTCAGCAGCGTCGCGCCGTCCTGCGCGTTCTTGCCGACCACGATCGGCCGCGCGCCTTGCGTCCGGTTATACAAATGGTCCTTGATCTGCTGCTCGATCACGGGGCCTTTTTCTTCGATCACCAGGACTTCGGAAAGACCTTCGACGAAGATATCGAGGCGCGTGGTTTCGAGCGGAAACGATAAACCTACTTTATAGATGCGCACGCCGGCGGCATCGAGGTCATCGACGGTCAGATCCAGCCGACGCAACGTTTCCATCAAGTCGAGATGCGCCTTGCCGCACGTCACGATGCCGACGTTCGCGTGACGGCTCGGAGCGATCCATTTATCGATGGAACGGGTTTTCGAAAAGTACCGCACGGCGTCGAGTTTCGCGGCAAGACGCGCTTCAATGGTCAAGCTCGGCAAGTCGGGCCAGCGATTGTGCAGGCCGCCTTCGGGCGCGACGAAACCCTCCGGCGCCGGCCAGACGGTCTGGAACGCGTCGAGGTCGACGGTCGACCCGGATTCCACCGTCTCCGATATCGCCTTGTATCCCACCCACGCGCCCGAAAAACGCGACAACGCCCAGCCGTAGAGACCGAACTCGAGCATATCGGCGATATTCGATGGATTCACCACCGGCATGTGCCAGGCGATCATCGCCTGATCGGACTGATGCGGCATGGACGACGACACGCAGCCGTGATCGTCGCCCGCGACCACCAGCACGCCGCCGTGCGGCGACGAACCGTATGCGTTGCCGTGCTTGAGCGCATCGCCGGCGCGATCGACGCCCGGGCCCTTGCCGTACCACATCGCAAAGACACCCTCCACGGTCCGCTCCGGGTCCGACTCCACCCGTTGCGTGCCCAGCACGGCCGTACCGCCAAGTTCCTCGTTGATCGCGGGAAGAAAACGCACGTCATGCGACGCGAGCAGTTTTTTCGCTTTCCACAATTGCTGATCGACCATGCCAAGCGGCGATCCACGATAACCGCTGACAAATCCCGCCGTGTTCAGCCCGGCTGCCCGATCGAGCTGGCGTTGCATCAGGACGAGCCGAACCAATGCCTGCGTGCCGGTGATGAAAATGCGGCCGTGCTCGGCGTTGAGGTTATCGGTGAGTTGGTAGCTTGCTAGCGGAGGGTTATCTGAAAAAGGCACACGCGCGTTCATGGATGAGGCTCCAGCGTTTTATCGATGAATTGAGAGGATGTCGCCATTCTTCCCCGACATAACCGGAAGGTTTTTGCGTTCTTGGCGATCGAACGCTCGTACCAGAAACAAAACCGATCTTTATTGAGATGAATGAGCGGAAAACACCTGCCGAATGGCTAACGTGTGGTTAACCCGCGTCTCGAAACACTCAGGAGCGGGTAATCTGGACGCTCTCTGACAACGCCGCGTGACGAAAAGGAATTTGCCCATGAAGCTCTATTACTGGCCGAAGACGCGCGCTTTTCGCGCGTTGTGGATGCTGGAGGAATTGCGCGTGCCGTACGAGTTCGCCTACGTGAACATCCGGGCCGGCGAGCAGAATGCGCCGGCGTTTTGCTCGGTGAACCCGATGTCGAAACTGCCGGCGCTGGATGACGATGGGGTGTGCGTCGCCGAGTCGGGCGCGGTGCTGCTTTATCTCGCCGATAAATACCCTCAAGCCGGGCTCGGTGTCCCGCTTGATGATCCGCTGAGAGGCCGTTTCCTCCAATGGATGTTTTTCACGAGCGCTTGTCTTGAACCGGCTATGGCCGAACGGATGACGGGCGCTCCGAGCAACAGCGTGAGTTTCGGCTGGGGCGATTTGGGCCGCGTGGAAAAGGCGATTGAATCGGCATTGGCCGATGGCCCGTGGCTGCTTGGCGCGCGTTTTACAGCAGCCGATATCCTCGTTTCGAGCACGCTGCAGATCGCCTATATGGCGAAGCTGATCGAGCCGGGCGGGGCGCTGTCGGATTATGTTGCGCGTGCGACGTCGCGGGAGGCGCATGAACACGCCGCATCGATCGATAAACAGGAAGCGCAGAAGGTGCCGTCAGCCGCCGCGCAGCAGCAGACGGGCACGGTCACCTTGAAACCGTAAGGTCTCTTTGATTCGTCTCTTTGATTCAAGGGAAGGTCTTGGGTTTGGGAATGCCTGCGCCGGCTTCAATATCGGCAACCGCCTGGACGTGCGCGGCATCAATGGCGTCCTTGGGAGCCGACAAGCCGTTATCGCCGCCAATGGTTTTCCACGACTGCACGGCTTTGTCGTGGTGGCGGATTTCGTATTCGGCGTCCCAGCGCGCACCCTGTAGTTCGATGGGCCGAACGTGGATGGAGTAGACGCCGTAGAGGAAGAGTTGTTCAGCCATGGTAATTCTCCCGTTCAAGCGAAGTGAAGCAACAACAGCGGCAAGCAATCTGCGCGCCGCTGTTGTTCACAACTCGAGTTCGCCGAGGATCCGGTGAGCGAGCGCGCGGGCTTCTTCCAGCGCCTCATCTTCGGACAACGATGTGGCCGGGACGTCGTACTGTTTCGGCTCCGAATCCTCGCCGTCTTCGCCGTCGTCCCGCACTAGCGTGACAGCGCCTCGAAACTGGCCGCCGTCTACGGCGTGAGCGCGGATCGTCGCGGTGTAGATGCCTTTCGTGTAGATCGTGTCTTCCATGATGCACCTCCGGCAAGGGTTGAAACGATGCTAGCACGCGCATTTATCGCGCGTATGTCCGTCTATCGCTGTCAATCGTTGCACCGTAGGCGCACGTTTCAGGCCAGCAGATCCTCGACTTCTTTCAGCGACGGCGAATGCGCCCCGGACCGCCGGCACGCCGCCGCGCCCGCTGCGAGTGCAAAACGAAGATGGTCCGGCCAGCCGCCGGCGCGGGCCATCAAGCTGTAGAGCAAGCCGGCAATGGATGCATCGCCGGCGCCGACCGTATCGGCGACATCGACTTTTGGCGGGCGTGCCTGCCAGCTTTCGTCGCCGACATACAGCGTAGCTTCAGCTGATCCCCGTGTGACAAGCACGGTGGCTTGCGGATTCATCGCACGGATTTCGGCAATGGCGCCGGTTTCAGCCGGTATTGATGGGAAGAGCTTTTGCAGGTCTTCATCGGAGACTTTGATCAGGTCGGCCAGTGCGGCCATTTTGCGCAAAGTGGGCTCGTAGCCGTGCTCCATCAGGTTTCGATAATTCGGGTCGAAGCTGATCTTCACGCCATGCTCGCGAAGTTGCGCGGCGAGATGAGCGAGCGTGTCGCCAAGCGGCTGGCGCACGAGGCTGATGCAGCCGAAGTGCGCCCATTTCACCGAGTCCATCCAGCCGGTCGGCAGAAGGTTGGGATCGAACGCGAGATCGGCGCCGTTTTCACCCATGAAGTAATAGGTCGGTGGTTGGGTCTTGTGGACAATGGCCAGCAGCGGCGGCCGCTCGACGCGCTGCATGAAGCGCATGTCGAGGTCTGCCGCGACGCTCGCATCCCAGAGTTCATCGGAGAAATTGTCCGTGCCGAGTGAACCGGCCGATGCCGTCGGCAAACCGAGGCGCGCAACCGCACGCGCGACATTCCAGCCCGCGCCGCCCGGACGGGACAACCAGTCCGACGGGCCCGTTCGGATCAGGTCGGTGAGGATGTCGCCAGCTGAGACGAATTGGGGAAAGGTTGAATTGGAAGTTGCGTTGGAAGTCATCGTACTCACCGTTTAGCTTGTCTTTTTAGCTTGCTTCTTTAGCTTGCTTCATTCGCTGCTTCTTTCGTCGCTGTTTGCGTTGCTGTTTTCGTTGTGTCGCGGCTGTGGGGCGCGTCCGCTACGCTGATTGCGTTCAGCACTTCGTAGCACGCGCCCATCGTGTGGTAATCGGTCTTGCCGGCGGGGCTCTTTTCGTCGCCGTACTTGCGGTTGTCGCAGGTCAGGATGCGGAACCACGCGCCATATTCGTGATCGACAAAGTGCGCCCAGCTATAACGCCAGAGTTCGTCGTAGCAATCCCAGAATCGCTCCAGACCTGTTCGCTTGCCGAGCAATGCAGCAGTGGCGAAGGTCTCGGCCTGCACCCAGAAGTATTTGTCGTGGTCGCAGATGGTGTTGTCCGGGCCGAAGCCGTAATACAGGCCGCCGTGCTGGTCGTCCCATGCGCGGTTGAAACCGGCGTCGAATAGTTCGATCGCGCGCGGTGCGAGCCACGGCAACGCGCGGTGCCGCTCCAGGATCAGCAGCAGCTTCGCCCATTCGGTCTGGTGGCCGGGCTGGAAACCCCACGGGCGGAAGATGTTGGAACTGTCGGATTCGTTGTAATGCCAGTCGACTGACCAGTCGGCGTTGAAGTGCTCCCAGACCAGGCCGTGGCTCTTCCGAGCCTGACGCAACGTGATATTGCCGGCAATTTTCTCCGCGCGATCCAGATACAGCACGTGGCCGGTCGCCTCGTACGCGGCCAGCAACGCTTCGGTCGCGTGCATGTTGGCGTTCTGCCCGCGATACGACGACAACTGCCAGTCGGGCGTGGCTTCATCGGCGTAAAGACCGGCGCTCGCGTCCCAGAAATGCTTGTCCATCAGCTGGAAAGTTTCATCGATCAAGGGTTTGGCTTCATCGATACCCGCCATTGCCGCGTGCGCGTACGCCAGCAAAACGAACGCGTGGCCGTAGCAATGCCGCGTGCCGTCGAGCGTGCGTTTCGCACCGTCACGCCATTCGATTTCCCAGTCGTAGCCTTCATTCACCGTGTCCCAATGCGCATTGCGCAAGAACGCGAACGCGTGACGGGCATTGTCCTGATGTTGCTGGCCGCCGAAATGACGAAAGGCCATCGCGTGGTTGAAGACGAAGCGCGTGCTGCTGACAAGGTGCCGCGTGGTGCGGTCGTAGACCGTGCCGTCGTCCTTGAAAAAATGAAAAAAACCGCCCGAGTCGTCGCGGGCGGTTCGTGCGTAGAACGCAAGTGTGTGGCGAACGTGGTCGAGGAGGAAATCGCGGCTTCGAAAGTTCGGTTCTGCCGAACCCGCCACGTGCAGAGCGGTTGAGTTCATACCGATGTCTGTGTCCGTGTTATGGCCGAGCTCGCGCGAGGAATCAGGCGCACGGGCACGAGCGTGTCGGTTGTGTTCGCGTCATCGTGATTCTGAGCGGTTTCCAGCAGCAACTCCACGCCACGCCTGCCAAGTGCTTCCTTGTCGACCGTAACCGTGGTGAGCGGCGGCGTGCTTTGAGCCGCGGCAGGAATATCGTCGAAACCGACAAACGCGATGTCTTCCGGCACCCGCAAACCGTGCGCGAGACAGACGCGCATGGCAGCGAGGGCCGCTGCATCGTTATAGGCGAAAACGGCGTCGGGCAGCGGCGCGGATTGCGCGCGCGCTTGCGCGATCAGGCGCTCCATTGCGTCGGCGGCAGCTATGTCGGCGTCGATAGCGGGCTGCGTGGTGACTTCAAGCGTCGGGTTAAACAGCAATCCCGCTTCAAAATACGCCAGCCGGTATCCCATTGCCCGCTGCGAGATGCTGTAGTGCGCCAGCGATCCGCCAATGAAGGCAATCCGCTTGCGACCGAGCGCAAACAGATGCTGCATGGCGAGCGCGGCGCCGCGCGCGTTGTCGACGTTCACCGAGCGGAAACCCGGCGCGCGCAAATCGATCAGTACGACCGGGCGGTTCATGGACCGCAGATGGGTCAGCAACTCCGGCTCGATAAATCCCGCAACCGCTACGGCGTCGGGTGCGTGAAGGCGCATTTGCTGGGCGAGATCGTGCGTGGGACCGGCCGTGAGGACTGACGGCACCAGCCGCCGCTCGCGACAGGCTTCTTCGAAACCGTGCAGAACGTGGGAAAAGAACGGGCTGACCGCAAAATTATTATGCTGGCGATGAAGCAGGAATGTGACGCGCCGGATTCGGGTTCGAAGCTGGGCGGCGTCGTAGCCAAGTTGTCGCGCTGCTTCGACCACGCGCTCACGCGTCGTTTCCGACAAGCCCGGCTGGTTTTTAAGCGCCCGCGATACCGTGCCGATCGACACACTGGCTGCGCGCGCGACATCGCGAATGGTTGTGGCCATCGGGTTTCTCGTCTCCGCCGGTGAGTAGGATGTTGTTCGCGGATGACGCGTTTTATGCACGTGATGTGTTTACTAACGCCGCCAAGTTCGCACGATTTTGGCGATTGTATAGTAAAACGAGGTGAAATCCTGCTCGAAAAAACCTAGAGAAAACCCCTAAACCATTTGTAGGTAAGGCTTGCAGTTGGCTTGATTGTTTAGTAGGTGTGGTGGGAAACCTCGGCTATGAGATTCAATTTGCTGCGGGGTGGTGTGCATTAGCGCGCTTCTCGCTGATGAGTTGATTTCGCATCCGATGACCACACGTCAAGCACCATGTCGTCGTCTTGATAGAAGGACAACTGCGGCAGCGTGAGTTTTGCGCGAAGCTCCCGATGTACATGATCGCCCGAATGCGGCCATCCCTCGATCGGCCGCCGCCAATGGCAGGCGAGCACCGTGCCGCCGTCGGCGAGCGAAACCTCAATCCTTGCGACAAGTTTGGCGAGTTGCGCGTCATCCAGGTAATACGCCACCTCGCTGATGACGATCAGGTCGAACTCGCCATCCGGCCAGTCGTCAGGCATGGCGCGCTGTTCGACCCGGACGTTCTCAAGATGCGAGACACGCTGCCGCGCGAGTTCGACCGCAGCCAGATTCAAATCCGCCGCGAGCAGCTTCTTGCATCGGGAGGCCAGTTCAACGGTCAGTTCGCCGTTCGCGCAACCGGGTTCATACCCGCGACGGTAGCGTTCGTCGGGGAGGGCCGCCAACGTGAGCGCGCGCTTGCGCCGCTCGTACCAGCGCTCGCGAAGCAGCCAGGGGTCGTCACTGCCTTCATAGAGACCGGCGAAATAATCCTGCGCGTTCGGCCCTTGCGTTGTTGATTCCTGCGCGGATGATCCTGGCGGTTTCGGTTCCTTCTTCATATCAGTACGACCTCGTAGGGACGCGTGAGACGCTCGAGCACATGCGCGGGCAGGATGGGTGCGCGACCTGTCGAATTGTCGGCTTCGATCTGGCTCCGAAAAGCCTGGATCGCTTGAATCTTGCGCGCAAGCGTTGCTTCATCCAGCACGATGCGGCGCGCTCGGCTCCACGGCACGCGGGAGTCTTCGGGCGTCGCCCAGTGCCACGTCCACACGGGAACTTCTACGAACGGCAGGTCAAGCGCACCCGCCACCGCGGTCACGGCCCGGCCGACCGATTCGTGGTCGGGATGACCGTCGAAACGCCAGGTTCCAAATACAATGTCGCCCGGTTCGAGACGCGCCTTCAGCGCTTCCGCCAGTTCCGATTCGAACGCTTCTCCGCCGCCGTCTGGAAGGTGGAGTCGCTCCAGCGCGACATGCTTCATACGCAGACGTTGTAGCGCCTCGTGCGTTTCTTGCGGCCGAGTCGCGGCGAGTCTCGCTGCGGGCCATTCCGGTGACGCAGGATGGCTCGCAGTACCGTCCGTCACAGCGATGATCAGCACCTTGCGACCCAAGTCGGACAATTGGGCGAGCAGGCCGCCCGTGCCCAAAATTTCATCATCCGGATGTGGCGAAACAATCACGGCGCGTGATCCGGGCGGCACGAGGATCGCCGAATCAACTTCGGGCAGGCTCCAAAGCCGCCCGGAGTTTTGCCAAGTTGCTTCCGGCGTGCCATTTCCCTTGATGGCGCGGGCGTTTGCCGAGTGAGTTACTACAGGTTCCATGTGCCGCATTCCCCATTGATAAGTCGTTCAGCAAGCGCGGCTTCATCGCGTTCGGCATGACTCTGCCGGATAAAAACAGGTAGATCGGCCATCAGGCTGGCGAAATGACGGTCACGGCAGAGAGGAGCGGCGCCCAGTGCGCGGCCAGCACGCTCGATGACCGCAACCGCTGAACGTTCCGCTGCCAATCGAACTCGAAAAGCATCCGGCATTGCATCGGATTGCGGCTCGCGATCAATTCGTGCTGCCGCTTCGCGCAGCAGGCTGGCGGTCCCGGAGAGCGCCGTGTCAATTGCGCCCAAGTGGGCGAGCTTGTACGGATCGGCGCGGCGGCCTGCGTCCCGTTTCACGAATTCCCCGATTGCCGCCGCCGCCCCGAACCAGCATGCTGCGATCCCACCGCCGCCATGCCAGAAGCCCGCTCGCTCCAGATAGGCGCGCGGCGCACCGATGCTGATAGCTCTGGCGTGATCAAAATGGACGTCTACGCTCGCGCTCGCCGCCATGCCGACAGCCATCCAGCCATCACGCGTGATGCGCACGCCCGGTTGGTGGAGATCGACGGCGGCGAGAATGGGCTCGTCCTTTTCGTTCCAGGCTGTGACGAGAGCATGGGTAATCGAGGCCGCTCCGGAACACCAGGCCTTCGTACCGTGCAACGTGATGCTGTTTGCGTTGGATGCCGCACTCGCGGCGAGGCGAGCCGTGGGCGGTTCTGCTGCCCAAACCCCCCATGCCTGACCGCGTTCAGGAACGTGTGCTTCGCCCAGCTCGGCCATGATCGCGAGCGCGTCCGTATGGCCTTCGAACAGTTTGACCAGCGCGAGGTCGCACGCCGCAACCGCAGCGAGAATTTGCCAGCGTTCAAGTGTGGCGCCGTGGCCGGGAAGTGGCAGGCGATCAAAGCCGCCATCGATCAGGGCGTGAAGCGCGCGGGCCGTATCAGTGCTCGAGCCGCGCTCGAAACGGAGGTCACGCAAAAACGACTCGAGAATGGATTCGCTCGCGGCCCCGCCGGTCAGTGGTTGCATGGTGGTCGCTCCTAACCGCTTGCATGGATGAAGTCAGGCATGTTGTTGTCCGTACCTGGTGCCAGTAACAGCTTCTGGACTCAAGTGTGGCAAGGCACATGCCCGACCACCAGTCAGCCAGACGGCATAGGAGTTGTGAAAACGGGTTGTGGAGAAACGAAACGCAGTTGCCGGCTGCCGCATCAAGTCATAGGTCTTCAGGACGAATCGACAGAACGGCTGAATGAGCTCCAAATAGCAAAAAAGCCGCACAGGGCGGCTTCATGCTTGGATATGAGTCGGGGAGTCAGTCATGCAGCGCGTTTTCACACCACTACTATTGCCAGAGGCGGCGTGGGCGCAGCGCTCACTGGCGGTCCTAATGGTCCCAGTGGACCTAACGCGCTCGCACGCCAGCGCCTTCTGCTTCTGGCTGCGCCGTCTGCTCACCCGATGTGTCACGGGCGCCCCAGCGTTGCGCCAGTACAGCGCACGTCATCAACTGGATCTGGTGAAAGAGCATCAGCGGCAGAACGACCGCGCCCACCGCATGCGAGGCGAAAATCACCTTCGCCATCGGGATACCCGAAGCGAGACTCTTCTTCGATCCGCAAAAAATGATCGTGATCTGATCGGCCCGGTTGAAGCCCAACCGTTTGCTGGCGAACGCCGTGATTCCAAGCGCGAGCGCCAGCAGGACTACGTTCACCACAACCAGTCCACCGAGCGTTTGCAAGGAAATGGTGTGCCAGATGCCCTCATTTACCGCTTCGCTGAACGCCACGTACACGACCAGCAGGATCGAGCCCTGGTCGACGAAGCGCAGGATGCTGCGATTCTTGTCGAGCCATTTGCTGATCACCGGCCGCAGCAACTGCCCTGCGATAAACGGCACGAGCAATTGCAACACGATATTGCCGACCGTGTGCCACGCGGAACCAGCGTGGCCGGTACCGTCCGTCACCACGAGGCCGACCAGCGCGGGCGTGATGAAAATGCCGAGCAGGCTCGACGCCGAAGCGGCGCAAACCGCCGCTGGCACATTGCCCTTCGCAATGGATGTGAACGCAATGGACGACTGCACGGTGGACGGCAGCGTGCACAGGAACAGGATTCCCATGTACAGCGCTGGCGTGACGAGCGGTGTGAGAACGGGTTTTAACGCCAGGCCGAGCAAGGGAAACAACGCAAACGTGCTGAGCAGTACGACGATATGCAGACGCCAGTGCGTCATGCCCGACACAATCGCTTCACGGGAAAGCTTTGCGCCGTGCAGGAAAAACAACAGTCCGACGGCAATGTTGGTCAGCCAGTTAAATCCGACCGCCGCAGCGCCGCGGCAGGGCAGCAGGCTGGCCAGAATCACCGTGCCTACCAGTGCGAGAGTGAAGTTATCGGGGAGAAACTTGGGGCGGGTCATCAGGGATTCGCATGTTCATGAGAGTGCTTGACGACTTCCGGCGATCACGTTTTTGCCTTTAAAAGGTTCAAAAGGCGAATAGACATGCGCGAAAAGCGTCGCTAACGCTATTTTGCGTGCATATCGATTCAAGATGCAAATTCATTTAAGTGATCTATTAATTCTACAAATGCATGAATGGTCGGTTTTGGGTACCCGGAGTAAGCCCGCAGCGGGGCCGAAATTGACCTTCGGCGAGCCGGCGATCAGCGGTCGAAACCAGACGAATTTGGTAAGACGGAAGCCTCGTGAATCCATCCCAAAAAGAGCCAAAAAACAGTGAAGTAACATGGTGTTACAACCCTCAGGAAGGCCTAACACTTTTTGGCTCGACTCCAGTCGCGCGGCACAATAAATTGAACGACAGATTGGTTGGCAGGCGCGCGTTGAGAGACGCCGGCCTGATGGTCCGACAAATGACCAATCGGCGATGCCCGGCGGTATTTACTTTCCGCCAACACGCTCGAACAGAGTCGGACAACTCGCAGTATCGACATGTTGCTCACCCGATTTCGACCTATCGCTCGCTTGATCCTCGCCGCTGCTGCCGGACTGGTTGCGGCGTCGGCGCTGTGCGCGTCGATGGCTTTCGCCGGTGGAAACAATGGCGGGACGTTTAATCGGAATGCCGGGCAGGCTCAGGGGCAATGGAGGGCAAATTCGGCGAACTCGGTGAATCGCCATGCGATGCGAGTGGACGAGGTCGAGAGCGGAGCCCAGCCGTTCCGTTATCAACGTGTTGCAGCAGGTTCTGGCTTGACGCCGATCAGCGCAGAAGTGCGCGGTGGTGCGCGCGCCGACCAGGCTGCGCAATTGCGCACCGGCGGATCGATCCGCGCTGACATCGCCCGTTATAACGAAGAGCGCAGCAGCCCGCGTCCGTCAGGACGCCAGGGCGATGACCCGCGCTCGCAGGCGAACTCCCCTTATCGGAATTAGTGGCGGCGAACGGCGGAAGTGCTCCGCGCACAGCCGGACGCTTGCGTAGTGCCGACGCGAATCAAGCGCGCACGGCACGCGCGTAGGCGAAACGCGTACCGCACCGCCCCTACGCTCCAGAACGAAGGCACCCCCCGCAAGTATCTCCACACAATCTTCCAACCGTTGATTCACCTCGCCGCATCTTTGCTTGCGAGTACAAAACAAAAAACAATTCCCGCGTCTATGGCGAGCGTCGCAATGACGTAATCCCGCCACAGTCTTGTCGCCAGAAGCCCGCGTCCATTCCTCTCAAAATTAGTCGCATTAACAGTGGGTTCGGCGAGCGTTTCTGATCGCATTTTTATTGTTGCCGGATTGCAGATTGCCCGGGTGCACCGTGGCATATAGCATCGCGGGCTATCGCATTGCCGGCCGGCCCTTACCTCAAGCGTCCTTTTCACATCGCGTTACATCGGGCGATAAAAGTTCGTCACGCGCAATGTATTCAAATCGCTATAGACGGCATAAGGAAAGTTATTTTTGTCCAGAAAAATGATCCGTAAAGATGGTCCCGCTCTAAGCCATCTGCACGCATAGCGGACATTTATAAGAACAGTCCGATAAAGCGAGGCAATGCCCCTCGCCGAATCCCGATTTAACGTTAATACGACAGGAGAGTCCATGAAGCCACCCGTAAACCGCGTGCTGAAGGCCGCGGCCAAGGCTACCGTTACTGCCAGCATGTTCGGCCTGCTTGCCGCCAGTTCGGCTCAAGCGCAATCGAGCGTCCAGTTATACGGACAGGTCGATGAATGGGTGGGCGCCACTAAATTCCCGGGCAGCGCCACGGCGTGGAATGTGGGCGGCGGCGGTATGTCGACGTCGTACTGGGGAATGAAAGGCAGCGAAGATCTCGGTGGCGGTTATAAGGCGATCTTCACGTTGGAAAGCTTTTTCCGGGCGCAGAACGGCAATTACGGACGCTTCCAGGGCGACACATTTTTCGCGCGCAACTCGTATGTCGGCATTGAGTCGCCGTACGGTACGGTTACCGCTGGCCGGCTGACCACGCAGTTGTTTGTATCGACGATTCTGTTTAACCCGTTCATCGATTCATACACGTTCTCGCCGATGGTTTATCACGTGTTCCTCGGTCAGAGCACGTTCCCAACCTACACGACGGACCAGGGTGTGGTCGGCGATTCAGGTTGGGACAATTCCGTTCAATACACCACGCCTGATTTCAGCGGATTGTCGGGTAGCGCAATGTACAGCTTCGGAAATCAGGCCGGAGATCAAGGCTCGAAGAAATACAGCGCCCAATTCCTGTATTTTCATGGCCCCTTTGCGGCGACCGGCGTGTATCAATACGTGAATTTCAGCGAGACGCCGGGTGACCTGACGTCTTTCGTGGCCGGTTACAAGAGCCAGAGCGTAGGCCAGTTTGGTGCGTCGTACGACATGAAGTTCGTCAAGTTCTTCGCTCAGTACATGTACACGCACAACGATATCGACCAGGGTTCGTTCCATGTCAACACGGGCCAGGGCGGCGTGACCATTCCGGTCGGCGTGGGTTCGGTGATGGCGTCGTACGCGTATTCGCGCAGCAACGGCGGACTCGACCAGACGCACAAGAGCTGGGCCGTCGGCTATGACTATCCGCTGTCCAAGCGCACGGACGTCTATGCTGCCTACCTGAACGACAAGTACACGAGCATGTCGAGCGGAGACACCTACGGCGTAGGCATTCGCACGAAGTTCTGATCGATAAACATTAGATCTCGGCAAAACAAAACGCCGCTCCCTATCAACTTGGAGAGCGGCGTTTTTGTTCTCAGCCGCGCCAGCGATACAACCCGCTCCGCAGCATTCCTTTATCCCGCATCAGCCGAGATACCCAGCCGCGTCTTGGCATCGTCGTATTCATGCCTGAGACGCGACACGAGTTCCGCGACCGTCGGCACGTCGTCCATCAGGCCGACGCCTTGCCCCGCGCCCCAGATTTCCTTCCACGCTTTAGCTTTGATCGCTGAATCGCCGAAATTCATCGCTGCTTTATCCGATGCGGGCAGCGCATCCGGATCCAGCCCGGCGTTGAGAATGCTCTGACGAATGTAGTTGCCGTGCACGCCGGTAAAGAGATTCGTATAGATGATGTCAGCCGCTTTCGACCCGACAATCGCACTCTTGTAGTCTTCCAGCGCATGCGCCTCGCGCGTGGCAATGAAACGTGTGCCGATATACGCGAAATCCGCGCCCATGGCTTGCGCGGCGAGAATCGATCCGCCGTTGGCGATAGCGCCGGACAGCGCGATAGGGCCATCGAAAATACGCCGCACTTCTCCCACCAGCGCGAACGGCGACGTCATGCCCGCGTGGCCGCCGGCACCGGCCGCGACCAGGATTAAGCCATCGACGCCCGCTTCCAGCGCCTTCTCGGCGTGCCGCAAGTTGATCACGTCGTGTAAAACGATGCCGCCGTAGCTATGCACGGCGTCGATCATTTCCTTGACCGGTGCGCGCAGGCTGGTGATGAAGATCGGCACGCGATGCTCCACGCACACTCGCACATCCGCCTCGAGCCGCGCGTTCGAGTGGTGCACGATCTGGTTGACCGCGACCGGACCGACCGGAGCGCCAGGATTCGCCGCCTTATGCGCCTCGATTCCCTCGCTGATCTGCGTCAGCCATTCATTGAGCAGCTCGGCCGGCCGCGCGTTCAGCGCGGGAAACGAGCCGACAATCCCCGCCTTGCATTGCGCGAGCACGAGCTCGGGATAGCTGACGATGAACATGGGCGAAGCAATGACGGGTAGCGCGAGGTGTTGCAGGGCGGCGGGGAGTGCCATGACACGAGTCTCCTGATTGAATGTGAAAGCCGGCGATACGCGCGCGTCCATCTGGCGTGGGGTCGCAACAACCGTGCTGGCGATTGTTGCCGGACTTGGGCATTGCTTGAACCTTTAACGAAAGCGCCGCACGCGGAGCATGCGAACGACCGTTCGATTATAGGCGAATCTTCCGATGCGCGATCATCGCGGACATTGGAAGAAGTCTTCAGCTTCTACGAAAGCGCCTGCCTGCAAGCAGTTTAGTTCGCCGCGGACGCCTACAATGCTTTTCCCGTCACGCTGAATAATCACGCCATGTCGTTCGAAGACTACGAGCCGTTTACCTTCGATGCCGCGGGCGTCGACATTGCCGGCGTGAAGGGCGGTAACGGGCCGCCGCTTCTGCTGCTTCACGGACATCCGCAGACGCATGAGATCTGGCATCGGCTGGCGGGCGCCCTGGCGCAGCATTTCACTGTTATCGCGACGGATTTGCGCGGTTACGGCGCATCGGCGAAACCGCCCAGCGACGCGCAGCACACGCCCTATTCCAAACGCGCGATGGCTGCTGATCAGGTCGCGGTCATGCGGCACTTCGGGTTCGAGCACTTCATGGTCTGCGCGCATGATCGCGGCGCGCGCGTGGCGCATCGGATGGCGCTGGATTTTCCATCGGCTGTCGACCGCCTGATGCTGCTCGATATCGCCCCGACGCTCGCCATGTACGAGGCCACCGATCGCGCGTTCGCCACCGCTTATTTTCACTGGTTCTTCCTGATCCAGCCCGAGCCGCTGCCGGAATTGCTGATCGGCGCGCATCCGGACGCGTATGTCGAGCGCGTGATGGGCAGTCGCCATGCCGGCCTCGCGCCGTTTGCGCCCCATGCGTTGCAGGCCTACCGCGACGCGCTGCGCCAGCCCGGCGCGGTGCATGCAATGTGCGAGGACTATCGGGCGTCCGCGAGCATCGATCTCGAGCACGATCGGGTCGATATCGAATGCGGCAACCGGCTCGCGTGTCCGTTGCGGGTGTTGTGGGGGCAGGAAGGCGTGATCGAACAGTGCTTCGAGCCATTGGTCGAATGGCGTCGGGTTGCGCGCGATGTCAGCGGCCGGGCGTTGCCTTCGGGCCACTATATTCCGGAAGAAGTCCCCGACGAACTGCTCGCGGAAATGCTCGCATTTTTTGAGGCAACCGAGGCCGTATAAGGGCGCAGCGTGCGCGCGTCATCGCGCGTTCAACTGGTTGTCATAAGTCTGTAGGGAAAGCACCGATGCGTCTCAAAAATGAGCGCGCTACGATGCAATCGGCGCTGATCACGTCAACAAAATTCCGCCGCTTGGGGCTTGCTGTTCGACGATAAATCGACAGCCGACAAGCGGCTTTTCTTTTGGTTGTTCAGTGCCGTGCCGTTATGTTCACGCCACGCGCACCGTTTCGCCATCCGCCTTCAGCACGCCACTCGCCGCCAGTTCGGCGAGATACTTTCGCACTAATCCCGGACGGTCATCGGAGAGCAGGTTGGCGGCGGCGCGCATTGCTCTGGCGTTATCCACGAGCTGCAATAATGCGCTGACTGGCATCGAACGCAACTCCATCAGCTTGAACACGATCAGCACCTTCAGCGCATTCTTCGCGTTGCGCACCGGATCGGCACGCAGATAATCGATTCGCGAGAAAGCGATATCCAGCGCCTTCGATACCTCCGTAAACGGCGCGCCGTGGCCGGGGATCACCGCCCGCACGTCAAGCGTGGCGATCAGGTCGAGCACCGCGCGTTGTTCCGCGAAACCGCTTTCGCCTTCCAGTTCAGGAAAGATCACGCCGAAGCCGTTTTCCCACAGCGCGTCGGCGCTGATCAGCAGGCGCTCCTCGGCGCAATACAACATCAGCGAATGCGGATCGTGACCGGGCGCGCCGAGCACGGACCAGTCGATACCGCCAAGTCGCAGCGTCGCTCCCGGCGCAATCGTGCCGGTGATACTGAAACGCTCGCAGCTCTGCCCGGTCGCGCGGAACGTGAGTGTGTCTTCGTCCCATTCGCGCACGGCGTCAGCTTCTGTTTGTGGAATCAGCGTCTCGCAGAAGAAATGCGCCTGCAGCAACGCATTGCCGCCGCAATGGTCCGAATGCAGGTGCGTGTTCACGATCAGGTTGAGCGTGCGTTCATTGCGTTCGTTCCCTAGCGCTTGCTGAACGAGCGCAAGCGTCTGCGGCGCGTGGGTCGAGTAGCCGGAATCGACCAGCGCGGTGCGGGCGCCGTCTATAAAAAACACGTTATTCGACGACAACCAGCCGCGCTCAAACACCCGCATGGACGCCGGCAACGTGATCATGGTTGCGGGCCTTTCGGCATCACAACGATGGTCGCGCTCGCCTTGACCACGATCTCGCCGTGCTGGTTCAGCGCCTGCCCTTCGAGCTTCACGAGATCGCCGTTCAAGCTCGGCTTCCAGTGCGCTTCGATGACTTGCCAGCTCATCGCGAGCACGTCGTTTGCCTTGACCGCGCGCGTGAGCTTGATGCCGAATTCAAGGCCGAGCGGCTGGGCGTACGTGGAAAAATGCGCGGCGAGCACCGCCATCAAATGCGCCGTGGGTTGCGTGCCCGACGCGATCAGCGAACCGAAACGGCTGGCTTCGGCGTAGGCATCGTCGTGATGCAACGGGTTGAGGTCGTTCACCAGCGTGGCGAACGACTTGATGGAATCGGGCGGTAAGCTCAGCGAAGCCGCGATGGACTCGCCGATGCGCACCACGCGCGGCGCTTTTTTCCGCGCTTGCGCTTGCTTCAGGACATCGGTCTTTTGCGCGTTATCGAAGGAAGACCAGTTCGCTATTTCATCGATCGTGCGAAAACAGCCGTCGCAAAGGCCTGTCGATGGATTCATCCTGCAGACATCGATACACGGCGATGCAACGGCCTCGGTCATCACGCCGTCTCGCGCAACGCGATATCGGCGACCGGCGCGCCCGTCAGCGCGACCAGTTCCTGCGGCGTCAGGTTGAACACCGCGTGCGGATGACCGGCGGCGGCCCAAAGGCTGTCGAGCGCGAGCAGGTCTTCATCGATGAGCGTAAGCGGCGTGGTGGCATGGCCGATTGGGCACACACCGCCGATTGCGTAGCCGGTTTTCTCGCGGACGAACTTGGCGTCGGCGCGGGCGAGTTCGCCGACCCGTTCGGCCACCTTCTTCTCATCGACGCGATTCACGCCGCTCGCAATCACGAGCACCGGCGTGTCGTCTTTTTTGCGGCGAAACAGGATCGATTTGGCGATTTGAGCGACCGAACAGCCAAGGCCGGCCGCCGCTTCAGCCGATGTCTTGCCGGTTTCGGCAAGCATCACGACAGGACTGGCGTGTCCGCGTTCCTGCAGCAGCAACGCCACGCGGCGAGCGGATTCGGGCAGGGCGTCGAGTGTTTCGTTCATCGTATATTTATCCAAATAATAAACCGGTCATCAAACGCAAGGCGCCACGCCGTCGCGCTTCTTCGCGAGCAATGCGCGTCCCACTCGCGACGCGCTCGGCTTGCCGATCGCCTGCGAAATGAAATCGCCGATATCCACGAGTTGATCGAGATCGACGCCGGTTTGAATACCGAGTCCGTTCAGCAGGAAGATCACGTCCTCGGTCGCGACGTTGCCGGTCGCGCCTTTCGCGTACGGACAACCGCCGAGTCCTGCCACGGAGGCGTGGAAAATCTCGATGCCTTCCTGCAGCGACGCATAGATATTCGCGACCGCCTGGCCGTAGGTATCGTGGAAATGGCCGGAGAGCCGTTCGCGCGGGAATACCTTCGATACCGCCGCCATCACCTCGCGCGTGCGGCCCGCCGTGCCCACGCCGATAGTGTCGGCGATATCGATTTCATCGCAACCTAGCGCCTTCATGCGCTGCACGACATCGACGACGGCATCGACTGGCACATCGCCCTGGTACGGGCAGCCCAGAGCGCAGGAAATGCTGCCGCGCACGCGCAAGCCCGCTTCTTTTGCGGCCTTCGCGACAGGTTCGAAGCGCGCGATGCTTTCCGCGATGCTGCAGTTGATGTTCTTCTGCGAGAACGCTTCGCTGGCCGCGCCGAAGATGACGATCTCATCGACTTTCGCTTCCAGCGCCGCTTCGAAGCCGCGCAGGTTCGGTGTGAGCGCCGAATAAATCGTGCCCGGACGCCGCTCGATACCGGCCATCACGGCCGCGCCATCGGCCATTTGCGGCACCCATTTCGGCGATACAAACGATGCCGATTCCACATTCTGCAGACCCGCGTTCGCGAGCAGGTTCACCAGTTCGACCTTGACGTTGGTCGCGACGAATTCCTTCTCGTTCTGCAGGCCGTCGCGCGGTCCCACTTCGACGATCTTTACTTTGGCGGGTAGCATGCCTGTCTCCTTTTTAATGCCTTGATAGCTGCTTAATAGCCTCGTTTCACATCGACTATGCCGGATATCGGCTCGCCGCGCGTGAGCGCCATGATCTTGCCCGCGATCTGCTCAATGCTTTCTTCGCGCAGCGTTTCCGCCGAGATATGCGGCGTGATCGTGAGGCGCGGCGTGGTCCAGAACGGATGATTGTCCGGCAGCGGTTCGGCGTGGAATACATCGAGCGTCGCGGCGGCGATCTGGCCGGTTCGCATCGCGTGAAGCAGGTCGTCATCGACCAGATGCCCGCCACGCGCCAGATTGACCAGATACGCGCCGGGTGCGAGCCGTTCGAACGTGCGCCGGTTCAGGATGCCCTCGGTATCCGGCGTATGCGGCAGCAGGTTGATGAGCACCCTCACGCCGTCGAGGAAGGCGTCGAACTGCTCGTTGCCGGCGAACGTCTTGATGCCTGCGATATCGCGCCTGGTACGGCTGAATCCTCGCACCGGCATGCCGAACGCTGCGAGCGCCTGCGAAACTTGCGCGCCGAGAACGCCCAAGCCCAGCACGCCGACCGTGAAGTCCTTGAGCGCATAGGGCGGCAGTTTTTGCCATCGATGTTCACGCTGGAGCGCATCGTATTCGTCCAGCCGACGCAAGTAGCGCAGCACCGCATGGGTCGCGTATTCGACCATCTGATGGCCCATGCCGCTATCTTCCAGGCGCACGAGCAGCGCGTTGGGCGGCAGCGTGCCGGGTTGCTTGCGTTCGACGTCGAGGATTGCATCGACGCCCGCGCCCAGATTGAACACGGCCTTCAGATCCGGCCGGTTCGCGAACAGCGCCGATGGCGCGCGCCAGACGACCGCATAGTCGGCCGGGGCGTTGTCGCCGGGCTGCCACAGGCGTACATCGGCGCCGGGAAGCGCGCGGGTGAGATCGTCGAGCCAAAGCGGGGCCTCGGCTTGGTGTTCGTAGAGAATGATCTTCATCGAAGGTTCGTGTTTGTTCGCGGGGAAGGGCAGGCGGACCGAGCGTTGAATTGTGTCCGAAATTAAGCCTATTTTACGGTTTCGCGGCGATTTCGCCGTAGTTCCGCCGATTAGCACGCGCAACGCGGGCGATAACGCCACTGATTTAGCCTGATAGTCGCCCGATCGCCTCCGATAACCAAATGACGAAAACTTGGTTCGCGCGGGCGCGCTTCCACAGCAGAATTGTTCCTCACCATGCTGGCTACGAGCTGGCAGCGAGGTTCACATGAGTTCATGCAGCACATCCGCCTGGCCGCCGCGGCTCGTTACCGTCCCGGGCTTGCACGGCAGCGAGGGCGCGCACTGGCAAACGTGGCTGGAGCGGCAATTGCCAAGATCAAGGCGCGTCGAGCAGGACGACTGGGACGCGCCTCAACTCGACGCGTGGGCGCAATCCGTCGCTGATACAGTGACGAGCGTTCGTGGTCCGGTGATTCTTGCCGCGCACAGTTTCGGTTGCCTCGCGGCCGCACACGCGATCGCACAGGGGCTGACGGGCGACGCCGTGGCCGGGGTGCTGTTTGTCGCGCCCGCCAGCCCGGACAAGTTCAAGTTCGCGGGGGAGTTCGAACCGCGTCGGCTTGGCGTGCCATCGGTGCTGATTGCCAGCATGACCGACCCGTGGATGCCCTTCGATCAGGCGATGCGCCTCGCAAGCCAGTTCGGCAGCGCGTTCGTGAATCTCGGCGATTCCGGGCACATCAACACGGCGGCGGGTTTTGGTCCGTGGCCGCGCGCAAAATATTTTATCGATACCCTGATTCATTGCGCGGCCCCGGCGCGTTTTACGGAGCAGCCCGATGTGTTCGAGCGCCTCGAGCCCATCGAACAGGCGGCGTATGGATGAGTTGTCCGATGCATTACAACCCCGGCTTTTCGATAGAATCGCCGCTTCATAGCGGTTTTCACTATTCGAATCATCGGGGGATGTATGGCGGGTTTGAAGCATTGGGCAGCAATCGCGGCGCTGGGTGTTGCTACCTTCGCTACGTTCACACCGTTCGCTCACGCGGAGACGGCGTTGCTCAACGTCTCGTATGACGTCACGCGCGAGTTGTACAAGGACATCGATACCGCATTCATCGCCGACTATAAGAAGAAGACCGGCGAGACGCTCTCCGTGCGCCAGTCGCATGGGGCGTCGAGTGCGCAGGCTTTGTCGGTGATGCAGGGGCTGCAGGCTGACGTGGTCACGATGAACCAGCCGAATGACATCGACTTGCTGGTCGAGCGCGGTGGCCTCGTGCCGGCTAACTGGCGCACGCTTTTGCCGAATAACGCTGTGCCGTACACGACCACCATGGTGTTCTTGGTGCGCAAGGGCAACCCGAAGAACATCAAGGACTGGAGCGATCTCGCGCGTCCCGGCGTGCAGGTCGTGATCGCGAATCCGAAGACATCGGGTAATGGGCGTTATGCGTATCTGGCTGCGTGGGGTTACAAGAAGCAGCAAGGCGCAACCGATGAACAGGCTCAGGCGTTCGAGAAAGCCATCTTCAAGAACGTGCCGGTGCTGGATACGGGCGGCCGCGGCGCAACGACTACCTTCACGCAACGCGGTATTGGCGACGTGCTCGTGACGTTTGAAAACGAAGTCGCGTTGATGAACGAGGGCGCGAGCGGCAAGGATTTCGACGCGGTGTATCCGTCGGTGAGTTTGTTAGCCGAGCCGCCGGTGGCGGTGGTTGCCAAGGTTGTGGACAAGCGCGGGACGCGCAAGGAAGCGCAGGCGTACCTGGATTATTTGTGGACGCCTGCGGCGCAGGAAATCATCGCGCAACATCATCTGCGGCCGCGTAACGCCGAGGTGCTGGCGAAGCACACGAGCGAATTCAAGCCGATCAAGACGTTCACGGTGGAACAGGTTTTCGGCAACTGGCAGAAAGCCCAGCAAACCCATTTCTCCGATGGCGGCACGTTCGATCAAGTGATTGTGGATAAGAATTGAGGTAAGTGCGCCGGGCAATACCTACAAGGTATTGCTCTCTTCCTTCAGCAGCCGGCACTCGGATGTGACCATGTTTGCGGCCAGCACCATCAGATGATGGGCGTACGCGATACGTTCATAGTCGCGCGAGCAGCCTGCCGCGGCATCGAGCACAATCGGTTCTTGCGATGTTACGCGACAAAAACGGCTGGTTCTGAAGACGCCCGGCGACATTTCTCGCGATTGTTGGGCTCCTTCTTCGCTGGAAAGCGACATTTTTCCGCTGACGCGAGGGAATGACTGAAGTTTTTTCGCTGCTACGCGACAAATAGCAGAAGCCGGAACAATCCAAAATAAAATCCCCCGAAATCTTACGATCGCGAGGGATTTTGTACATCAACAGCGCTTCACCGCGCCGTCACTGCAAACTGGTTTGCCGGTCACTGCACCTGCGCGTGCCCGCATTTCACCTCACACGCTTCCGCCGCCTCCAACTGCTGTGACGCTTGCGCTTGCATCCCCAAACGCTCCAGCAGTTTCCTGTCGGCTTCAGCCTGCGGATTGCTCGTCGTCAGCAATTGATCACCATAGAAAATCGAGTTCGCGCCCGCGAGGAAACACAGCGCCTGCAGCGCTTCATCCATCTGCTCCCGCCCAGCCGATAACCGCACCATTGCCTTCGGCATCGTGATGCGCGCAACCGCGATCGTGCGCACGAATTCGAACGGATCCAGCGGCGCGGTACCCGTCAGCGGCGTGCCTTCAACCTGCACCAGGTTGTTGATAGGCACCGATTCCGGATACGGCTCCATGTTCGCCAGTTGCGTGATCAATCCAGCGCGTTCACGCCGCGATTCACCCATGCCGACAATCCCGCCGCAACACACATTGATACCAGCATCGCGGACGTGTTCAAGCGTATCCAGACGATCCTGGTACGTCCGCGTCGAGATGATCTGGCCGTAGAACTCCGGCGATGTATCGAGGTTATGGTTGTAGTAATCCAGCCCGGCATCGCGCAGACGCGCCGCCTGATGGCCTTCCAGCATGCCTAGCGTCACGCAGGTTTCCAGACCCATCGCCTTCACGCCGCGAATCATGTCGGCGATCGGTTCCAGATGCTGGTCCTTCGGATTGCGCCACGCCGCGCCCATGCAAAAACGCGTCGCGCCGTTCGCCTTGGCGATTTCAGCGGCCTTCAGGACGTCATCGACGGCCATCAGCTTTTCGGCCTTCAAGCCCGTGTCGTGATGCGACGACTGCGGGCAATACGCGCAATCTTCCGGGCAGCCGCCGGTCTTGATCGACAGCAGCGTGGAGAGCTGAACCGTGTTGGCATCGAAGTGTTCACGATGCACGCCCTGGGCGCGAAACAGCAGGTCGTTGAACGGCAGGTCGTAGAGCGCGACGATATCCGCCACGCGCCAGCGAGCCAGCGTTTGCAGAGCAGCGGGTTGAGCGGCAGGTTGAGTGGTCTTGTCGATGGATTGCACTTGCGTCATGTGAGGATCCTTTTCGTATTGCAGATAACGATAATTTACTGGCCCGCGCCGGCTGAACGAAGCGTGTCCAGCAGCAGGGAGGTATCTATGAAAGTCGTCGCCGTCCGAGCGTCCGGCGGCGCGAGGCGAGGAATCGTGCCGAGCAGCGGCGCATTGTATTGACTGTCGAGCCGCAGCCGGATTGCTTCGATATTTTCAGCAGGAAAGAGCATGGCGGGATCGATCTGGTTGGCCACCCAGCCCACGAGATGCAGCCCCCGCGCCGCGATAGCCTCAGCGCTCAGCAACGCATGGCTGATGCAGCCGAGGCGCATGCCGACCACGAGCACGACTGGCAGGTTCAACGCGAACGCGAGGTCGGCGGTATCGTGGACATCGGTGAGCGGCACGCGGAATCCGCCCACGCCTTCCACCACGACCACGTCCGCTTGCTGCACGGCGAACTTGTGCGCTTCCACGATCCGCGCAATGTCCAGCGACACATTCTCGCGCGCCGCTGCAATGTGCGGCGCGGCGGCGTCCTTAAGCATGAACGGCGTGCGTATCGATGGCGGCAACGCGACGTTCGCGGCGGCATCGAGTTGATCGGCGTCTTCGTTGTGCCACTCGCCATCGCGTTCGAACGCGCCCGCGGCGATGGGTTTCATCGCGGCGGCGCGCAGGCCGAGGTTAGCGAAACCATGCAGCAACGCAGCCGATACGAGCGTCTTGCCGATCTCGGTGTCGGTGCCGGTGACGAAGAGTGAGAGCGGCGCGGTCATGGTCGGTTGCTCAGGGTTTGCAGTGCATCGTCGAGCTTGGCGAGGTCGTCGAGGCCATGCGCGGCTGACAGCGAAATGCGCAGGCGCGAAGTGCCAACAGGCACGGTCGGCGGCCGGATTGCAGGCACCCACATGCGGTATTCATCGAGTTCGGCGGCAAGCTTCAGCGTCTCTTCATTGCCGCCGATAACCAACGGTTGAACTGCTGTATGCGAATCCACGGGCGACCATCGCGTGTTTTGCAAAATGGCCCGCGTGCGCTCGATTAGCGTAGCCAGATGTGCGCGCCGTTGATCACCTTCCTGCCCTTCGATAATCTTCAGGCTCGCCGATACCGCGTGCGCCACGGCCGGTGCCGATGCCGTCGTAAAGATGTACGGCCGCGCGCGCTGCACGAACCATTCGATCACCGTTTCGTGCGCGATCACGAAGGCGCCTGACACGCCCGCTGCCTTGCCCAACGTGCCGACGTACACGAGATGCGGCGAGTGCAACGCCGCTTCGGCCAGCGCGCCGCGTCCTTGCGGACCGAGCACGCCGAAGCCGTGGGCATCGTCTACCACGAGCCACGCGCCGTATCGCTCAGCCAGAGCGAGCAACGATCCAAGCGGCGCAATGTCGCCGTCCATGCTGAAGACCGAATCCGTCACGATGATCTTCGTGACGTTCTCATTCCCGCCCTCATTCGCCGATGCCTCGAGCATGGCGCCGAGCGCTTCGGCGTCGGCATGAGGATAGATGCGAATTTGCGCACGCGACAAACGTGCGCCATCGATCAGCGATGCATGGTTCAACGCGTCGCAGAACATCAGCGTGTCGCGGCCGCCTGACGTGCCCAAGGTGCCGAGCGTTGTCAGCGTCGCGAGGTTCGCCATGTAGCCGGTGCTGAAATACAGCGCGCGCGGCTGGTCGACGAAACCGCCGGAGAACGCCGCGAGGTCATCCTCAAGCTTCTCGTGCGCGCGTGAGTGGCCGCCGAGCAGATGCGATCCACCGCTGCCCGCGCCGTATTTTTGCGCGCCTTCCGCGAGTGCTTCGCGCAAGGTTTCGTGCGCGGCGAGACCGAGGTAATCGTTGCTCGCAAAGCCGATGATCTCGCGTCCGTCCACCGTCATGTGCGCGGCGCAGGCGCTGTCGGCGATACGGCGACGACGGCGCAGACCGTTGCGTTCGATATCGGCAAGACCTTGTTTCAGGGTGTCGAAAAGAGCGCGCGATGTGATGCTCATGCAGCCTCCGATAACGTGGCGTCGAAGACAGTACGCGTGCGTTCGGCGAGCAGCGTGAGCTCGTCGTCGCTGAGAATGTACGGCGGCATCAGGTAGACGGTTTTGCCTATCGGTCGCAATAATAGCTCGTGTTTCAAGGCATTTTCGAAGAAACGCCGCGAGAACGAGCGTGCTTGAGCGGGGTCTTCAATAAGAGCATCGAAGGCGAAGATCGTGCCGCGTTCGCGCAGGTTCGTGACATGCGGATGATCTTGAAGCGGACTGAACGCAGTGCGCAACACGGACGATTTGCGGCGATTCTCTTCAAGCACATTCGCGCTGTCGAACAGGTCGAGCGTTGCCAGGGCGGCGCGGCAGGCGAGCGGATTGCCTGTGTACGAATGCGAGTGGAGGAACCCGCGCGTCATGTCGTCGTCGTAGAAGGCGGCGTAGATTTCATCGCGTGTCAGCACGATGGATAACGGCAAATATCCACCACTGATTCCCTTCGATAAACACAAGAAATCTGGCCAGATAGCAGCCTGTTCGCACGCGAAGAACGTGCCGCTGCGACCACATCCGACAGCGATTTCATCGGCGATGAGATGTACGCCGTAGTCATCGCACAAAGCACGCAAGCCCTTCAAATACGAGGGATCGTGCATCGCCATGCCGGCCGCGCATTGAACCAGCGGTTCAACGATAACGGCTGCAAGTTGCGAGGCTTTGGCGTCGAAGAGCGTTTTCATATCGGCGAGCGCGCGCTGTGCGACGTCCCGCGCGGTCTCTCCTTCGCGGGCTTGTCGAGCATCCGGCGATGTCGCCACGTGCGCATGTCGAATCAGCGGATCGTAGGCGTCCTTGAACAACGCGACGTCGGTTACGCCGAGTGCGCCGATGGTCTCGCCGTGATAGCTGTTCGCGAGGCAGACGAACTCGCGTTTCTCCGCGCGGCCGCTGTTGCGCCAGAAGTGGAAACTCATCTTCAAGGCAATTTCGACTGCCGATGCGCCATCAGATGCGAAGAACGCATGGCCCAGCGTGTGCTGCGTCAGGGCGTGCAGACGCTCGGCGAGCAGGACGGCGGGTTCGTGCGTGCAACCGGCGAGCATCGCGTGTTCGAGCGTGTCGAGCTGATCTTTCAGCGCAGCATTGATGTGAGGATTCGCGTGGCCGAAGAGGTTGACCCACCAGGAGCTGATGGCGTCGAGATAACGATGCCCGTCGTGGTCATAAAGCCACGCGCCCTTGCCGCGAGCGATGGGCACGAGCGGCGTGCGCTCGTGGTGTTTCATTTGCGTACACGGGTGCCATACGGCGCGTAGCGAGCGTGCGACCCAGTCATCGGGTGCGGGCTTTGGCTGCTTGTTCAGGTTCAAAACGACTCCAGGGGGAACGGCCAGTCGTGCGCTTGGGCGAATTCAGGCAACGCTCCCGAATACATTCAGGCAAGCCACGACGGCTTGCTCTTTTGCAGAAAACTGCGCACGCCTTCGCGCCCTTCGTCCGAGGCGCGAATTCGCGCGATACGGTCGGCGGTATCCGCGATCAGTGTTTCATCGATTGCTTTGTCCGCCAGATCGACGACGAGTTGCTTGCATTCGCGCACGGCGTTTGGGCTATTGGCAACGATTGCTGCTGCGACTGCATCGACGGTGGCGCCCAGCGCTTCTCCTGACACGACCTGATGCACGAGGCCGATGCGCAGTGCTTCGGTGGCATCGAAACGTTCGGCGGTCACGAAGTACCGATGTGATGCGCGCGCGCCGATTGCCCGGATCACGTAGGGCGCGATGGTGGCCGGCATCAGCCCGAGCTTCGCCTCTGACAAGCAGAAGTGCGCTGATTCCGCGCAAATTGCGATATCGGCGACGACGACCAAGCCCATGCCGCCTGCGTACGCGTCGCCTTGGACTTGCGCGATCACGGGTTTGTTGCAGGCGTAGAGGGTGTTGAGCATGGTGGCGAGGCCGAGTGCGTCGGCGCGATTTTCTGCGTCCGAGTACGTTGCCATGCGTTTCATCCAGTTGAGGTCGGCGCCGGCGCAGAATGCCGGGCCGTTGGCGGCGAGGATGATGACGCGGATGGCGTTGTCGTCGGCGAGCGCGCGGAAAGCTGCGGTCAATTCGACGATGGTGGCGTCGTCGAAGGCGTTGCGGACGTCGGGACGATCGAGCGTGACCCGTGCTACGTAGCCGTCGACGGTGACTTTCAGGCGCTGCAGGTTCATTGCATCGGTCATGGGGTTTCTCGATGTGCGCGACTTGGTGTTTCGCTGAGCACCAATTATCTCTAAATTTGTCGCGGGATTCGATTTTGAGAGGGCCGGAGGCCTCCGGCGGGCGTGGGACGCTTTGGGAGTTTGCGTGGCGACGCGGCTAACTTCGCTTATCGTGGTGGGTCTGGGGCGGGTTCTGGGGCTATTTTGCGCTGGCGCGCGGGCTGGGGTTTTTTGTTTGGACTTTTTGGCGGCCTTTCGTTCGCACTCGGGGGTGGGGTTTCGTTGGCACTCGGGGGTGGGGTTGGCGGGCCGATTGGTTTTGGGGTTAGCGGTCGGATCTATGCCGGGATGCTAGGTTCTGGCGTTAGCGGTCTGGTTCAATGCCGGGTTGGTGCTTTTCAGGTCTTCGCGCGTTCAGTGTTAGCTGTTTTCTTAATCACTATTAGCCACTGCGCGTGGCGGCGCGTCATTTCTTTGTCCAAAGCGACAAAGAAACGAAGCAAAGAAAACGCTTTAAACTCTCTAAAAATTAAGTGTCCACAGCGTGCAGTTTTTATTCATTGGTACCCGAAAAGCGCGGTGCTCGCTGGAACCACGGATGTGTGAAACCCTCCTTCTCGCGAATCCTGACAGTAAAACGCTTCGCCCCGTACGCTCTCGGGCAAGCACCCTTGCCCTACGAACCCGCACGGCCTCACGCGCTTTTATGGGTGTGGTTCTTCTCGGGTTAGCTGGTCGGTTCGCACTGTTATTTTAGGGATTGGGCTTTACACATTCTGCAGCATTGTGTCTCGATGGGTTGCCAAAATGTTTCGGCCTGCATACAAATTCGGAGGTTGGTTTTCCGCGGATAGCGCGGGGCGCTCCTTGGGCAGGTTCAGTCGCTAGTGCTAGCCCGAGAGCGTACGGGGCGAAGCGTTTTACTGTCAGGATTCGCGAGAAGGAGGGGTTCAAACATCTTAAGCTCTGGCGAGCACCGTGCTTTTGGGGCACCCATGAAATGGAACTGCACGCTGTGGACACTTAGGGTAGAGCGGTGAAAGCGTTTTCTTTGCTTCGTTTCTTTGTCGCTTTGGACCAAGAAATGACGCGCTGCCACGCGCAGTGGCTAATAGAGCGAAAAAGATCAGCTAACGCTAAACCCGCAAAAACCTGGAAAGAAGCAACCCGGCATAGACCTAGAACCGCTAACGAGAACTCAGCACCCGGCGCTAGAACGAAGCCACAAACCAACCAGCCCAACCGCCCCAGCTACCAGCCTTTGGCTGCCTCAAAGGCAAAACCCAAGGACTATCTCGAAGCCGTCTGCGTCTGCGCCGCATTGCGCTCATTCCAGACCACAGCGTTATTAACCGCATACAACCGGCATGGATCGCTACTCTGCTTCTGGCACCCTGCCAAAGCCACCGCCACGGGGTCGTCACCCCCTTCCGCCCACGACCACGCACCCGAATCCGACACCGCGAACGCGCGGCTCGAAAACTGATGCAGAAAGTTCTCGTAACCCTCGCGGCCACGCTCATCAAGGAAAGGCACTGCAGTCACCGCATCCACATTCGCATAACCCGTAGGCGTCGGCGCCTGCGGATCCGAAACCTGATACTGCCGATCCGTCGGCATACCAACCTCTTCAAGGAACGTCTTCACACGCGGCCACCAGATCGCCACACCATCGCGATCCCCAACCAGCCGATGCGCATCGTTCTTATAAGCGCCGAAATTCACCATATCGGCCCTGGCACCATGCGCGCTATACGACGCAAACATTTCATCCGGCAAGTTCCCCTGCCACACGGAGTCGTTGCTCCCGTACATCCACAACGACGGCAACTTCACATGCTCACCGTATTCACCAAACGCACTCGTCAGGTTTTTCTGCCAGCCAGGACACTCATCCTGACGAAGGCCACCAGAGAAATTGATCAGGCCACGCACGCCCTTCGCTTCGCGCGCGTCGCGCGCGCCATACGCCATCGTCACCAGTCCACCGTGCGAAGCGCCCGCCACGACCACATGCTGGTTATCGACAAACGGCTGCTTCTCCATATAAGCCACCGTAGCGGCCACATCGCGCGCTTGCGTGAAACCATTAGCTTCGACATCGCAACCGTTGCCGGTATATTCTCCGCCCGATTCCGCAAAGCCACGGCGATTCGGCACGACAACCACATACCCATGGCGCACGAACTCGCGCGCAAGCGCGATCGGACGCGCGCGCGTCTGGTCATGCGCATTGCCAGGGAGTTTGCCGTGATTGAAGACGACCATCGGGAACGGACCCGGGCCATCAGGTTTGAAAATGGTGGTTTCAAGCGAGACATCGCCCGAAGGTACTTCGATGACTGACTCGTTGAGGTTCGAATCCACAGCGGGAAGCGACGGGTCAAACGACTGCGGCACCGTGCCGAAGGCGGGTGCCTCGAGTTTCGCGTACTGCTGCGCACCCGGGAACGGCTCTGCAAGCGCCGAGGCGGACACCGCCGCGAGCGCACACACCATTACACAACCTGACAACACTTGCCTGAATGCCATCCCCGAAACTCCACCCGCTTCTCGACCCGGCTAATTTTCCGACAGCACGAGCCAGCTTATTGTCACAATCCATCGATCCCGACGTTCGTACTGTCAAACAGTATCGCTGGTCGGATCGTCAAGTCATGTCCCGAATAGACACGACAATGGGCTTCAATACGCAAAACAAGCAACACCGGCGCGCTGACAGATATTTGGCTTAATAAACAGTAACTTAATATCATTCGCCAGCGACTGGCGAAAAGGTAGAGTACCCGGACAAAATGAATCGGCGCAATTAGAAAGTACCCGCGCGCAACACTAATTTCGAGGCGAAAGCA
This sequence comes from Caballeronia sp. LjRoot29, assembly GCF_964252755.1. Taxonomy (NCBI): domain Bacteria; kingdom Pseudomonadati; phylum Pseudomonadota; class Betaproteobacteria; order Burkholderiales; family Burkholderiaceae; genus Caballeronia; species Caballeronia sp. LjRoot29. The sequence goes on along the minus strand of NZ_CAXUPU020000026.1, from coordinate 76,110 downwards.
GTCGTTAAGGAAATTATTGCCGCGACGCAGCAACATTTGTCGCTACGACGTTTCAATCGCGAACATCACCGTCGACATAACGCCACACTCCGGCAGCATCGCGTTCGAAGCGGCTTGTCTCATGCAGCCGGAAAGCGCGTCCGCCAAGTTTGTATCGGGCAACAAATTCGACTTCGGCGTGATCGGCGTCCAAAGGCGTATGGCGTTTGATTTGCAGGCCGAGCCAGCGGGTGGTGGAATCGGCTGAGGTTTCCAGGTCGCGAGGGCAGGTCGCCTCGGCCCAGGTCGCGCGCAAATACGGCACGTTGCCAAGCACGTAGGCGGTGTAACGCGAGCGCATCAGTTCCATCGCATTGCCTGCCGGCGCGCCGCCTTCTATGAAGCGTCCGCAACATTGCGCGTAATGAGGCGGATGCTTAACAACGCTGTTCGATCCCGGTGATGCACCCCCGCATGGGCATTCCTCCACCGCCTTCATAGGTCGACGCCAGGCATCTCGATGTGCCGCGGCTGCGCCTTCACGCGCGCAAGCCAGGCGCGAATCGCCGGATATCGGCCGAGGTCGAGGTTGGCTTCATCGGCGACATGGGTGTATGCGTACAGCGCAATATCGGCGATGGTGTATTGCTCATCGACGAAATAGGTCCGCGCCGCGAGATGCGTTTCCATCACGTCCAGCGCGCGATATGAACCGGCGGTTTTCTCGGGCAAACGAGGATCGTCAGGGTGTTTGACGAACTGAAGGATGAAGCGCGCAACCGCGACGTTGGGCTCGTGACTGTATTGCTCGAAGAACATCCATTGCAGCACGCGCGCCCGGGAAAGACGGTCGGTCGGCAGCAGCGGCGTGCCTTCGGCGAGGTAAAACAGGATTGCGTCCGATTCGAACAGGCACGTGTGCTCATCGATCTGAAGCACCGGCACCTTGCCGTTCGGATTCAACTGGCGAAACGCGGCGGTGCGCGTGGCGCCATTCATCATGTCGACTTCGTGCCAGACATACGGCCTGTTCAGTTGCTCGAGCGCAAGCCTGACCTTGTAGCAATTCCCCGACGACGCCACGCCATGTACTTGATACGCCACTTCATGTCCTTTCCGGTTGTCTGAAATTGTTTGTCTGCGGCGCTCACTCACTCGCTCACCACTCGAGCGGCGTGCCGTCGTACTGCACGAATGTGCCGTTGAATTTCTTGGGGTTCGCCGCAGCCGACGCGATCACCGCGCGCATTCCGGAAATGCTGTGAGCCGGATCAATTGCCGCCGATGCCCCGCCCATCTCGGTGCGCACCCATCCCGGATGCAACGCGATGCAGGTCGAGCCGCGCGCTTCCAGCGATGCCGCTTTCAACGCGGCATTCACAGACGCCTTGCTCGCGCGATACAACCAGCCCGCTGTCCCGTTCATCTCCGCGATACTGCCCATCTTGCTCGACACGACGGCGAGCACGCCGTGCGCTGCGTCAACGAGTGGCAAGAGAATGGGCAACAGTTGCATCGGGCCGCGGACATTGGTGTGCATGACGTGATCGAAATCCTCAGGCAGCACGGTTTCCACGTGTTCGGTTCGTGGACCATACACGCCCGACACGATGATAGCGACATCCAGTTTCTCGCCATCGAGTTGCCATCCCAGCGCCGCGATCTGATCGGGTTGCGTGGTGTCGACCGAGAAGGTTTTTGCGCCACTGGCTTCGAGTGCTTTCAATGACGCTTCATCGCGCGCGGTGGCGAGCACGCGCCAGCCATCGCGACAATATCCTCGGGCGAATTCGTGGCCGAGCCCGCGCGACGCGCCAACGATCAATACGGTTTTCATGATGTTCTCCTGCAACGCTTTAAACGAGTTCGATCCCCATCGCTGTCGCTTCTCCGCCGCCGATGCACAAGCTCGCCACGCCGCGTTTCAATCCACGCTGACGCAACGCGCCGATCAAGGTCACGAGAATCCGCGCGCCCGACGCGCCAATCGGATGCCCCAGCGCACACGCGCCGCCATTGACGTTGACCTTGTCGTGCGGCAAGTCGTGTTCCCGCATGGCGGCCATCGCGACAACCGCGAATGCTTCGTTGATCTCGAAGAGATCAACTTCGTTCGCGCGCCAGCCGTTCTTATCGAGCAACTTGCGGATCGCACCGACGGGCGCCGTCGTGAACAACGCCGGTTCCTGCGCGAACGTGCTGTGTCCGACGACGCGCGCGAGCGGCGTGACGCCGAGGCGTTTAGCCGTGGATGCACGCATCATGACGAGCGCGGCGGCGCCGTCGGAGATAGACGATGCATTCGCAGCCGTCACCGTGCCGTCTTTGGCGAACGCGGGTTTGAGCGTTGCAATCTTGTCGATATTCGCCTTGAACGGCTGTTCGTCGTGATCGATAACGGTATCGCCCTTGCGTCCTGCCACGGTGACCGGCGCGATTTCCCAATCGAAGGAACCGTCTTCGTTGGCCCGCTTCGCACGACGCAGCGACTCCACCGCAAACGCGTCCTGCGCTTCGCGCGAGAACTTGTACGACCCGGCGCATTGCTCGGCAAACGCGCCCATTAAGCGGCCTTTTTCATACGCGTCTTCGAGGCCATCGAGGAACATGTGATCGAGCACCTGGCCGTGGCCCATGCGCATGCCGCCACGCGCTTTGGGCAGCAAATACGGCGCATTGGTCATGCTTTCCATACCGCCCGCGACAATCACGTCCGCCGATCCGGCCAACAACATGTCGTGCGCGAACATGGCGGCGCGCATGCCGGAACCACACATCTTGTTGACCGTCGTGCTGCCAACGGACAGCGGCAATCCGGCGCCAAGCGCGGCTTGCCGGGCGGGCGCCTGACCGAGTCCTGCGGGCAGCACGCAACCTATCACGGCTTCATCGATTTGCTCGGGCTTGAGGCCGGCGCGCTCGACCGCAGCGCGGATCGCGGCCGAGCCGAGTTGCGGCGCCGTCACCGTGGCGAAGTCGCCCTGAAAAGCGGCCATCGGCGTACGAACCGCCGATACGATCACCACCGGATCATCTGCAAAATCAGTCATGTTTCAGCTCCTTGATCACACCTTTCACAATAGCCGGGACATCGCCGAGACGGGCGGCATCGGAGGCGAGCACATCGTTCTCCGATGAATGCGCGCCACCGCGCGCCAGCGCCGCGATGCAATGCTGATAGGTCGGCTCAACCTCTTCCGACCCGTTGATCATCATGCCCATGTTGCGCACACGGCCGTCGTGCACGCCGTAGGTCCAGCCGTGAACCGTGATCTCCTGACCACGCGCCCACGCATCGCGCAGGATGGTCGTATGGCACACGTTCACGGTTTGTTCGATGGTGTTCAGTTCCACCAGCCGACGATTTCGCGCCTCGCCCATCGGCCATTCTTCGAGCAGCGCGGAATGTTTGTCGCGCACGTCTTCCACGTGGCGCAGCCAGTTATCGGCCAGGCCTACGCGCCGGCTCATAAGCGCCGCGCCCACGCCGGAACAGCCGTAGTGCCCGACCACCATGATGTGCTTGACCTTCAGCAAGTCGACCGCGAACTGGATCACCGACAAGCAATTGAGGTCCGAGTGAACGACCACATTCGCGATATTCCTGTGCACGAACACCTCGCCCGGCGGCAGGCCAATGATCTGGTTCGCCGGCACGCGGGAGTCCGAGCAGCCGATCCACAGATATTCGGGCGCTTGCTGATGCGCGAGGCGCGAGAAATACTCGGCGTCTTCCGAGAGCTTGCGATCGACCCACTTCAGATTGTTATCGAATAGGTGCGAAAGCGGGTTGTTGTCGTGGTTTTCAGTGTTGTCGATATTGGACATGGAGCTCAGTGCGGATAGGTTTCATGCGGCGCGTGCTGCGGGTGTGCCGGACAGAAAACGCTCAGGATAACGAACGCAAAAACGGATACCGCGTTCGTACGGGAAGAACTCGGCGAGCTCGCCGTTAAGGATCTGTTCCTTGTGCTTTTGCCAGAGAGCGGGGTCGAAGAAATCGGCGTGATGTTTCATGAACACGTCGCGCACGCGCGGGTCGCCGAGCAGGAAAGTGCCGTATGTTTCGGGGAAGATGTCATGCGGCCCGACGGCGTACCACGGCTCGCCCGACATCTCTTCTTCCTCATTGCGCGCTTGCGGCACTTGCCGGACGTTGCAATCGGTCAGGTATTCGATTTCGTCGTAGTCGTAGAACACCACGCGGCCATGCCGCGTGACGCCGAAATTCTTGTAGAGCATGTCGCCGGGGAAGATGTTCGCCTGGATCAGTTCCTTGATCGCGTTGCCATATTCCTTGATGCCATGCTCGATTTCTGGCAACGTGCCGTTCTGCAAATACAGGTTCAGCGGCGTCATGCGGCGCTCTATGTACAAATGCCTGATCACGAGCTTATCGCCTTCATATTCGATCATTGAAGGCACTTCCTTGGTGAGCTCCTTGAGCAGCGCATCGTCCAGGCGCGACAGCGGCAATGCGACGCTCGAATACTCGAGCGTATCGGCCATGCGCCCAAGGCGATCATGGCGTTTGACGAGCTGATATTTGTCCTGGATCTTCTTGCGCGTGGTTTCCTTCGGCGGCGGGAAGGTGTCCTTGATCAGCTTGAACACGTACGGAAACGAGGGCAGCGTGAACACCAGCATCACGAGTCCCTTGATGCCCGGGGCAATAGCGAATTTATCGCTGGAATGCGAGAGATGATGCAGCAAGTCACGATAAAACAGGTTCTTACCCTGCTTTTGCAAGCCCACCGACGTATAGATTTCCGCCTTCGGTTTACCCGGCATGATCGAACGCAGGAACTGCACATACGCGGACGGCACTTCCATATCGACGAGGAAATACGAGTGCGAGAAGCTGAAGATGATCAACACTTGTTCGCGCTGCAGCAGGACGGTGTCGAGCGCGAGCAGGCCGGGTTGCGCGTGACGCACCGGCACCACGAACGGGATCACCAGATCGCCATTGATGATCCGGCCCACTATGTACGCCGCCTTGTTGCGAAAGAACAGCGACGACAGCACGTGAATCTGGAAATTGGGCGCGGCCTTGAACTCGCCGAACGCTTCCGTAATCGCTCGCATCAGGCATTGAACGTCGCGCTGCAAATCCTCGAACGGCGGCTCGAGCTGAAAGTTCGTCACGATCCGTTCGAGCGTCGCGGCGAGTCCGTCCTTGCTTGGGTAATACGCGCGATACGTCGGCTTGGCCGCGGGTTCATCGTTCTCGATGTACTCCGTCGAAATAGCGGGCCGCACGAAAATGAAGTCGTTATTGAAGTACGAGCGATGCAGGATCTTGCAGCACACCGAGTTGAAAAACGTCTCCGCGCACTCAGGCTGCCGGTGCGACGTCAGCAAGCCGATGTAATGCAGCTTGATCTGCTGCCAGATTTCATCGTCTATGTGCTCGGCGTCGTACTCGTCTTCCAGACGCATCACGCACTCTTGCACCCGATCGTCGTACGACGCGATGCGATCGCGCGCAAGCCGCTGCAGCGCATGCCAGTCGCCCGCTTCGAATAGCCCCTTCGCCGCGATGGCCGCATCGCGAAACACGCGATAGTGACGGTCGAAGCCTTCGAGCAGCGTTTCCGCGACATCGAAGCCAATCTGCGACGACAGTAACTTGGGAAAGTGATTCATATCGACTCTGCGCTTCGTGACACCGTCTTTGCGTTAGTGATCAAGCGTCCAGCCCGGTTTCAATTCTGGCTTCAAATCCGGCCGATATTGTATCGCCAGGCGATTCCGCTTCCTGGACGTTGGCCGTTTCCGCCGATTTCCAGCTCAAGGCACCTTTGCGCTTCGCTCCTTGGCGCCCGGTGCTCCTGCCGCTCGCCGCAAGCGTTTTTCAGCGTTCGCTGAAAGGAGTGCACGCCCTTGCTTTTCGTACGCGGCGAGTTCGGCGAGCGTTGCGTTCAAGTCCTCCAATTGCCGCTCCAGCACCGCGCGATGTGCCGCGATGGTGTCAAGAAACGCATGCAACTGGGCAACCGTCCCGGTCGGCGAATCGTAGAGATCGAGCAGCCTGCTCACCTCCAGCAACGTGAATCCGAGCCGTTTGCCGCGCAGTGTCAGCTTGAGCCGCGTGCGATCGCGCGACGAATACACGCGACGCACGCCGTTCGTGCCTTCGCGCGCCGGCGTGAGCAAGCCCTGGTTCTCGTAGAACCGGATCGCGCGCGGCGTGATGTCGAATTCCCGGGCCAGTTCGGTGATGGTGTAGCGCGTGTCTGTCATTGAAATTACAAGGTGGCGAGCGCTTTTCTTAAGCCGACGTTAAAATGCAGGTTAACGTTAGCGTCAACTTGGCGGCAATGCAACAACTGACAACCCGGAGAGCCGACCCGCATGAACCCGCTCGAACAGCAACTCGATTACGTTTTCGCCGACCGTCTTCCTGAAAGCGGCCACTCGATGGAAGTCACGCCCGGCGTCTTCTGGGTTCGCATGCCGCTGCCGTTCGCGCTCGATCACATTAACGTTTGGGTCATGCGCGACGAGATCGACGGCGTGTCCGGCTGGACCATTATCGATTGCGGTATATCGGACGAAACCATCCGGGCAAACTGGGAACGCACCTTTGACTCGCTGCTCAACGGCCTGCCGGTACTGCGCGTGATCGTCACGCATTGCCACCCCGATCACCTGGGCCTTGCCGACTGGATCTGCAATGGCGGCGACCAGAAACGATGGGACCCGGTGCGGCTCTGGATGTCGCTTGGTGAGTACGCAATGGGCCGCGTGATGTCCGCCGGCGATGGCTCCGACGCAGGCGGCGAGCGCGCTGCACGGCACTTTGCGCGGCATGGCATGACGGACCCGGCATCGCTTGAAGCGCTGCGCAAGCGCGATACGTATTACCCGAAGCTCGTGCCGTCCATCCCGCCGGTTTATCGTCGGCTGCGTGATGGCGATACGGTGCAGATTGGCGGCCGCGATTGGGAAGTGGTGACGGGGTTCGGTCATTCCCCTGAGCATTGCGCGTTCTTCTGCGCGGAGACGAATGTGCTGATTTCCGGCGATATGGTCCTGCCGCGCATATCGACGAATGTCTCGGTGTTTGCTCTTGAACCGGAGGGCAATCCGCTCGCGCTGTTCCTGGGTTCACTGGGCCGCTACGAATCCCTTCCCGCCGATACCCTCGTGCTCCCTTCGCATGGCAAGCCGTTTCGCGGCATGCATACACGCATCGGGCAGCTTCGCGATCATCACGCAGCGCGTTTGCGGGAGGTGCGCGAGGCTTGCGCGATCAAGCCGCAAAGCGCCGCCGATATTGTCCCGATCATGTTCAAGCGTCCGCTCGATGTACACCAGATGACGTTCGCGCTCGGCGAAGCGCTGGCGCATTTGCATTTGCTATGGCTCGAGGGTGAACTGGTGCGCCATACCGACGATGACGACGGCGTGATCCGCTTCGCGCCGAAGTAAAAAAGCCGGGCGTTTGCGCGCCCGGCTTTGACGGTGAACTAAAGCTCAACTGAGGCTACTGCACCGTGACGTTCGCGAAGTTTTGCCGTCCGAACGGACTCACGCGATACCCGCTGACATTGCTGCGTGTCAGCGCTGACGCCGTCGGATAACCGAGCGGAATCCACAGCGCCTGATCATGAATAATCTGCTGAGCTTCGGTATAAGACTTGGTCCGCTTGCCTAAGTCCGCGGTCTCCTTGCCTTCATCGATCATGCGGTCCAGCGTCGGGTCGCAGAAACGCGCGAAGTTGATGCCCGAGCGCACTGCGGCGCAACTGAATAGCGGCGACAGATAGTTGTCCGGATCGCCGTTGTCGCCGGCCCAGCCCATGAACAACATGTCGTGCTGACCCTGCTTCGCTTCCTTGATCAGTTCGCCCCATTCGATCACCTTCACCTGCGCCTTCACGCCGATCTTCGCCAGATCCGCTTGCAGCAATTCCGCGCCGACCTTCGGATTCGGATTCAATACGCTGCCGTTCGGACGCACCCAGATGGTTGTATCGAAGCCATTCGGGAAGCCTGCCTCGGCGAGTAGTTTCTTCGCGCGATCGACGGAATACGGATACGCCGTGATCTGCTTGTCATAGCTCCACGTATTCGGCGGATACGGATTCACAGCGGCCGTGGCCGTGTTTTCGAAGACGGTCTTCAGGTAAGTCGTGCGATCGAATGCAATGTTCAGCGCCTGGCGCACCTTGGGGTTATCGAGCGGCTTCTTCTGCGTGTTCAACGCGACGAACGCCGTCATGAACGCCGGTGTCTCGACCACTTTCAACGAACTGTCCTTCTTCGCATCGACCACGTCTTGTGGCTTCGGCGACAACGCGATCTGGCATTCACCCGCCTTGATCTTCTGTGCGCGCACAGAAGAGTCGGGCGTGATGGCGTAGATCAGCCGATCCACTTTAGGCTTCGGGCCCCAATACGTCGGATTGACGTCATATCGGATCACGGCGTCTTTCGTATAGCTTTTCAGCACGAATGGACCCGTGCCAATCGGCTTCGCGTTCAGGTCGGTTTCGTGGCCGGCCTTGAGCAGCTTGTCGGCGTATTCGGCCGAATAAATCGATGCAAAACCCATGGTGAGGATTGGCACGAAGGTCGCGTTCGGCGTGTTGAGCTCGAACTTGACGGTGTTGTCATCGACCTTGGAAACGGACTTGATCAGCTTGACGAGACCCATCGACTGCGCGTGCGGAAAACCGCTCGCACCGGCTACTTTGTGCCACGGGTTGCTGTCGGAGAGCATGCGGTCAAACGAGAACACGACGTCATCGGCATTCAGTTTCCTCGATGGCGTGAAGTAGTCCGTCGTCTGGAACGCCACGTTCGGTCGCAGGTGAAACGTGTAGATCAGGCCGTCGGCGCTCACGTCCCACTTTTCGGCGAGCGCGGGCGTGACCTTTTTCGCGACTTCATCGTAGGAGACGAGCGTGTTGAAAATCACATCCGCCGACGCGTTGGTCGTCACCAGCGAATTGAATTGCACGACGTCGAAGCCATCCGGGCTCGACTCGGTGCACACAGTGAGCGGTTTCGCGATCGCGAGCACCGGCACGATGGCCAATACAGCGGTTGCGAGCATTCTGAAGCGCATGGGATCTCCCGTTACGGACGTGGCGGTCAGTGTTAGTCAGTCAGATGTTTCTTATTACGGTAGTTGCAACTTATTGTACGGTGAGCTTCGTCGATGCGTCAGCGCAACGAAAGAGCATCCAAAAAGCCTCTGCGGCCGTAGCTTACTGAACCGTTATTTCCGCTACAACGACCGATTCGGGATATCCATATGGGGTTAATGACGGGATTGGTGACCGTTTTTTGAACATTCCCGAGGCCGGTTGCCTAATCCGGGGACGCACGCTAAACTCGTGGCCGTCTTTGGGGAGTAGCCTTCCTTCCGCAATGGGAGGAGGACGCGTCAACATACTCGGCTTGCTAGCCGTGGCGCGTTCGACCGGTCAGGTTTGGCGAGACCATGGGTGCATCTTGTCGTTCACGGTCGGACGGCGCGGGATTGCATCCTGGTTTGCTGACGTCCGACCGTGAAATTATCGTGTCTCCAAAACAAAAACACCTCAGGCCTGCCCCAGGTCACCTCTCGCGTTCGCCGGTTTCTCTGCCGTTGTTCTGCCCTTCTCATTGCGTCGCCTGCTCGCCGGCTTCATCGCGAGGTGCCGCATGACGATGCTTTTCCTGCAACTTGCGCTGATGCTCGTGGTGATCCTCGCGGCATCGGAACTCTTCACCAACGCGCTCGAACATCTCGGCGAAAAACTCGGCATCTCCGAAGGGGTGACCGGATCGCTGTTCGCGGCTATCGGCACGGCGCTCCCGGAAACCACGGTGCCGATCATCGCATTGATGGGCGGCACCGCCAGTCGCGCGGTGAACGAGGAAATCGGCGTCGGCGCGATCCTCGGCGCACCGCTGATGCTCGCGACACTGTCGACCTGCCTGATGGCTATCGCGGTGCTCAAGACGCGTGGGCTCAAGGGGGTCGTCGCGCCGGAACATAGCGGCTTCACCCGCGATCTCAACTTCTTCCTGTGTGCGTTCCTGATCGCGGCGGGCGCTATGTTCGTGCCGCATCACGCGTGGCAAGTGCGAGCGCTGTTCGCCGTGGGGCTGGTCGGCGTGTATGTCACCTATGTGGTGTCGACGTTCCGAGCATCCGCGAGTCTTGTCGAGAAGGGCCATGGCACGGAAGCTCCCGAACGGCTGCTAATCTCGCGCGTTGGCTTGCCGACCTCGCTTTCCACCATCGTATTGCAGATGATTCTGGGCGTGGTGCTGTTGGTTGGCGGTGCGAAGGGGTTTATCGCCGGCGTGGAAGGGGTGTCGCAAGTGCTGGGGATATCGGCGCTGCTGCTGTCGCTGATCATCATCCCGATCGCCACCGAGCTGCCCGAGAAGGTCAACAGCATTATCTGGGCGCGGCGCGGCAAGGATACGCTGGCGTTCGGCAACATCACTGGAGCGATGGTGTTCCAGGGCACGCTGCTGCCGGGTATCGGCATCATGTTGACACCGTGGGAGCCGCGCGTGGAAGTGATGACGGGCGTTTTCATCACGCTCGCGGCGGCCGCGTGGCTGCGCTTCAACGCGAAGAAGGGCGGGATCGTGCTGTGGGCGCTGCTCGTGAACGGCGGGCTTTATGCGCTGTATCTGGGGCTGACGCTCGGGCGTTAGCCCATAAGAAAACACCCCGGAAGCACGCAGTGCGCCGGGGTGTTGAAAACAGCCAAAGCGCGAAGCGCGTGGTTTTTGTTGTTGTCTTTGTCGAGCCGGTGAGACGGAGTAACCCCGCCTCGGTGATGCTCCCCCGGTCAGAACTTCGCGGCCTGATGGTATTTGCCGGCCGCCTGAACCCTCTTCATCGCGGAACTGTACTCAATCTGCAATTCCGATTGCGTTGTCTTTGCATCGACGGCAATGGCGGCATCGATTGCCTGGATCCGGTTGATCACTTCCATTGCCGCGGCGTCTTGCTCCGGCGTCAATTCCATGAAAAGCGGAGTCCGCTCTTCAGTCAGGCGCGCGGCTTTCTGCCAGTCGGCCATGGCCGCTGCGTGCTGGATCGCGAGCGTCAACTTGAGCAGGCGGTCTATCAGGCTGTTCTGTTCCATGTCGATTTATCCTTAGCGGACCTTAGAAGCTTAGCTGCTCGCTCCGGTTGCGAGTGCACCCGCGCTGTTGGCGCCGCCGAACAATTGCGTCAGGTACTGTGAGTTGTTGTTCATCGTGGCCATCAACGTATTGAGTGCCGTGAACTGCGCCTGATACTGGCTCGTCAGCTGTGCCGTGTAGGTGGCCAGCGTGGCTTGTTGCGACGTGATGCTCTTGAGGTCGGTATTCACCGCACTCTGGCTGTTCGCAATCAAGCCGCCTGGGCTCAGGAACGAGTTCAGGCTGCTCGTCATCTGCGCTGCGATGCCGGTCTTCGAATTGAATAGATTTGCAACCCCCGACGGGTTGCTCTGGAGCGCAGCGGCGAGCTTCGTGGGATCGACCACCAGTGAGCCGGCCGGCTGCGTCGCGGTGGCTTGTCCCTGCAGCGAGATGCCAAGCGCACCCAGCGAGATTGTTGAGCTGCCGTTCTTTACACCACTGCCGACAATAGCCGCCAGCGTGTTCTGGATAGTGGCAAGCATCGGGTTGGACGACAAGATGCCGCCTTGCGTACTCGCTGCCTGCGAATTGTCGTTGCCCACCTGGCCGTACGTGGTGACCAAGGTGTTATAGAGGCTGACGAAGCTGTTGATCGCGGTGGAGGCAGACGTAGTGTTCTGTGCCACGACCAGATTCTGTGGCGTGCCGGGCGGTGTGCCGATTGCAGCAGCCGTCAGGTTCAGCGTGACGCCCTGGAGTGCAGTGGTCACCGTGTTGCTGGAACTTGTCGCGGCTGTCCCGTCGATCTTGAACTCGGCGTCTTGTGCGGGCACGGTCTGTGACCACGCGCTCGTGCCCACCGCTGACGTAAAGGTCGATGCGGCGCCATTGGCGCCGACATTGGACGTAACGCCGAGGCTGGACAGGCCTGCATCGCCCGACACGTTGCTCACCGAAACATTGATCGTGTTCGACGCGCCCGTGGCCGTGGAGCGCAGGACCAGATGCGCGCCGTCCGTGCCGGTGACGACCGTGGCCGTGACGCCGGGGTTGCTTGCCGATGAGTTGATCGCGCTGGCAATGCCGCTCACCGTGTTGTTCGCCGACGTGATGGCGAGGTTCATCGACTTGCCGCCGATGGAGACACTCATCGTGCCGGTGCCGAGTGCCGCGGTCGAGCCGAACGCCGCCGACGACAGCGTCTGGGCGCTGGCAATTTGCGTGACCGCGACGGAATAAGAACCCGCGGACGCGGTGCTGTCGGTGGTTGCTGTCAGTCCGGTACCGTCCGCGGTCGCGGTGAACTGGCCGAGCGCGGTGCCGTTCGATAGCGAGGCGATACCGGCCTGCAACGCGGACAGTGCCGCTTGCAATGCGCCGATAGCCGAAAGTTGGGTGTTGTCGTTCGTCTGTTGTGCGGAAAGCGTAGCGGTCTGACCTGCCACCTTCGCATTGACGAGGCTCGTGACGAGCGACGAGACATCCAGCGACGAATTGCCCGTGGAACCGCTGATGATGGATTGTGCGGCGGACGCTTCGGCTGCCTGGGTGGCGGCTAAAGTGGCAGCTGCTGAGGCCGCGGCGGTGCTGGAAGCGCTGGGAATCGTCGACATTGAGATGCTCCGTACGTCGGTTTTGCTTTCGAGCCTGAATGATAAACGTTTGTAAAACGTGTAGGGGAGGCATGCCTCCCCGGAAAACGGATTTGGCAGACGCGTCTTTCGATGCGTCTGCCATTACTGCTTGAGGCTATTACTGGAGAAGCTTCAGAACTTGCTGCGGCAACGAATTAGCTTGTGCCAGCACCGAGATACCTGCTTGTTGCAGCACTTGCGCCTTGCTCAGGTTAGCCGTTTCTTGCGCGAAGTCGGCGTCCGTGATTTGCGACTGGGCGCCTGCCAGGTCGGTCGACTGTGCTTGCTGTGCCGACGAAAGCGACGTGAAACGGTTTTGAGCCGCACCCAGGGTTGCCTGGATGTTGTTCACCGTGGCGAGTGCGTTATCGATCGATTCCATCGCAGCGTTCGCGCCCGTTGCCGTGCTGACGTCGATATTCGAAACTGCCGGCGGGTTGTTGTTAGCGTTGATTGCGCCGAAGTTGCTGGTAGGAGCGGTGCCGCCAGTAAAGCTGATCGTTGCGCCGTTGGTAGCGGTAAGTGCTCCACCTTGGCCGTTACCAGGCGAAGTAGCGCCGAAGAGGGCCGCAGATACGGCGGACGACACTTGGTTACCGTTTTGATCAAAGACGTTCAGGTTGCCACTACCGTCCGACTTGAATGTAAGCGACGTGATGGCGCCTGATGTGCCGGCTGCAACATCCAGGCCCGTGGTCCCACTAATGCTGATGCCGCCTACCGTGCCAAGAGCGACCCCGGCCGCCGTAGGCGGGTTCGCTTTGTTAGCGGTGGAAATTGCTGCAAGCTCCGTTGCCGGATCGAGCGGGCTACCCGTTTTGGCTGCAAGCACGCCCGGCGTGGTCGTCGTGTCAAGCACGGCGGCGGCGATCGTGTTGGACAGGGTCTGGTTGTTTTGGTCGGTATAGGTAAAGCCGCCCTTGCCGTCCGAGAGGACGTTGATTGCGGTTGTTTCCGAACCCGTGCTTGACGAGGCGTTCCATGCAGCACCGGTCGAGTCGAGCGACACGGCGATCGTGCCAAGCGTCGCACCCGCTTGCACTTTGCCCGTTCCAAGCGCTGATGCCGACAAGCTGTTGGTAAGGTTCAAGCTGATCGTCTGGCCAACGTTCGCGCCGACCTGGAAGCTCACGTTACCGGCCGAGCCGTCCAGTACGTTCTTGCCGTTGTACGTCGTTTGCGAAGCAACGCGGTTCACTTCAGCGATTTGCTGCGCAACTTCTTGTTGCAGTGCTGCCTGGTCGCTCGACGAGAGCGAGCCGCTCGACGCCTGAACAGCCAGCGTACGAATGGTTTGCAGGCTCGAGGTGATCTGTGCCAGGCCGCTCGATGCCGTCTGGATCATCGACACACCGTCGTTCGCGTTCGACACGCCTTGGTTCAGGCCGTTGATCTGCGTTTGCATACGGTTCGAGATCGCCAGACCTGCTGCATCGTCAGCCGCGCTGTTGATGCGCTTACCCGACGACAGACGCGTGATAGCTTGCGACAGAGCGCTTTGCGAGGTGTTCAAGTTTTGCTGAGCGACCAGCGAGTTGAGATTGCTATTAATGCCGAGCATTTGGATTTCTCCTGAAAGAACTTAAAGGGCTGTTATGGCTACTGCGCGGTCCTGTTGCTTGGCGGTTCCCGAGCGTGGTAGCCGGCCGCCTACATGGGTTAGCGGCCCATGAAAAAAAAACTTGAGGACTTAGGTAAGAATTCGTAGGGAGAATAGTCGCCGGGAGTTGTCGAGGCGCCGCCTGCGAGTAAGCGGATTCGCGGGTATTCTTTTTCGATCCTTTTTCGTCTTCGCCCATCACAGCCCGGGAGCAACCATGCAGCACCGCACTATTGGTACGTCAGACCTCAAAGTCGCGCCGCTTGTTTTCGGCGGAAATGTATTCGGCTGGACAGCCGACGAACGCACGTCGTTCTCTATCCTGGATGCCTTCGTTGACCACGGACTTAATTTCATCGATACCGCCGACGTTTATTCCGCTTGGGTCGACGGCCACCAGGGCGGCGAGTCGGAGACGATCATCGGCAAGTGGCTCAAGGAAAGCGGCAAGCGCGACAAGATCGTGCTGGCCACCAAGGTCGGCATGCTGAGCACGCGGACGGGGCTGACGGCGGCGAATATCGAGGCGGCAGTCAACGACTCGCTGAAACGCCTGAAGACGGATTACATCGACGTCTACTTTTCTCATCGAGACGACGATAAAACGCCCCTCATCGACACACTCGGCGCATATCAAAAGCTGATTACGGCGGGAAAGGTTCGCGTGATCGGTGCGTCGAACTACATCGGTGAAAGGCTGGAAGAGGCGCTGAAGATATCGGCGAAAGAGGGTATTGCGGGTTATCAGGTGCTTCAGCCCGAATACAACCTTTACGATCGCGCCGGCTATGAGAACGATCTGGAACCGGTTATCAAGGCGCACAAGGTATCGGTTGTGACGTATTACAGCCTGGCTAGCGGTTTCCTGAGCGGAAAATACCGATCCAAAGCCGATACCGAGAATAGTGCCCGCGGCGCAAAGGTGTCGAGTTACCTGGACGACCGGGGCTTGAGAATAGTTAAGGCACTCATTAAAGTGTCGGAACGTCACGACACCGAGCCGGCGGCAATCGCGCTAGCATGGCTGATCGCGCGGCCTGGCGTCACCGCGCCGATCGCGAGCGCGACATCGGTCAAGCAACTCGAAACCTTGGCACACGCAACCCGGATCAGCTTGGCGCCTGAGGACATCGCGCTCCTCGACGAAGCGAGCAATCCGGACTGAAAATCGGGAAAAAGCACGCATCTTCATGGGGTTGCCTCGCTGCAAACCTCCGCAAATCGGTGTTTCGGGGTTGGCGACGGGGCGACGATCTGATAACATCTCGCCCGAATCGAGATTTTTGCCCGATGGCGCAGCTATTTTTAAGCGACGCCGGGCGGCCCGAAGTGCGCTGTTCCGTTTTTCGACAGACTGCGCATGCCGTGATCGGCGGTGAAATCCCACCTCTCTCTTTTCCGGCCTCCGTGGCCGCTTTGCTCGTGTCCGCTGTTGTTTGGGTGGACGATCGGAGTGCCGGCGCGCGGCGTTGCCTTGTGCAGTACGCTTCGCCGCGCAGTCAGAAAAACGTATCAGCGATTTAGGACTTCCATGACCACTATTGTTTTGAAAGAAAACGAGCCGTTCGACGTCGCGATCCGTCGCTTTCGCCGGACCATCGAAAAGAACGGCCTGATCGCCGAGCTTCGCGAACGTCAGTCGTATGAAAAGCCGACGACGGCACGCAAGCGCAAGAAGGCGGCAGCAGTCAGCCGTCTGCGCAAGCGTCTGCGCAGCCAGATGTTGCCCAAGAAGCTTCATTAAATCTTGGCAGGTGCAGCCTGATTGTTTAGGTTGCACCATGCAAAACGGCGATGCCGCCCGCAAGGGTTGCATCGCCGTTTTGCTTTTTATAGTTTGATTCGATAATCGGATTTGCTTGTTCCAAACCCTGTTACATCGACTCGCGGTTCAGATGATTCGGCGCGAGTTGGCGGGGCGGGCGACTGCGGCTTGCGGCCTAGACAAATGCGTGCCGTTCGCCCACGCGCGCTAGAAGCTGGGGCCATTCGTCCACACTGAAATCGTCGTGGACTTCTTCCAGTTCGATCAACAATTCGACAATGTCCGGATCGTAGGCATTGACTTCCGACGCGTACAGCACGCGCAACAACGAGCCGTCCTTCGCGTGGCGGTAGTACGAGATCCCGACGCCTTCAATCTCCGGCCGATACAGCTCGTCGGCGATCAGCGACCCGATAGCGCACTTGCGCCCATTGCCGCTGCGCAGCCGGCATGATCCGTTTTCATCTTCTGATACAGCCCGTTGCGTCAGCAGATGGTTGCTCACGCGTTCGTAGATGTCTCTCGCTGTTAACATGGCATCGCTCGTTACTTTGACTATTGCGTTGCTCGCTTGCGCGCTTATTTGTTTGTGCTTCACCGGCGCGGATACGGTCTATTCGTGGGTCAGTGCGAGGGGGATTGATTCAGAACCGGTTCAGAATCGTGACCGCTCGGTAGAGTCCCGAAACCCTGTCCAAACCCGCTCTCAGGCTGCCGACTTAAGTCGATTCGCAGACAAGTTGAACTGCCGGGCAATGGACGCAAAGCGTTCACGCCACTCCCATTTGCCGAACACGTCGTGCACGTTTTGCAGGCAACTGAGCAGTTCGACGGTCGTGGGATCGTAGACGTTGATGTTCGATCGCAAGAGCGCGCGCTTCAGTGCGGCCACACCGACGTCCATGTATGCCGGCACGATTTCCGGCCCTTTGCTGACGTAGCGAATAGGCACGCCTTCCATGGCGGTCATGTAATCGCGCGCCTTGATGAAGCTGCCGACAGGACAACCGCCGCAATAGCCGCGATATGCACCGCCGCCGTGGGGCAACAACGCTGCCTGGCCTTGGCCAAACAGATGAAGCACGGCACGGTCGAAGATTTCCTGGTGCGTTAAAAAGTTGAGGTTTTTCATTCTGGTTCTCCCCTGCACCGACAACTGCGGTGCTTCGTGGGTGTTCATCTAACAGCGATATCAGTATCGGACGCGGAATCAGTCGCCATAGCGCGGTCGACCACATAAAAACAGCAACTTCACCGTCTTGCTGGCCTTGCTACGATCGTCGCAAGGTCTGGATACGCTGGTGAAGCAGCAAGAAGCGGCAGTCGTTTCAAGGGTCAACTGGCTCACCGGAAAAGCCGCCTACACCGTATTTATAGCGGTTCTTCCCGGTAAAAAAGAGGCGCTGTGTGCGGTTGGCCGCAATTTTGACATGATGTCTGACTTCCTGCACAGGCCAGGAGTGCCCTCAAGGCTTTGTAGTAAAGGCTTCAGAGCGTGATTCACCCCGCGGGCGGGGTGATTGTTAGGATTTTCCCTGACGGGTGCGTAAACCGCGAAAAATGTTGCGAAAAACGCAATGCGCGTATCGGAAATCGGTGGAGTAAATTGCCTAATTTGTTCGGCGTTTGGCCGTTGCGCGCTTCGGGTGGGATGCGCTGTCGCGGAACCGGCAGCAACACGCGGCCTCGTGGTCGTTGACCATGCCTGTTGCCTGCATGAACGCGTAGCAGATGGTCGTTCCGACAAACTTGCAGCCGTATTTCTTGAGAGCGCGGCTCATGGCGTCAGAGACTTCGGTCGAGGCGGGGGCGTGTGCATAGGTCGCGCGAGGGGTGTCGATAGGCTTATTGCCAACGAACGACCACACGAAATCCGCAAGCGAACCGTGTTCCGCCTGGATGCGCTGCACGGCGCGGGCGTTAGCAACAGCCGCCGAGATCTTCGCGCGATTACGGATGATGCGGGCGTCAAGCAGCAACCGGGCTGCGTCGTCTTCACTGAAGGCTGCCACCCGGTCGATGTCGAAGTTGTGGAACAGATCCCGGTAACCCTCGCGCTTGTTCAGAATCGTCGACCATGAAAGGCCTGCCTGTGCGCCTTCCAGTATAAGCATTTCGAACAGATGGCGATCGTCATGGGACGCAACGCCCCATTCCTCGTCGTGATAGCGGGCGAGTGATTCGGTGGTTGCCCAGCCGCAACGGTGCGGTTCGGTGTTGTCGTCGGCGCTGCTTTTCTTAGGATCTGTCATGTCGGATTCAGGGAGTGCATGGTTGGCGTACGACCAGCATAGGCGGAAGGACAGGGGGAGAACAGTCAGCCGATCGGCCTGTTTCTCTGGCGAGTCGCGGCCCATATACGGTTTCCCCAGCGGCGAGACCGGTACAGCACGGCGTCCCGGACGCATGGGTATAACGAACCGGCGTATCGTCCGGTCTCGATGGCAGCTGAACCAAGGTAGAAGCTTGCCCGATGCGCCTCGGCAGGTCAGGACGCGTAGCCCGTTCGGCCGAGTGGCGGCGAGCCGGTCGTCCCGCTAAGCTTGCGCACATGACTACTTCAACCTACACACACAAGTACCTGATCGGCGTCGACGGCGGCGGCAGCGGCACGCGCGTCGTTCTGGCGAACACGGACGGCATCGAACTGGCACGCGCGACGGGCGCCCCGTCAGGCTTGGCGCTCGGCGTCGAGCGCGCGTGGGAGGCTATCGAAACGGCGTGTTTGCGCGCGTTCGAAGCAGCTGGCCTGCCGTTCGAGTGGAGCACCTGTGCGCTTGGTTGTGGCCTCGCTGGCGTGAATCACGCGGGCTGGCTGGCGCAGTTCCACGCAGCCGCGCCGGCCGGATGCGCGCTTGCCGTCGAAAGCGACGCCTTGACCACATTGCTCGGCGCCCATGGCGGCGCGCCGGGTGTGATCGTGGCGCTTGGAACAGGCAGCATAGCGGCATCGCTGGATGCGGGCGGGCGGCTGGCGATCGCGGGTGGCTACGGTTTTCCGAGCGGTGATGAGGCAAGCGGGGCCTGGTTGGGCATGCGGGCGGTCGTGCATTTGCAGCAAGTGCTGGACGGTCGGGCACCCGCCGACAACTGGTCCGCGGCGTTGCTCGCGGGTACGGAAGCAACTGATCGGGACAGCCTCGTCGTATGGCTGAGCGCGGCGAATCAAACGGCCTATGCAACTCTGGCGCCAACGGTTTTCGAACATAGAAACCATCTGTTCGCGGCGCGCCTTCTTGAGGAGGCGGGGCTTGAGATCGCGAAAATGGTGTCGGCGCTGGACCCGGGTCAGTTGCTGCCGGTCGCGTTGTGTGGCGGGCTGGCCGTGCCACTGACTCCGTTTGTTCCGGACGAACTGCGTAGCCGCTTGCGTCTGCCGCTCGCGGACTCCGCTGCAGGCGCTCTGCAACTGGCCCGCCAAGCCGCGAGCCGAAGATCGGCTCATGAGGGCTAAAATGCGAGGTTCCTAACGGCTTAAAGGAAAGTGCTTCCCATGTATTCCATTATCGCTACCGATCTCGACGGCACTTTGCTCAACAGCGACCATCAGGTCGACCCGTTCACCGTCGAAACGGTCCGTGAACTGGAAGCGCGCGGTGTGCGTTTCATCATCGCGACGGGGCGGCATTATCGCGACGTGGTTGGAATCCGAAAAGTGCTTGGCATTGACGCTTATCTGATTACATCGAATGGCGCGCGTATTCACGCTCCGGACAACGAGCGTATCTACGCTCGCGACCTCGCGCCGGCGGTGGTGCGCCGTCTTGCCCAGCCTGATTTGGCGGGAGGCGAGCGCGTGATCGTGAATCTCTTTGCGGACGACGCGTGGCTGATCGACCGTCACGCGCCGGAATTGCTGGCGTTCCATCAGGATTCGGGCTTTGACTACGACGTGATGGATTTACGTGAGCACGACGGCGAGAACATTGCGAAGGTGCTGTATATCGGTGAGCCCGACGATCTCAAAGTGACCGCGGCGAATCTCGAGCGCGAATTCGGCGATTCCGTCTACGTCACCTATTCCATGCCGGATTGTCTTGAAGTGATGACGTCTGACGTCTCGAAGGGACGGGCGTTGCAGTTTGTGCTGGAGCGGTTGGATATCGACACTGCGCATTGTGTCGCTTTTGGCGACAACATGAACGACATCGATCTGCTCGAGACCGCAGGCCGGCCGTTCATGATGAACAACGCAAATCCGGCGCTGATGAAACGCCTGCCGAATGTCCCGCGGACTGGCAACAACTTCGAGGCCGGCGTCGCGCATCAATTGCGTGCGTTGTTTGGCATGGCGGATGAACTCGCCGCGCCGACCCGTGCTGATTAAGCGCTGACGGAGAAAGCGGCGAAGGCTAGAGGCCTGGGAGCAAATCCGCCGGAAACTTAAAGCATTAAAGCGCGTAGCGCCGACCCGTAACAAAAAAGGAGCGACTCGATCAGTCGCTCCCTCCGCTCAACACGACCTTAGCAAACCGCTAACCACGCGTGACTTATCCGCGACGGTTCCAGCCATCATGACCGTAGCCGCCGTGATCCCAGCCGGTGCGGTTCTCATATCCGCGGTCCCGTCCACGCCAACGGTCATCACGATGACCCCAGACAGGCGGCGGAGCGCGATAGTACGGCGCGGGTTGGACGTAGACCGGTGCGGATTGCACGTACCCGGGCGCGCCCAACGACAGTCCAATTGAGAGATCCGTGTGAGCCTGCGCTGCGCCGACAGCACCTATCGCAAGACCGGCGGCAACCAGCAAATGAGTGACGATGCGTTTCATGGTGTTCTCCTTTTAGGGCGACGACGGTGACGTGCATCGCATGAATCCAATCTACGCATTAGCCGTTTTACGAGTATCGACGAGTTGTTAGCAGATGAAAGTATGGCGAAAGTTCGAGTCAGGGATTGTCAGCGAAGTAAATCCCTGCCAAAGCCGCGTCAGCTATCGTTTGTCGCGCCTTTCCCCTGCGTCGTATTGGTAAATTGACGTTTAAATACACTCGGGGCTGTAAGCGGCCATTACATCTGTCGCGGATTATTCATATTGAGCGGCTGTATGAACGTGATGAAAACGAATTGCACAATAAAAAACGGGCGCCGAGCGCCCGTTTTCTACCGGCTTTCACCGCTTTTAATTCACGCTGAAGCAAGCGCCCGATTTTTAGCACCCGTCAGCAACGGATAAACCACGCCTGCAATGATGGCGCCAATGATAGGAGCCACCCAGAACAGCCACAACTGTTCCATCGCCGCACCGCCTACAAACAATGCCGGACCCGTGGAACGCGCCGGGTTCACCGACGTATTCGTGACGGGAATCGAGATCAGGTGGATCAGCGTCAGGCAAAGGCCAATGGCGATTGGCGCAAAGCCGGCTGGCGCGCGGCTGTCGGTGGCGCCCAAAATGACGAACAGGAAGAAGAACGTCATCACGACTTCACATACGAGCGCTGCGATCATTGTGTAATGCCCCGGCGAATGATCGCCGTAACCGTTGCTGGCAAAGCCGCTGGCAACCAGGTCGAAGCCTGGCGCACCGCTGGCGATCACCGACAACACGTACGCGCCGATCACGCCACCCACCACTTGGGCAGCAATGTACGGAGCCAGGTCGCGGACCGGGAAGCGTCCTGCCACAGTCAATCCGACGCTTACGGCCGGATTCAAGTGGCAACCTGAAATGTGGCCGATGGCGTAGGCCATGGTCAGAACGGTCAGGCCGAACGCAAGCGCTACGCCCGCGAACCCGATACCAAGTTGAGGGTAACCCGCGGCGAGCACTGCGCTGCCGCAGCCGCCCAGCACGAGCCAAAACGTACCAAACATTTCTGCGCCGAGGCGCTGTCCTAATCGCATGATTCGTAATCCTAAAAATATATTAAAAACCGAAACAATTCCGACGCTTGTGATCGAGAGTATTTGCTCGGACCACGGCGGCGGGTAAGCAGTGTAATCCTAGTCCCGGAACTAGTTGTCAACAATTGTTAAAGCAGGAGGAACTAAGTGAGCTCTTATTAGGAATGCCCTATAGTTTCAAGATTCTTCTCATTTTCATTAAGGCTTTTTGCAATTGCGTGTTCAAACGTTGCATCTTTTAATCGATGCCGCTACGCTTCTCAATAATCGCGGGCTATTAGAAAGGATTGGGAAATGTCGCAATACACCGAGCTCAAGGCGCAGATCGCCAAGCTTCAGGAACAGGCGGAGGAGGCACGCCGCGCAGAACTGGAAGCAGTACTGGCAGATATCAGACGCAAGATTGTGGAATATGGGCTTACAGCGCAGGACCTGGGTCTGTCGGTTGTCCGGCGCGGCCGGCCGCCAAAGAAGGAGCCACTCCCGCCCATCTATCAGGACCCTAAGTCGGGTAATACCTGGAGCGGCCGCGGGAAGCCGCCGAAATGGATTGCGGGAAAAAACCGTGAGCGCTTCCTGATAACTAAAGTAAACGCTTAAAAATATCCGGCGAGTGCATCGAAAAATCAGACGAAATTAAACACAAAATCCTGGGATGAATGAAAACAACAACGGCAACAAAAAATCCGCCCAAGGGGCGGATTTTTTGTGCTCTGCTATAACGCGTTGGATAACGATGCGCTGCAATTATCGTTTCCAATCAAGTCGACGCCGCGATTCCTACTACTCCCGAACGGCGTCCGGTCTCCAAGCGACTAAAAAAGTTAGCCGATCGCCACTCGGCGCAAAATCGGCCGCTTGGCGGCTTGCAACAAGGCGGTATAGCTTTCGACGTAGTTCAGCGCCATGGTCTTCGCACTAAAGCGACGTTCGAACTGCGCACGAATCTCGGTGCGCGAGAGCTCATCCAGGCGCTGGAGCGCGCCGACTGCGCCCTGCACATCCTCGCAAATGAAGCCCGTCACGCCGTGGTCGATCACTTCCGGCACCGACCCGCGATTGAACGCGATCACCGGCGTACCGCACGCCATTGCTTCGATCATCACCAGGCCGAAAGGCTCCGACCAGTCGATCGGGAACAGCAGTGCCTTCGCGCCCGACAAAAACTCCGGCTTTTGCTGCTCGTTGATCTCGCCAACAAACTCGACGCTCGCCTTCGATTCAGCAAGCAGCGGTTCGATCACGGTCTTGAAATACTCCTGGTCAACCTTGTCCACCTTGGCGGCAATCTTCAACGGAAGACCGCTTTGAGCCGCGATCTTGATGGCGAGATCGGCGCGCTTTTCCGGGCAGATACGACCCAGGAACGCGAGATATTCCGGCTTCTTGTGCGTTTGCGGCGTCAGCAGATTTTCCGGCAGCCCGTGATAAATCGTGTTGAGCCAGCCGGCCTGCGGCAGCGGGACGCGCTGGGAATCGGAGATCGATACAACCGATGCATCAGGAAATGCGCTGAATACAGGCTGCAATTCGGGCAGATCCAGACGGCCGTGAAGCGTCGTCAGAAACGGCGTGTCCATTTGCGAGAACACCGAGAACGGCATGTAGTCGAGGTGGAAGTGAAGCACGTCGAACTCATGCGCCCGACGGCGTACGTTCTCTAGCAGCAGCGCGTGCGGCGCATTCCAGTCGCGGATAGACGGATCGAGGCGAAGTGCGCGCGGCCACGCGGCTTCGAGCTTCGCCTTGGTCTGCGAGTCGCCGCTCGCGAACAGGGTCACGTCGTGGCCGAGATCAACCAGCGCGTCCGTTAGGTACGAGACAACGCGCTCGGTGCCGCCGTAGAACTTCGGGGGGACTGCTTCGTGCAACGGTGCAATTTGTGCGATACGCATAACGTGACTCTCCTGTTCGTGAGGGCTTCGATGCACGGCGTCCAGTCGAAAATCAAACGCTAGCGAATGAAAACCGGTGAAGCCTTGCGGACGGGCCAGCGTCAATGCTGCCGCCCCCGGAAAAATAGGACCCGGATGAATCGGGTTATCCCTTACGACCCATTATCGAGATGACTCCGTGCATCAACGAGTCATTTTTCAAACGCTTAACCTTGTTACAGGGCGAAACACCGGCCGTTACGAAAGTTGGATAGTGGCCGAAGCCCCTTATACGGCAAGCGATTGCGCGTCCGTCATCAAATTGCGCGGTGCAAGATGCATTGCCCAGGACGCAAGATATAGCAAGGCGTGTGCCACCGCCCAGGCAGGCTGGCCGTACTCCGTATGCTCCTGCGCGGACCTCGGTTGTAGAAACACATGCGTATCGCGTAAAGATTTGGCAGAGGCTGCCGTCAACCAGACGTTAGCCGCATGGTCAGCCAGCTCGCTTGGAAAACGGCTCGTCCAATCGTAACGGGCAAATGCTTGCTTACAATTAATTGCCGATCTGTAAGCTTAAAATCGGCACTTTTGCCCGAGTTTTTGCTGCCTCGGCTCAAAAGCCTGGCGACGCGACCGGGCCGGACGGTCAGTCAATCGCCTGAGGCTTGAATGCGCCGCCAATCAAGACGCTGCTAGGCGCCGACCTGCCATCCCCCTCCGCTATTTCCCTTCAAAGTTTTCCAGCCACTTGCCGTAAACCACTTAACGGCGGTTTCGCCGATGCAACCATGAGGGTTCGACTGTGCTGATTTTCATCGGAACACTAGTGACGCTGTTGTCCGTCTTCGGCGGTTATGCGCTGGAAGGCGGCCACCTTGGCGCATTGGTCCAGCCCGTTGAAATCCTGATGATCGCGGGCGCCGGTGTGGGCGCGTTCATCCTCGGCAACGGCATGAAGACGATCAAGTCGACGCTGCGCGTGATCCCGACGCTCTTCAAAGGCTCGAAGTACAACAAGGACGTGTACATGGAGCTGATGGCGCTGCTCTATGTCCTGCTCGCGAAAGCACGCAAGGAAGGCACGCTGACGCTCGAGTCCGATATCGACGATCCGGCTAAAAGCCCGATCTTCGGCCAGTACCCGAAGATCCTGGCGGATCGGCATATCGTCGAATTCCTGACTGATTATTTGCGCCTGATGGTTGGCGGCAACATGAACGCGTTCGAGATCGAAAGCCTCATGGATGAGGAAATCGAGACGCATCACGCGGAAGGCGAAGGCCCGGCGCAGGCGCTGCACAAGGTAGGCGACGCGATGCCGGCGTTCGGTATTGTCGCGGCCGTGATGGGCGTGGTTCACACCATGGCGTCCGCCGATCAGCCGCCGGCCATCCTCGGCGAAATGATCGCGCAGGCGCTGGTCGGGACGTTCCTCGGCATCTTGCTGTCCTATGGGTTGATCGGCCCGCTCGCGAGCGTCGCGGAACAGCGCGTGGCGGAGTCGACGAAGATGTTCCAGTGCATCAAGGTGACGATCCTGGCAAGCCTGAACGGCTACGCACCGGCTATCGCGGTGGAATTCGGCCGCAAAGTGCTCTTCTCCACTGAGCGTCCGTCGTTCTCCGAACTGGAAGAACACGTGCGCCGCGTGAAAGCGAAGTAACCGCCTTTCACGACCGAGCACCCGAGCCCGCCATGTCGACCAATAAAGATCGTCCGATTTTCATCAAGCGCGTCATATCGAGCAAGAAGGCGCATCACGGCGGCGCGTGGAAGCTGGCGTACGCCGACTTCATGACGGCAATGATGGCGTTTTTCCTGTTGATGTGGCTGCTGAGCGCGGTGTCGCCAGTGCAGCGCCAGGGGATCGCCGAGTATTTCAACATGCCGCTCAAGAACGCGATCATGGGCGGGCAGAAGAGCGGCATGGACTCCAGCATTATCGACGGCGGCGGGCGCGATATTTCCAGCCCCGAGCCGGGCACCACCCGCATGAGCGACGGCACGCGGCGCGTGGACCGGCTCGATGAGCAGACGTTGAGAGCCGCGCAAGGCGAACTCGAACGGCGCGATCAGGCCCGCCTGCGCGACTTGCAGATCAAGCTCTTGTCCGCGATCGAAGCGAACCCGGTGTTGCGCCAGTTCAGGCAGCAGATCCGGATTGATTCGACGCAGCAGGGTCTGCGCATTGAGATCGTCGATACCCAAAAGCGCCCGATGTTCGCGCTCGCCAGCAACAACGTGGAGCCCTACATGCGCGACATCCTGCGCGAGATCGGCAAGGCGCTGAATGACGTGCCGAACCGGATCGTGGTGCAGGGCCACACTGACGCCACGCAATACGCGGGCGGCGAAAAGGGCTACAGCAACTGGGAGTTGTCGGCGGATCGCGCGAATGCGTCACGGCGCGAGCTGATCTCGGGCGGCATGGATGAATCGAAGGTGCTGCGCGTGCTTGGACTGGCATCGACGCAAAACCTGAACAAGCAGGATGCTTTCGATCCCGAGAACCGGCGCATCAGCATTCTCGTGTTGAACCACAAGTCGGAAGAGTCCATGACGCGCGAAAGCATGCCGGCAACCACGATTACCAGCAACGCGGGCAGCCCGGACGAGCTCAAGCCCAACCTTGGCTCGCTGGCGCCTGGACTGCCAGCCAAACCGGCGGCGCCGTGACGCCGGCAACACCAGACACGCTCGCGAAAGTGAAAGTACAAGAGCACGAGAGCACGACTAGAACATCGGACAGAGGGCGGCACACATCATGATCAAGAACATTCTGGCTGTCGACGACTCGGCTGCCATGCGGCAAATCCTTTCGGCGACGTTTGTCGCGGCGGGGTATCGCGTGGTGCTGGCCATGGATGGCGCGGAAGCCTACGAAGCGGCGCTCGCCGAACAGTTTGACCTCGTGATCACCGACCAGAACATGCCGGCAATGAGCGGCCTGGAACTGATCGGGAAATTGCGCGGACATCGTGCGTATGCGAATACGCCGATCCTCGTGCTGACGACCGAGTCGAGCGAGCCGTTCAAAGCATCCGCGCGCGCAGTGGGCGCGACGGGCTGGCTGGAAAAGCCGTTCGACCCCGACATGCTGACCGAGCTGGTTGCCACGTTGTCGGGCGCGGAACATCCGCACTGAAGCAAACCGTTTTTGCATGAAGCATCAAGCACGAAATATCAGGCATGAAATATCAAGCACGAAGAAGACATTAGTTTCTACGACGCGCATAGCGACGACAGACAAGGCATCCGGTGGTGACCCAGGCATGACACTCGACATTACGCAGTTCTATCAAACATTCTTCGACGAAGCCGACGAGCTGCTGGCGGATATGGAGGGGTTGCTGCTCGCGCTGGATCTGGCGAACCCCGATCCCGAGGATCTCGGCGCGATCTTTCGCGCAGCACATTCGATCAAGGGCGGCGCGGCCACGTTTGGTTTCTCGGCGCTGACCGAGACCACGCACATCCTCGAATCGCTGCTCGATCGGGCGCGCAATAACGAACTGGTCCTGCGCAGCGACATGATCGATACGTTCCTTGAAACCAAGGACGTGCTGTCGGATCAGCTCAACGCATATCGTGCCAGTGCCGAGCCGGACGCAGCGGCCGCGAGGGCGATCTGCGCGAAGCTCGAATTCTTGCGGGACAACGATCCGGCCGACGGCGCAGGCGCTGCTGAAGCGGCGCAGCCGGAGCCGTCGTTCAGCGAAGCTGCCGCTATCGCTCAGGATCTCGCGCAAGTCGCGATGGCGCTCGGGCCGAACGAGCCGCCGCCGCATGTTGTCGAGCAGGCGAATGATGTGGTCGAGGAAGAGGGCGAGTGGGCGGAATTTCCGGCTGTCGATGGAACGTCAGACGCAAGCCAGGACGGGCCTCACATGAAAATTACGTTGCGGGGGGTAGGGGAGAAGGACCAGGCTCTGCTGACTGAAGAGCTTGGAAACCTGGGTAGTGTTGTCGGTGAATTGAAGTCGGGCAGTGACTTGACGCTGTGGCTCGACTCCGATGTATCCGCCGACGATATCGTCGCCGTGTGCTGTTTCGTGATCGATGAAGCGCAGATCGCGGTCGGCCGCGGCAACGCAGCGGATGCGACATCCGGTGGCGCGTCGCAAGCCGCTGCGGAGCAAGAAAAGCTGAACGAGGTGGCAACTGAAGCACCCGCACCTGAGAAGACGGAACCGGTGGCGGCCGCGGCTGTCACCGAGTCCCGCAACAAGACAACCGCAAGCCCTGCGGTGAGCGAAGTTCAAGACGCACCGAAGGCGCCGGAAGGCGACAAGAAAACGAAAGCCGCCGCGCCCGCTGCCGCGGAAGGCAGCTCGATCCGCGTGGGTGTGGAGAAGGTCGATCAATTGATCAACCTCGTTGGCGAACTGGTGATTACGCAGGCCATGCTTGCCGAAACCACGAGCACTTTCGACCCCGCGTTGCACGACCGCCTGTTCAACGGCATGGCGCAGCTCGAACGCAATGCGCGCGACCTGCAGGAAGCGGTGATGTCCATCCGCATGATGCCGATGGATTACGTCTTCAGCCGTTTCCCGCGTCTTGTGCGCGACCTCGCTGGAAAGCTCGGCAAGGAAGTCGAACTCGTCACGTTCGGCCAGGCGACCGAGCTGGACAAGAGCTTGATTGAACGCATCATCGATCCGTTGACGCACCTCGTGCGCAACTCGCTCGATCATGGCATTGAAACGGTGGAAGCGCGGCGTGCAGCCGGTAAAGCGACGGCCGGACAACTGGTGCTGTCGGCGGCGCATCACGGCGGCAACATCGTGATTGAAGTCAGCGATGACGGCGCGGGCCTGCGTCGCGACAAGATCCTCGCAAAAGCGATGAAGCAAGGCATGCAGGTCAGCGAGCAAATGTCCGACGATGAAGTCTGGCAACTGATCTTCATGCCGGGCTTTTCCACCGCCGAGCAGGTCACGGATATCTCCGGCCGCGGCGTCGGCATGGACGTGGTGAAACGCAATATCCAGGCGATGGGCGGCCATGTCGAGATCCAGTCGCGCGAAGGCCGCGGCACGACCACGAAGATCGTGTTGCCGCTGACGCTGGCGATTCTCGACGGCATGTCGGTGAAGGTCGGCAGCGAGATTTTCATCCTGCCGCTGAACTTCGTGATGGAGTCGCTGCAACCCGTTGCCGACGATATCTACACCGTCGCCGGCGGCGAGCGTGTCGTGCGCGTGCGCGGCGAATACCTGCCGCTGGTCGCGCTGCATCAGGTCTTCGAAGTGGTCGATGCGCGCACGGAACCCACGCAGGGAATCATCACGATCATCCAGTCGGAAGGTCGCCGCTTTGCCATGCTGATCGATGAACTGGTCGGCCAGCAGCAAGTGGTGGTGAAGAACCTGGAAACGAATTACCGCAAGGTGCACGGCATTTCCGCCGCGACCATCCTGGGCGACGGCCGCGTCGCACTGATCGTCGATGTAGCGGCGCTGAATCGTGAAAACCGCTCGGCGCATGGCGCGCTGACTCACTAATAAATAGTCGGAACTCCCAACCAATTTTCGGAGGCTAACGTGGCAGCAGACATCCAATCGATTACTTCGGCGGTACAACGCCGTGACGTTCAACGTGTCAGCCAGGCTGAAGCGGCAGGACAGGAATTCCTCGTCTTCACGCTGGGCGCGGAAGAGTACGGCATCGACATCCTGAAGGTGCAGGAAATTCGCGGCTATGACAACGTCACGCGCATCGCCAATGCACCGGCGTTCATCAAGGGCGTGATCAACTTGCGCGGCATTATTGTTCCTATCGTCGATATGCGCATCAAGTTCAATCTCGGTCGCGTCGAGTATGACAACCAGACGGTCGTGATCATCCTGAACGTCGCGCATCGCGTGGTCGGCATGGTGGTGGACGGCGTGTCCGACGTGCTGACGCTGCAAGCCGATCAGGTCATGCCGGCACCGGAATTCGGCGCCACGCTCACTACCGAATATCTGACGGGCCTCGGCACTGTCGATGGCCGGATGCTGATCCTGATGGATATCGAAAAGTTGATGACGAGCAAGGAGATGGAGTTGATCGACTCCGTCGCCGTGCCCGCCTGAGTCTTCACATAGTTGGCTACCAACACGCTGGTCGGGAAGAAGACATGCTTAAGAACTGGTCGATTCGTACCACGCTGACGCTCGTGGGCTTGCTGTTCGTCGGTTTCGCGGCCGTGGTCAGCGCACTGTCGCTGAACGGCTTGCGCTCGGCGGGCAATTCGCTCTCCTCGCTCGCTGACAGCGACATGGTGTCCATGCGCGCACTCAACGACGCGTCGTCGAACCTGCTGCGCTCACGCGTGGCGCTCGACCGCGTGCGGGGGCTGACGGAAGCGAACAACGCTGACGAAGCGAAGAAGGCGCTCGATCGCGGGCAGTTCCTGCTCGATAAATCGAACGAGAGCTGGAAGCTGTTCGTATCGACGCCGAAGCCGACGCTGCCGCAAGCCACGCTCGATGACATCGTGGCGAAACACGACACGCTGATGCACGACGGCGTGGAGCCCGAGTTCGCGGCAATGCGCGCTGGCGACATGGCCGCGTATCACGCCATTGCCGACACGAAGATCAGCCCGATGTTCATCGCCTTCGACGCCGCCACGGCTGCCACGGTCGACCTGACGCAGAAGCACGCCGTGCAGTTGAGCGCGGACGCGGCGGCAAGCATCACGCTATTGATCGAGGTAATTGTCGGCGTGATGGTGCTGGCTGTGCTCACGCTGGCCGCCACACGGGTTGCGCTCGGCGGCATGATCGTGCAACCGATCAACGACGCAGTCGATCACTTCGAGCGCATCGCTCAAGGCGACCTGACCAAGTCGGCGCATACCGACAAGACCAACGAGATCGGCCGCTTGTTTGCGGGCATTGAGCGGATGCGCACGAACCTGACCACGATGGTCGGATCGGTGCATCACGGCGCGGAATCCATCGATGTCGGGGCGCGCGAAATTGCGAGCGGCAACACGGATCTCTCGCAGCGCACGGAAGAGCAGGCAGCGTCGCTGCAGGAAACGGCGTCGAGCATGGAGCAGCTCACGAGCACCGTGAAGCAGAACGCCGAGAACGCGCGCCAGGCTTCGCAACTGGCCGTCAACGCGTCGGATATCGCATCGCGCGGTGGTCAGGTGGTGGAGCAGGTCGTGGACACCATGAGCGCGATATCATCGAGTTCTAGCAAGGTCGTCGACATCATCGGCGTGATTGAGGGCATTGCGTTCCAGACCAATATCCTCGCGCTGAACGCGGCCGTGGAAGCGGCCCGGGCGGGAGAAGAAGGGCGCGGCTTTGCGGTGGTTGCAGGCGAAGTGCGCAGTCTCGCGCAACGCAGCGCGGCGGCGGCGAAAGAGATCAAGTCGCTGATCGGCGACTCCACCGCGAAGGTCGAAAGCGGCTCCGTGCTGGTCGCGCGCGCCGGGGAGACGATGGACGAAATCGTGCAGGCCGTGCGCCGCGTCACCGACATCATGGGCGAGATCAGCGCCGCGTCGGACGAGCAATCGCAAGGCATTGAACAGGTCAGCCGCGCCGTCGGACAGATGGACGAAGTCACGCAGCAGAACGCTGCGCTGGTCGAACAAGCGGCGGCCGCAGCGGCGTCGCTTGAAGAGCAGACACGCAAGCTGAAGGACGTGGTCAGCCACTGGCAAGTCAGCGGCGACGCATCGTCCGGCGACCCGCGCGCGCGGCTCGAACCGAAGGTCGTCACGCGGGCGCACGCCAGCCCGGCGATTAAAGTTGCCGCGCGGCCTAACGTCGCGGCTAATCGCGCCGTTAATAAGCTTATTGCATCACCGGCTCCGGCCGCTTCAGCCAACGCTTCAGTTCCGGCAGCCGCGGCAGCACCGGTTGCGAAAGCACCCGCCACGAAGCTCGCAGTTGCCGCGTCCGGTGACTGGGAAACTTTTTAAGGCACGAACAGACAACCATGCTGGCTCATTTCATCGTGCTCCTTGTTGAGACTTTCACTAAAGCGCGCCGAGCGGTGTGGTTGTTTAAAAAACGCGTTGCAACGACCGTATGGAAATACGGTCGAGATGCAGCCGATGCACGTTCCAGCAGAACAAAGGCTAGATGATGGCAACGCGCCCGAGCGTCGATACCCCCCGCGACCGGACCCGAAACGGTTCGGAAGTGGAACGGGACTTCGAATTCACCAACGCCGATTTCGGCCGCATTCGTGCGCTGATTCATCAGCGCGCGGGGATTTCGCTGTCCGAACATAAACGCGACATGGCCTATAGCCGTCTCGCGCGACGTCTGCGCGCCTGCAATATCGATTCGTTTCGCGTGTATCTCGAGCGTCTCGAAGCCCAGCCTGATAGCGACGAATGGGAAGCCTTTACCAACGCACTGACGACGAACCTGACCGCGTTCTTCCGCGAATCGCATCATTTCCCGATCCTTGCCACGTTCGCGAAAAACCGTCCGCAGCCGTTCTCGGTGTGGTGCTCGGCGGCATCGACGGGAGAGGAGCCGTATTCCATCGCCATGACGTTGATGGAAACACTCGGCGACGGCGCCGCGCGCCATTGCACGGTGATTGCAACGGACATCGACAGCCAGGTTTTGCAAAAGGCCGACGCCGGCGTCTACACGCTCGATTCCGTGAAGACGCTTGGGGCCGAACGCCTGAAGCGTTTCTTCCTGAAGGGCACGGGCGCGCATGCCGGCATGGTGAAGATCCGCCCGGAAGTGCGTGCGCTGGTGAAGTTCGAGCAACTGAACCTGACGGACGCGAAGTACGCGCTGCCTGGCCAGTTCGATGCGATCTTCTGCCGCAACGTCATGATCTACTTCGATAAACCCACGCAAGCGCAAGTGCTCACGCGCTTCGAGCCGCTGATGAAAAGCGGGGGGTTGTTGTTCGCCGGGCATTCCGAGAACTTCACGTACGTGACGCAGGCGTTCAAGCTGCGCGGCCAGACCGTCTATGGATTGACGCGTGACGCGGCAGCAGCAACGGCTGCCGCCGCAGCGGCGAAGAAAGCGGGCAAGACGCTCGCCGGGGAGCTCGCATGAGCGGCTTGCCGATCGCATCGAACCTGTACTTCGACAACCATTTCAAGCTCCCGGGCGTGAAGCTGTTGCCGAACGAGTTCTACATGACGAGCGAAGACATGGTGCTCGTCACGGTGCTCGGTTCATGCGTGGCCGCCTGCATTCACGATCGCTCGGCGGGCATTGGCGGGATGAATCATTTCATGCTTCCCGACGATGGTTCCGACGCGTCGCAATCCAGTTCGGACTCCATGCGATACGGCGCGTATGCCATGGAAGTGCTGATCAACGAGATGATCAAGCGCGGCGGCCGGCGCGAACGTTTTGAGGCGAAAGTGTTCGGCGGCGGTGCGGTGCTGGCGGGCATGACGACGATCAATATCGGCGATCGCAATTCGGAATTCGTTCGTCGTTACCTCGCGCTGGAAAAGATTCGCATCGTCGCCGAGGATCTGCAGGGCATGTATCCGCGCAAGGTCGCGTTCATGCCGCGCACCGGCCAGGCGATGGTCAAGAAACTGATCACGCAGCAAGATCCAAGCGTGGTCGAACGCGAGAAAGCGCTCGCGCGGCAAACACCCGAAGCGCGCAGCGAACGGCTTGCAAAGGCGCGTGCGCGTGTCGAGTTGTTCAGCCGGCCAAAAGCCATAACGCCCGATAAACCCCGCATCGAATTATTCGGTGCCGCAGCCGGCCTGCAGCGAACCGTCCGCACGAAGACGGTGGAGGAAGCATGACAACGGCCCGGAGCACGGAACCGAAAATTAGTGTGCTGTGCGTCGATGACTCGGCGCTGGTGCGCAGCCTGATGACCGAGATCATCAACTCGCAACCTGACATGCACGTGTGCGCAACCGCACCTGATCCACTGGTGGCGCGTGAGTTGATCAAGCAGCACAACCCGGATGTCTTGACGCTCGATGTCGAAATGCCGCGCATGGACGGCCTCGATTTCCTGGAGAAGCTGATGCGGCTTCGGCCGATGCCGGTCGTGATGGTGTCGTCGCTGACGGAACGCGGCTCGGAAATCACGCTGCGCGCGCTGGAACTCGGCGCGGTGGATTTCGTGACGAAACCGCGCGTGGGCATTCGCGACGGCATGCTCGAATACTCCGAAAAGCTCGCCGATAAGATTCGCGCAGCCGCGCGCGCACGGGTACGGCAGACGCCTCACATCGTGCACGCGGCGCCGGGCGCTGGAGGTGCGGCAGCAGCAGCGTCGAAGCCGACGCCGAACCTGAACAATCCGCTGGTGAGTACGGAGAAGCTGATCATCGTCGGGGCATCGACGGGCGGCACTGAAGCAATCCGCGAACTTCTGGTACCGCTGCCGCCCGACGCGCCCGGCGTGATGATCGCGCAGCACATGCCGCCGGGCTTCACGAAGTCGTTTGCGCAGCGCCTGAACGGCTTGTGCCGGATCGCCGTGAAGGAAGCTGAGCACGGCGAGCGTGTGTTGCCGGGGCATGCGTATATCGCCCCGGGTGATGCTCATCTGGTGCTCGTGCGCAGCGGTGCAAACTACGTCGCGCATCTCTCCGATGCCCCGCCGGTCAATCGCCATCGTCCATCGGTCGATGTCTTGTTCAGGTCCGCCGCGCAGAACGCCGGCAAGAATGCGCTCGGCGTGATCCTGACCGGCATGGGCCGCGACGGCGCGCAGGGCATGCTGGAGATGCAGCAAGCGGGCGCGTACACCTTTGCGCAGGACGAAGCGAGTTGCGTGGTGTTCGGCATGCCGCGTGAGGCGATCGCAACGGGCGGCGTCAGCGAGATCGCGCCGCTGGCGGAAATGACCCGGCGCGTGATGGCGCGGCTCAATTCAATGGGCGAACGCACGCAGCGCGTTTAACGCTCACACGCTCACCGAACGAATTCGGATAGAAACGTGGCGCAATGCGCCGCTTGCAGAAAACACAGGAACACAAGGAGCAGTGATGGTGGACAAGAACATGAAGATTTTGGTCGTCGACGATTTTCCGACGATGCGGCGCATTGTGCGAAACCTGCTGAAGGAACTGGGTTTCTCCAACGTCGATGAAGCCGAAGACGGCGCGGCCGGACTGGCACGTCTGCGCGGCGGTGGTTTCGATTTCGTCATTTCCGACTGGAACATGCCGAACCTCGATGGCCTCGAAATGCTGAAGCAAATTCGCGGCGACGCTGCGCTTGCCCATCTGCCCGTATTGATGGTGACGGCCGAATCGAAGAAGGAAAACATCATTGCCGCGGCGCAGGCTGGCGCGAGCGGATACGTGGTCAAGCCGTTCACGGCTGCGACCCTCGACGAGAAGCTTTCGAAGATTCTCGAAAAGATGGCTAAGGCAGGGAGCTGATCGTGAACGAAATGACAAACGAGACGCTGATCGACGTCGAGCAAGACGCCGATGCATCGAGCGACCGCATCCTGGCACGCATTGGTCAGTTGACGCGGACGCTGCGCGATTCGATGCGCGAACTCGGCCTCGACAAACAAGTGGAAGCCGCCGCCGAGATGGTCCCGGATGCGCGCGACCGCCTGAAATATGTCGCGACGATGACGGAACAGGCCGCCGAGCGCGCGCTGAACGCCATCGAGTTGGCGAAGCCGCTGCAGGAAACCATGCAGCGCGACTCACAAGCGCTCGATGCCCGCTGGGAGCAGTGGTATGACTCGCCGCTCGAGAAAGCGGACGTAAAGACCTTGCTGGCCGATACCCGGGGCTTTTTGCAGCAAGTGCCGGTGCACACGGTCGCGACGAATACGCAATTACTCGAAATCATGCTCGCGCAGGATTTCCAGGACCTGACCGGTCAGGTGATCAAGAAGATTACCGACGTGGTGTACGTGATAGAGCAGCAATTGCTCAGCGTGCTGCTGGAGAACATTGCGCCCGAGCGGCGTGAACAATTTGCGGCACAAGCGGCGGCGCTGGTGGCAGCAACGAGTGCGGTGGGTTCGTCGGACACCTTGCTGAACGGTCCGCAGATCAATCCGGAAGGCCGCACCGACGTAGTCCAGGACCAGACACAAGTCGACGATCTGCTCGCCAGTCTCGGTTTCTGATAGTACGAACAGTAAGAACGGCTCGACGCGCGCAGGTGCTGGCACTTGCTCGCGTCGACGTATCCTGCGGTTACATTCCCCGACAGTCTTCTATCGACGCTTGAACGTACAGGTTTGTACGAAGCGTCGTTTTCCCGGTTCCGACTCAATCGGCTGGCATACTGACAGCGCTTTCTTTTTGAATTTTGTGGCGCAAGCGTTGCAGAAGGCAAAATAGCGCATATTGAGATAATCGAAACGGGGGTAGCGAAGTGAACACTTCGATCATTTCATTCAGCTCGCGACGCGTAACCGCGCTCGCCAGCCTGACATTGAGCTTGTTAGTTGTATCGCCGGCATACGCCGTGCTTGGCGGCGCGCCGATGACGCCGCCCGCGAACTCCACGGTCAACAATGCCGTGTCGCATGCGGCGGTTTCAGCGGTTGCTTCATCGGCCGGAGCAACGGCCAGTTCTTATACCGTGCGTACCACGACGCTCGCCGTCGGCACGGTGGTAAATGAGTACGTGAATACCGATGGCGTGGTGTTTGGGCTTGCGTGGCAAGGCCCCAGAATTCCCGATTTGCCGACCTTGCTCGGCACCTATTTCCCTCAATACGTGCAAGGCATCCAGAATCAGCGTGCCAACGGCGGCGGCCGCGGACCGGTCAGCGTCGCAGGCAGCGCGCTCGTGGTCCGCTCGGGCGGCCATATGGGCGCATTCGCCGGACACGCCTATCTGCCGCAATCCTTGCCCGCGGGCGTCAGCCCCAGCGACATCCAATAACGGACTGAGACTTTCACTATGCGTCCGACGATTTCCTCGTCCAATCCGACCTTGCGTTCGGGCCTGATCCGCTGGCTCGCCGTGCTGAGCGTGTCCGTGTTACTCGCGGCCTGCGGCGGCGGGGGCGGCGATTCAGGCAACAGTTCCGTAAGCGGTGGAGGCGGTAGCAGTAACGGCCCCAACACGCAGCCGACCGCCTCCACGGCGTCGAACACGGTGCCTATCACCGTGGGTCCGGGTGCACATAACTTCGTCAATATCCCGAACGTCTCGGTCACTGTGTGCGCGCCCGGCACGAGCACGTGCCAGACCATCGACAATATCCAGCTCGATACCGGCTCGTACGGCCTGCGTCTGGCAAGCGACGCGGCAACGCAGATCATGGGCAGCCTGCCGGTGAACGCGTCGACGAGCGGCGGACAGCTGGCCGAATGCACGCAATTCGCCGATGGCTTCACATGGGGCACCGTGCGTACCGCCGATGTAAAGATTGGCGGCGAAACGGCGAGCGGGATTCCAATCCAGATCGTGGGCGATTTGCCTGATTCCACCGTGCCGCTCAATGGCTGTGTCAACGGCAGCAACGAGAGCACGTCGCGGCAACTGGGCGCGAACGGGATTCTTGGCGTAGGCGTTGCGGCGACCGATTGCGGTTCGGACTGCACGAACGCCGCGACCAGTAATTACTACTCCTGCCCGAGCGGGACCAACTGTTCGGCCGTTGCCGTCGGGATGGCGCAGCAAGTGGTGAATCCGGTGACGAAGTTCGCGGTGAACAACAACGGTGTGATCGTGCAATTGCCGCCGGTGACGACGTCGGCGGCGTCGGCCACGGGCACGCTGGTATTCGGCATTGGGACGCAGAGCAACAATACGTTGACGGGCGCGACGTCGTATCAGTCGACGGCTTTTGGCAACCTGATGGGCAACTATAAGGGGACGGCGGTTACGACCATTATCGATTCGGGTTCGAACGGCCTCTTCTTCACCGACAGTACGTTGCCGACCTGCACATCCACGTTCACGGACTTCTATTGCCCGGCCAATCCGACGCCGCTTTCGGCGACCGTTTCCGGGTTGAACAACACGACGGGCACGGTGAATTTCACGGTCCAGAACGCCCAGACGCTGGCTGCAAGCGGCACGAACTACGCGCTTAATGGACTGGCCGGGAGTATTGGCTCAATCCCGACGCTGTTCGACTTCGGCCTGCCATTCTTCTTCGGCCGATATGTTTATTTCGGCTTTAACACCAACGGGAATGCACCGTACATAGCGTTTTAAGTTCGCTTCCATCGCCTGGGCATTCTGCGGGCGGTGAGCAAAAGTAACAAAGCCCGGCGCGTGTCTGCGTCGGGCTTTGTTTTTATGGAAACGATCATTCTCCCGCGCGCGGTTTCCTCGGGGCCTTCTCCATCAAGCGGTCGTATAGCCATCGCGGCAGCACATGCAGGATCGCGCCGGCGACGCGCATCTGCCAGGGAAACGTCGCAAACCTTTTCTTCGCCTCGATAGCATCGGCGCTCTTGGCGGCGAATACATCGGCGTCCATGAGGAAGGGCATCGGATACGGATTGTGCTCGGTCATCGCGGTGCGGATGTAACCCGGCGCAATGGTCACCACCGATACCCCCTTCGGCCGCATCTCGATCCGCAGCGATTCGAGATACTTCAATGCCGCCGATTTCGACGCGCTATACGCGCCCGAACCCGGTAATCCGCGAATGCCCGCCACGCTCGCAATGCCCACCAGCGTTCCGCGTCGTTCTTCGACCATGCGCGCGACGAACGGCTCAAACGTGGCGATCATCCCGAAGTAGTTGATATCCATCACGTCGCGAAAGGTATCGAGGTCTCCATGACCGGTCAACACACCACGGCTGACGCCGGCATTGGCGATCACGACATCGGCGCCGCCATGCTGCGCACAGAACTGCGCTGCGGCGTGGTCAAGCGCGGCGGCATCGCGGACGTCGGCGGGATAGATCGAGATGGAATGGGAGGGGAAGCGCGCGGCGAATACCGCGAGGGTGTCGCCACGACGGGCAACGAGGCCAAGCACCGCACCGCGCCGGAGATATTCCTCGGCGAGCGCGAGGCCAATGCCGCTGGATGCGCCGGTGATGAAAACTCTCAGCCGGGCTGGCTCGGCATCCCTGCCATTGCCCGGCGTGTCCTTCATAGCGGCGCTCACGCCTTTACATCTTCTTCGCGCGAATCTGGGCGATCAGGAAATCGAGGACCTGGATCGTGCCCGGCAGGCTGTTCGTCGTGGCCGGACCCGTCTCGTACTTGCCCTGGATGGCGAGCGTCGGCACGCCGTCGATCTTGTAGTCCTGCATCAGCTTGGTGTCGCGCTGAAGATCGCTTTGCGTCGAGAAGGAGTTGTACGCGTCCATGTACTTCTTCTTATCGACACCTTGCGTCGCGAGGAACGTAGCCTGCGCTTCCGGCGTCAGCAGATAGTTCTTCTTCACGTGGATTTCGTTGAACACGGCAGGCGTGAGCTTGTCGGCGAGGCCGAGTGCATCGAGTGCGTGATACATCTTCGAGTGCGGGATGAAGTCATCGCGGAAAGCAACCGGCACACGCTTGAACACGACATCAGGACCTTGCTTCTTGATCCACGCTTCCAGATACGGGTCGAATTCGTTGCAGTGGGGGCAGCCGTACCACATGAACTCGATCACTTCGATCTTGCCCTGCGCGTTCACCGGTTGAGCAGTTTGCAGCACCGTGTAGTCGGTGCCTGCAACAGGCGCTGCCGGCGATGCGTGCGCCACGTTCATGGCGCTCAGGGTGCCGGCCGCGAGGCCGAGGGAGAGAGCGAGGGCGCTGAAGAATTTTTTCATAATGACCGAGAAAGGGCGTGGAGACGCGAAAGGGGAACACACGACGCTTAAAGGAGGCTTAAACCGGCTGTGCCGGGCCGCTGGTGGCTGCTCTGCTCACCGGCGTTGACGGCCTTCATGCTATCAACCCGCGCCAGCCTGATACAAACGGCCGCGCGGGTTGCGGGGTCTACTACGCGTTCACTGCTTCGAGAAGCGGATGACCGCGGTGTCCACGCCTGCGTCCGATAGCCGCTGGCGCACGTTGTTCATGTCTTCGAACTTCGTGAACGGCCCAATCCGCACGCGGAAATACGTGACGTTGCCTGCATCGCGTTGCGTGACCTTCGACTCAAAACCCTGGAAGCCTAGCCGTGCGCGCTGCTGTTCGGCATCGGCCTGGGTCTTGTACGCGCCAACCTGCAGGAAATAGCCCGTGTTTGCATCGCCGGGTGCGGGTGGCGTGACCTTGGCCGTCGATGACGCTTGCGCATCAGCCGGCTTCTTCGCAGGTGTTGCGCTCGATGAACCGCTCGGCGCGTTCGCAACCGGCGGCACGGTCGCCGGCTTCGGCGCAACCGCCGTACCGTTCGCAGCCGATGGCGGCACTTCCAGTATCTCCGGCTCGTCCTGCACGCCCGACGACTGCGTCTGGTTGTTCGTCTGTCCAGGCGCGGTGTTCGGCGGCGCGGGCTGCGCGGCTTGCGGCACCGCCTGGCCAGGCGTCTTGCCCTGCAGCGGCCGGTTCGGGTCGTACGGCTGTCCCGTGGTGGCGGGCGCGGAGTTCGTGTCCGTTGGCGCCGGCGCGACCTTCGCGACAAACGGCGTGGGTGCGCGCGTGATGTACAGCGCCACGATCACTGCAATTGCAAGGCCGACAATCAAGCCCAGCACGATACCGAGGAAAGTGCCCCCGGTTTGCTTCGACTGCTTCGACGTGCTGCGTGGTTTTGCCATCGTATGAATAACCTGCAAAAAGTCTTCTGAATGGCCGTCGATTATAACGGCGGCCTTGCGCGCGGTTTGGCGTTGCCTGGGTGTTGTATTGCGCTGTGTTGCGTCGTGTTGCGTTAAGTCATGCGCCGTCGCACATCCGGCCCAGGACACGCCGGACGCACCGGACGTGCCCGGCCAAGGCAATCACATCTTGACGGGAGCGGACACGCCGATCAGCGCGAGGCCATTCTCGAGCACTTGCCTCGTAGCGGCGAGCAACGCAATGCGCGCATTGCGCACGCCGTCTTCCTCCACTAGCACGCGCTCCGCATTGTAGAACGAGTGGAATTCGCCCGCGAGGTCACGCAGGTAGAACGCGACCGCGTGCGGGGCGAGTTCGTCGGCGGCGTGCGAGAGCATGTCCGGATACTCGGCGAGCTTGTTCAGCAGCGCCATCGCCCGTTCGCTCGAAAGCGGCGAGAGATCGACGGTCGGCAATGTGTCGGCATTGCCGGCGTATTTCGTCTTCCAGTCGCCGAGGATCGTGCAGATCCGGGCGTGCGCGTACTGCACGTAATACACCGGGTTTTCGTCGCTTTGCTTGAGCGCGAGGTCGACATCGAAGACAAATTCGGTGTCGGCCTTGCGCGAGATCAGGAAGAAACGCACGGCGTCGCGGCCGCGGCGAATGGTGTCTTCATCGATCTGATCCGGCGCAACTTCCTCGCCCGGCGTCATGCCGCCCGACCATTCGATCAGGTCGCGCACCGTCACATAGCTGCCCGCGCGCTTCGATATCTTCACTTCCACGCCATTGCGCATGACCGTGACCATCTTGTGCAGCACGTAGTCGGGATAGCCCTTCGGAATGCCAATGCCAAGCCCCTGCAGCCCCGCCCGAACACGCGCGATGGTGCCGTGGTGGTCCGAGCCCTGCACGTTGATGACCTTGGTGAAACCGCGTTGCCACTTCGCCACGTGGTACGCGACGTCCGGCACGAAATACGTGTAGGTGCCGTCGGACTTGCGCATCACGCGGTCCTTGTCGTCGCCGTCGTCGGTCGTGCGCAGCCAGAGCGCGCCGTCCTGCTCGTAGGTCTTGCCGGCGGCGATCAGCGCATCGACCGTGCCTTGCACGCGGCCTTCGTTGTACAGCGACGACTCCAGGTAGAACTGGTCGAAGTCCACGCCGAACGCGGTCAGGTCCAGATCCTGTTCGTGACGCAGGTACGCGACGGCAAAGACGCGAATAGCGTCGATGTCATCCACATCGCCCTTCGCCGTCACCGGCGCGCCGTCCTTGGCCGCCACCGTTGCGCCGGCCAGATAGTCACGGGCGATATCCGCGATGTACTCGCCGTTGTACGCGTTGTTCGGCCATTCCTTGTCGTCTGGCGTGAACCCGCGCGCGCGCAATTGCGTCGATGTGGCCAGGTTGCCGATCTGCACGCCTGCGTCGTTGTAGTAGAACTCGCGATGCACCGCGTTGCCTTGCGTGCCGAGCAGGTTCGCCAATGCATCGCCGAGCGTGGCTTGCCGGCCGTGACCTACGTGCAGCGGCCCGGTCGGGTTCGCCGAGACAAACTCGATCAGCACGCGCTTGCCTTCGTCGCGGGCGTTGTAGCCGTAGCGCGCGCCTTCCACAATCACCGCTGGCACCACGGCTTGTTTCGCCGCTGCCGCCAGCCGCAAGTTGATGAAGCCCGGACCGGCGACTTCGGCTGCATCGACCAGACCCTGCGCAGCCGGCAGCGCGAGCACTGCATCCACGATCTGCTGCGCCAGCTGGCGCGGATTTGCGCGCAGCGGCTTGGCGAGCTGCATGGCGACGTTCGACGCGACGTCGCCGTGCGCCGCAACTTTCGGGCGTTCGAGCACGATCACCGGCTCGACGAAGTTCGCTTCCGATGCGCCTTGCGACGCCTGTACGACCTGCTTGACCGCATCGGCGAGCAGCGTTTCGAGTGTGTGTTTTTGTGTGGGCAGCATGCTGATTCTTAAATCCGGTAATAGGGCTGTTGGTGCGATGCAGCGATGCTTCGTTTCTTCGATGCCGAGGCTTCAATCCACGTGTTTGCCAGGAATGCGGGGAAAACGCGTAACCGGGCGTCGATTGAGCGTTAACTGCCGACGTGATCCGTGCTCAAAAATTTCAGTCCAGTTTCAATCCATTACGGCAATTCGGGGCCGCGTCTTGCTCACGCTTGGGGCTGACTTCCACTCGTTCGGGCGCGGGGGAAACCCCTGGACACTCGGTCGAAACGGTATGTACGCCTTTCTATGCGTGTCCAAAGTCATGGCCCGCGCCGTTTCCAGCGATACCGTCAAAACCGGGGTTTTGTAACCGGCGCAACATTTGCTCGGGTAAATCGGGATTTTAGCAGGTGCTAATATGTCGAATCAGGGTCGAGTCGGGGAAAGAAGTCAGGAATTAAAACAATGCGCTGGCGTGTGATGGTGGCCTGGGTTGTTACCACGCTTGGCGCATCTCGCTCACTAGCCACAAAAGGCCAACAAAAGGGAAAGGACCTTGCCATGTTGATCACATTCAAAACCAGAGCAGCACCCGACGTTCAAATGCTGGACAACCTTGCCGATTACCTCCTCGGCATCGTTGGTAAGCGGCTTGGCGAGCGTGGCGTCATTACGCATGAAGAGCTCCCTGAATGCATCCAGAAGCTGGAGTCGGCGGTTGCATCGGACAAACAGGAACGCGCCGAACACGACGGCCATTTCCACGAAGGCGAGCCCGGCCATGAACCGCACGAGATTCCTGTCGGTCTGGCACAACGCGCGTACCCGTTCCTCGACATGATGCGCCTCGCCCATCAGGCAGACGGCGACATCCTGTGGGGCGTGTGAGCCACGCGTAACCTGGCAGGAATTAAGTCGGCATTAAAAAAACCCGCCTCGTCGCCGATGCGGGTTTTTTTATTCCGACGAATACGTGGGCTGCAGCTTTTATTGCGACGCTCCGTCTGCCGGCGCGCTCGCGCCTTTCTTCGCACGCGGTTTGCGGGGCTTTTTCTTGTGCTCCTGGATAGGCGGCGAATAGCTCGACGCGGTGCTCGAGCTTGCGCTCGTGCCCGGCTTGGCGTTGCCCTGCGCGAAGGCAGCCGGACTTCCCGACGTGAACAGCACAGCGACAGCAACGGCGAGTACAGGCGTCAGCTTGTTCATTTTCGACTTTCTCCGTGACGATAGAAGGAATGCGTGACCGCCGCCATGACGGTCTTTGCACGCCTTCGAGTGTAAGGAAAGTCAAAATAACCGTAATAGACTTCGCCAATATTGCGTCTTTGTGATTCCCGGTATTTGCTGTATTTGCCACTACCGGATTTTTGCCTACAGTAAGGGCGCCAACGCGCGTTCTGCATCGTTCTTCGAAATCGCCATGCGTTGCGCGAAGCTTTCCACTTGATCGTCGGCGATCTTGCCGACCGAAAAGTACGTGCTCTCCGGATGCGCGATGTAAAAGCCCGACACACTCGCGGCCGGCAACATGGCGAGCGACTCGGTCACCGTCATGCCGATTTCGTTCGCTTGCAGCACGTCGAACATGTCCTGCTTGACCAGATGATCGGGGCACGCCGGATAACCCGGCGCCGGACGAATTCCCCGATACTTTTCCGCAATCATCGCGGCGTTGTCGAGGGTTTCGCCGGCCGCGTAACCCCACAGCTCGCGACGCACCCGTGCGTGCAGCGCTTCGGCGAAAGCTTCGGCGAAGCGATCGGCCAGCGCCTTCAACATGATCGCGCTGTAGTCGTCGTTATCGGCTTCGAACTGCTTTTCGCGCTTGTCGACGCCCAGGCCCGCTGTCACTGCGAACATGCCGATGTAATCCGCCACGCCCGAGTCCTTCGGCGCGATGAAATCCGCGAGCGAGCGGTTGGAACGCTGCACGCCATCCACGATCGGACGCACCGTTTGCTGCCGCAGATTGCGCCATGTCATGGCGACTTGCGTGCGGGTATCGTCGGTATAGATCTCGATGTCGTCGTCGTTCACCGTGTTCGCCGGCAGCAGCATCACCACGCCGTTCGCCTGCAGCCAGCGGCCCTGGATGATGCGTGAGAGCATCGACTTGCCATCGGAGAAA
The DNA here is from genome assembly GCF_964252755.1 of Caballeronia sp. LjRoot29. Classification (NCBI taxonomy): domain Bacteria; kingdom Pseudomonadati; phylum Pseudomonadota; class Betaproteobacteria; order Burkholderiales; family Burkholderiaceae; genus Caballeronia; species Caballeronia sp. LjRoot29. The sequence continues at coordinate 31,611 of NZ_CAXUPU020000026.1, read as the reverse complement.
ACACGCCGCGCGGATTCACCCACGATCTCGTCATTGAGAATGGCCGGATACGGACCGGCAAGATCCCAGGTCTGGAAGAATGGCGCCCAGTCGATGTAATTCGCCAGCTCCGCGAGATCGTAGTTCTTGAAGATGCGACGCCCGATGAAGGTTGGCTTCTTCGGCACGTAGCTCGCCCAATCGAGTTTCGTCTTGTTCGCGCGCGCCTCGGCGTAGGTGACCATCGGCGTGGCCTTGCGGTTCGCGTGCTGCGTGCGGATGCGTTCGTAGTCCGTCTTCAGATCTTCGAGGTATTTCTTCGCGCCGTCATCGGAGAGCAAACTCGACGCCACCGATACCGACCGCGATGCGTCCGGCACATAGACCACCGGGCCATCGTAGTGCGGGGCGATCTTCACGGCCGTATGCACGCGCGACGTGGTTGCGCCGCCGATCAGCAGCGGCGTTTGTTTGTCGCGGAAATAGGTGTCGCGCTGCATTTCCGACGCGACGTACGCCATTTCCTCAAGGCTCGGGGTAATCAGCCCCGACAAGCCGATGATGTCCGCGCCTTGCTCCTTCGCCATCGCGAGGATGGTCGCGCAGGGCACCATCACGCCCATGTTGACGACCTCGAAGTTATTGCACTGGAGTACGACCGAGACAATGTTCTTGCCGATGTCGTGCACATCGCCCTTCACGGTCGCGATCACGATCTTGCCCTTCGGCCGGACGTCTTCGCCGGCATCGGCCATGCGCTGCTTTTCTTCCTCTATATACGGAATCAAATGCGCCACGGCTTGCTTCATCACGCGCGCCGACTTGACCACTTGCGGCAGGAACATCTTGCCCGCGCCGAACAGGTCGCCGACGATATTCATGCCGTCCATCAACGGCCCTTCGATCACGTTGATCGGCCGGCCGCCGGCCGCTTCAATGCGCGCCCGGACTTCCTCGGTGTCTTCCACGATGAAGTTCGTGATGCCATGAACCAGCGCGTGAGCCAGGCGTTGATCGACAGGCTGGTTGCGCCATTCGAGGTTCTCTTCTTTCTTCGCGGCGCCGGTTTTGAATTTATCGGCGATTTCGAGGAGACGATCCGTGCCGTCATCGCGACGATTCAGCACCACGTCTTCCACGCGTTCGCGCAGTTCGGGATCGAGATCCTGGTACACGCCGAGCTGCCCCGCGTTCACGATCCCCATGTCCATGCCCGCCTGAATCGCGTGATAGAGGAACACCGTATGGATTGCTTCGCGCACCGGATCGTTGCCGCGAAACGAGAACGACACGTTCGACACGCCGCCGCTGATCTTCGCGTGCGGCAGGTTTTCCTTGATCCAGCGCGTGGCGTTGATGAAGTCGACGGCGTAGTTGTTGTGCTCTTCGATGCCCGTCGCGATAGCGAAGATGTTCGGATCGAAGATGATGTCTTCCGGCGGGAAACCGACTTCGTTCACGAGGAAATCGTACGAGCGCTTGCAGATCTGCGTCTTGCGTTCGTAGGTGTCGGCCTGGCCGTCTTCATCGAAGGCCATCACGACGGCTGCGGCGCCGTAGCGGCGAATCAGCGTGGCGTGGTGGCGGAACGCGTCTTCGCCTTCCTTCAGCGAGATCGAGTTCACGACCGCCTTGCCCTGCACGCATTTCAAGCCTGCTTCAATCACTTCCCATTTCGACGAGTCGATCATGATCGGCACGCGCGAGATATCCGGCTCGGAGGCGATCAGGTTCAGGAACCGGACCATGGCCGCTTTCGAATCAAGCATGGCCTCGTCCATGTTGATGTCGATGATCTGCGCGCCGTTTTCGACTTGCTGGCGTGCGACGGCCAGCGCTTCGTCGAACTGGTTGTTGAGGATCATGCGCGAGAACGCCTTCGATCCCGTCACGTTGGTCCGCTCGCCCACGTTGATGAAGAGCGAACCGTCGGTGACGTTGAACGGCTCGAGGCCGGAAAGGCGCATGGTGTGATCGGTCATGGTGTCTCTGGGCGTTGCAGCGTGATGGTCTTGTCGAAGGGCTTGTATTTCGTGTCGGGCAGTCAGGCAGCTTCACGATAATGCGACGGCCACTTCCGTGGCTTTACATCGGCCAACGCCTTCGCGATTTCCGCGATATGTTCCGGCGTCGTGCCGCAGCATCCGCCCGCCAGATTCACCAATCCCGCTTGCGCAAATTCCTTCAGCAAGCTCGACGTGACATCGGGGGTTTCATCGAAGCCCGTATCACTCATCGGATTCGGCAAACCCGCGTTCGGATAACACGATACATACGTGTCGCAGAGCTTCGACAATTCAGCGATATACGGCCTCATCAACGCCGCGCCCAACGCGCAATTCAAACCAAACGTGAGTGGCCGCGCATGACGCAGCGAGTTCCAGAAAGCCTCGACCGTCTGTCCCGACAGGATTCGACCCGACGCGTCAGTCACCGTGCCGGAAATCATGATCGGCAACAGTTCGCCTGTGTCTTCAAACAACTGATCGAGCGCGAATAACGCAGCCTTTGCGTTCAACGTATCGAAGATGGTTTCAACCAGGAACAGATCGCAGCCCGCATCCATCAGCGCCTTCGCCTGCTCGTAATACGCCAGGCGCAGTTCGTCGAATGTCACGTTGCGCGCGGCAGGATCATTAACGTCCGGTGAGATGCTCGCGGTCTTGGGCGTCGGTCCGATCGCGCCCGCGACAAAGCGCGGTTTGTCCGGCGTCGAGTACTTGTCGCAAGCCTCGCGCGCCAGCTTCGCCGACTGCATGTTCATTTCGACCGCCACCGATTCCATGCCGTAATCGGCCTGCGCCACTGTCGTCGCACCGAAGGTGTTCGTCTCGAGAATATCCGCGCCGGCAGCCAGATACTGGTCATGGATCTCACGGATCACATGCGGCTGCGTGATCGACAGCAACTCGTTATTGCCCTTGATATCGCGGGGATAATCGGCAAAACGTTCTCCACGATACCCGGCTTCGTCGAGTTTGTAGCGCTGGATCATGGTGCCCATCGCGCCGTCGAGAATGAGAATGCGCTGTTGCAAGAGCGCAGGCAACACGGCGCCGCGCGTGTACGGGCGGCGCTCTGCGGCAGATTTCGGGGCGACAGTTTCGAGGGACGGATTCATGATTCACATGGCTCCAAACAGGCTTAAATAGCCCAACATTGTATCTGTAGTGGGGCACGACCGCTTTCTTATGGCGCTTTCCAAAACGCCGGGCAATCAAGCGCCATGAACAAAAAACCCCGCCACTTTCATGGCGGGGTTTTCAGGGGGTGTCGCTGGGTGTTCTTACTGCAAGGCTGCGTGGAACCCTGCGTGCAACCTTTAGTGAAGGATCACCGGCTGGTTCATCAAGATGTCGAACTGGCCGAGGAACTCGTCCACGTCTTCCAACGATTGCTCTTCTTGCATCAACTTCTGGACATGCTCGCGAAAACGGGCAGCGAGTGCGCCGTCGATGAAAATTTCGCGTTGCATGGTCTTGTCCACGATCTCGTAACCGCCCGCTTTCATCGCGAGATGGTTGTCCTGTGGCGGGAATTCGACTACACAATAGTTAGGGCTGTTGTAGATCATTTGCATGGCGACACTCCTTATTCCTGTTTGCCCGTAAGGCGTTTCAACGTCTTACATTGAGCGTTTAGGTTGGAATTCAAGGGGTGGCCTCGACGTTGAGACCGAAAGCCCATCGAGGACCTTTGTTAGACACATTCTCCCGCAAAAATGTTTCCAGAAGTGCCCTGAAACGCTGTGTTTCCTCTACTAAGAACAGATGTAAAGCACAAAGTATTGCGAATCCTGCATTCTTGATTGAATCTATCACCGCTTTAGTCTGCATCTAAGGCAACAACCCGCTTGGGCGTTTTAACCGGTGTCGACAGCCCCATACTGGCTCTCTTCAGCGTTGGCATCAGTTCGGGATCGAACCATCCTCAACCATCGCCAACCACCAACATCCGCACGTTCTGCCATTACCTGTTTAACGGAGTTTTTCGTCGAATCTTTATGTCTCCAAGCATAAGCGGCCAGACTTAAACCTGCGTTAAATCGAGCCGATCTCAGGGTTTATCGGCGACGGGTGCGGCAGGTTCTGCATCTAGAGACGCATCTGGCGTGCCCGCACCGGATTGGCCCGGCGTGGCTGACGGAGCTTCCAGCTTGCCGCGCCAGAGCATTTCGATCTGCATGCCATTCGGCTCCGTCTGCAGAATACGCACGGGTAGCCAGCCCAGCGTGGGCGCAAGCCAGATGTCGAGACGCCGGCGATCGCCTTCGCGTCTTGGCAGACGCGTGAAATGGCGAGCCTCCACGTTGCCGTCGGCGGTCTGCACGTTTTCATCGCCGACGGTTTCTATCGGCCAGATCTCGTTGCTGTCGTTATCAGCTACGCTGAATTGACGCACTACACCGGGCTTGTAGGTGTCAGGCGAACCGCGTACCAGACTCGACAACTGCATGACCACGCTGAAACGGTCTTCGGCGCCATCGGCAAGCGGCTGGTTGTTCGGCGTGCGCGTATAGACCAGTTGTTTCGTGGTGCGATCGAAGACGGTGATGTCGGCAGCGCGGCGGCCACGTTGCTCCGAATACTGCTCGGGTGCAATGCCGAAGCCGTCGATGTGACCCTTGCTCGAATACACATACGGTCCGACAAACGGCAACGGGATGGAGACGACCATCTCGTAGTGCTGGCCGTCGTTGACCCAATGGATGTTGCCGACCTGGTTCATCACGCCGTTGATCCGCGTGTCGTAACGAAGTTCGCCCGAAGGTGGAACGCTGAATTTATCGCCGGTCACTGCGGCTTTGGCAGCGGCGGCCGCTGCTTGAGACGCTGCTGCGTCACTTGCTGCTTTCGCGGCGGCTTGGGCAGCTTGAGCTGCTTGTTCAGCCTGTGCGGCTTGAGCTGCCTGCGCCGCTTGAGCCACCTGTTCGGTTTGCGGCGTCGTGATGGCGTGCGTGGGCTGGGGTTGCGGTACCGGCTTGGGTACGGGCTTAGGTTTGGGAGCCGGCGGAGGCGGCGCGACAGGCTTCGGCGCTTGCGCTATCGGCTTGGGTGTCAGCAATTCGACCTGCACCGGCACATGTTCAGCCGGCACCGGATTCGATGCGTTCCGGCTCCTCTCTACCCATCGTCCGGCTATCCAATGCAGTGCCAGAACAACAAGCAGCACGACCAGCCACACGACCCATCGAAGGGAATGGTCGGCGGATGAATAATCGGACGATGCGCCTGAAAGGGCGCGACGGCGGCGAAGCAGGGAGAACGGCATCGGCTAGCTCGGAAACGCGCGTGGTCGGGCAAGCAGTAAAACGCTGCAGGGAAAACAATCGGCAACGATCGTGAAAAGCACGCGAAACGCATATGACTCGCGGGCACGCTGCGATGTTCCGCACGCGTGAGCATCGTACGATTCCCAGGTCTTATCGTTCGCCCGGTTTATACCCGAGTTCGTAGGAAAGTTGTCCGGCACATTCGCGCAAGGCGGTGTCGATGTCGCCGCCCCAGCGGGTATCGAATGATCCTTCCTGGCCCAGTGCAATCAACCCGAGCGCGAGATCGCCGGTTGAGTCGAACACCGGCGTGCAGAACGCATGGATGGTCGGCAGCAACATGCCTTCCACGCGCGCCGCACCGTGCGCACGGATCTCGGCGAGCACCGGTTCAATATCCGCCATCGACTGCCGCGTGGCGGTGAGCTCGCGATCGAGCATCGCTTGCGTCTTGCTGCGCGGCAGCCATGCGGCAAACAGCAAACCCGTCGCCGATGACAACAGCGGCATGACATCGCCTAGTTTCAACGATGCCTTCGCGGGATAGCTCGACTCCATCCAGTGCACGACAGTCGGCCCTTGATTCCCCCACACCGCGATACCCACCGTCAGGTCCAGCCGGTCCCGCAACCCCGTCAGCGCGATGCGCGCGAGCTTGACGCCATCGACACGGGCAAGCCGCGCCAACCCCATCTGTAACGCGAAGCCACCGAGTTCATAGCGCCCGGATACCGGGTCCTGCGAGACCGCGCCAAGCCGCAGGAAACTCACCAGGTATCGATGCGCCTTCGCAGGACTCATGCCGGCGCGCTGGGCGAGATCGCGCAGCATCATGGCGCGAGGCTCGTTGGTCAGCACGTCGAGCAGGCGGAAGCCGACTTCGATCGACTGGATGCCGGAGCGGGACTTTTCCTCGGCGGCATCGGCAGTCTCGTTCGAGTCCGTGGAGTCAGCGAGGTCGAGGGCATCATCGGCTTCGACCTGTTCCGATAAGGGCAGCGTGGACGATCCGGGACGGCTGGGAGAGGGCATGGAGAAATCGATAACGGCGCAAGCCGGTTCACAAAACAAGGGTTGGTCGGAGGCGCGTAAGCGGTTTATTGGAGCTATACAACCGAGCGACGCTAAGGTGGCGACGGCAACCGGTAACCGCCCGAATCATCGCAAAACCGCCCCGACGTGATTCACCATCGTAAAATAGATTTCCTCCATCGTCACTAAACGTACAAAACGGTTTATGAAACTTGCCACGCTGAAGGACGGAACCCGCGACGGCCAACTGGTCGTTGTATCGCGTGATTTGCGCACGGCGGCGATTGCCGACGCGATCGTGCCGACGCTGCAACGCGCGCTCGACGACTGGACTTTTTACGCGCCGCAATTGCTCGATCTCTCGGATTCGCTGAACCAGGGCCGCGCGCGCCACGCGTTCGCCTTCGACCCCAAAGCCTGCATGGCGCCGCTCCCGCGCGCGTTCCAGTGGGCTGACGGCTCGGCTTACGTGAACCACGTCGAACTCGTGCGACGCGCCCGCAAAGCGGAAATGCCGCCCGAATTCTGGACCGATCCCCTGATGTACCAAGGCGGTGGCGACGATTTGCTGGGACCAGAAGACGATATCGTGTGTGCATCGGAGGCATATGGCATCGACTTCGAAGCCGAAGTGGCCGTGATCACCACCGATGTGCCGATGGCCGTCAAACCCGCCGACGCCCTCAGGCACGTCCGCCTCCTCATGCTGGTCAACGACGTTTCGCTGCGCAACCTGATTCCGGGTGAACTCGGCAAGGGTTTCGGCTTTTTCCAGAGCAAGCCGGCCACGGCGTTTTCGCCGGTCGCGGTCACGCCCGACGAACTGGGCGATGCGTGGCGCGAAGGCCGTGTGCATCGGCCGATGATCGTCCACTGGAACGGCAAGAAAGTCGGTCAGCCCGATTGCGGCACGGACATGGTGTTCAACTTCGGCGAATTGATCGCGCACGCGGCGAAAACACGCAATGTGCGTGCGGGATCGATCGTCGGTTCGGGCACGGTCTCGAACAAGGACACGAAGCGCGGTTACTGCTGTATCGCCGAGAAGCGTTGCCTGGAGACCATCGAACACGGTGCGCCGACAACGGAGTTCATGAAGTTCGGCGACAGCGTGAAGATCGAAATATTCGATGAAGCCGGCAAGTCGATATTCGGTGCAATCGATCAGTCAGTCGTGGCGCTGGGCGAATAACGGGTGAATCAGCGACGCCGCCAGTAAGGGGTTTCGCCCGATGCGCTCGCATGCTGCGCCGCCCTACACTTAGCCGCATTGCGTCGAGACGCTATAGAAAATTGGCGTCGGCGCACCCATGACAAGGAGACTTCGATGCAGTCAGGCGGCAGATGGGGAGCGACGGTCAGGCAATTGGGCGTGGGTGTCTTACTCACACTCACACTTTCAACGGCCGCCTGGGCGCAGACGCCGCATGTGAAGATTGGGCTGGTGTTGTCGCTGACGGGGCCGGCGGCGTCGCTCGGCATTCCGGCACGCGATACCGTCGCGTTGCTGCCGAAGGAAATGGGTGGCCGCCCGGTGGACTACATCGTTCTCGATGATGCCTCCGACACCACGCAAGCTGTCCAGACCACGAAGAAGCTGATTTCCGAAGATCACGTGGACGCGATCATCGGTTCATCGATTACGCCGAACTCGCTCGCGATGATCGATGTGGTCGCCGATGGCCAGACGCCCATGATCTCGCTCGCGTCGTCATCGAAGATCATTGAACCGGTGGACGCCAAGCGCCACTGGGTCTTCAAGACGCCGCAAACCGACGCGATGATGGCGTCCGCCATTGCCGAACATGCGAGCAATCATGGCGTGAAAACGATGGCGTACATCGGCCAGGCCGATGCGCTCGGCGAGACCTTTTACGCAGAGGTCGCGAAGTTCGCGCAGCTTCACCACATCACGATGGTCGCCAACGAGCGCTTCAACCGCACGGACACGAGCGTCACCGGCCAGGTGTTGAAAATCATGGCCGCCAAGCCCGACGCGGTGGTCGTAGGCGCAGCGGGAACGCCTGCTGCGCTGCCGCCGAAGACGTTGAAAGAACGCGGTTACAGAGGCACGATTTATCATAACCACGGCACGGGCAATCGCGACTTCCTGCGCGTGTGCGGCGCGGATTGCAACGGTACGTTCCTGCCGACGAGCCCGGTTCTCGTCGCCTCGCAACTGCCCGACGATCATCCGGCGAAACGTCTCGCGATCGAGTACATCAAGCTGTATGAAACGAAGTACGGCGCAGGCACGGTATCGGCGTTCGGATCGTATGCGTGGGACGCGGGCATGTTGCTGAACCGCGCGGTGCCGATTGCGTTGAAAGCGGGCGCGCCGGGCACGCCCGAGTTTCGCGGCGCCTTGCGCGATGCGCTTGAAAACACGAAGAATTTTGCGGACTCGAACGGTCTCGTCAACATGACGCCGAACGATCATATCGGGCTCGACCAACGTGCTCGCGTGATCGCGGAGATCGAGAGCGGCAAGTGGATCTATCAACCGCGTTGATCTTTCTTTGAGCGAAGGCACGACCATGAGCGACCTGTCTCTTTACGCGCATTACACGTCGCTGGAATTGCGCCGGCACGACCACGGCGTGCTTGAAATCGTGATGAACGGTGCGGGCGCGAACAAGAGCGGACTCGCGACGGCCGATGCAAACATGCATCGTGAACTCGCGGATATCTGGCGCGATATCGATCGTGATCCGGACACGCGCGTGGCGTTGATTCGCGGCGAGGGCAAGGGCTTTTCAGGCGGCGGCGACCTGCATCTGGTCGAACAGATGGCGTCCGACTTCGAAGTCCGCACGCGCGTCTGGCGCGAGGCACGCGATCTCGTTTATAACGTGATCAACTGCAGCAAGCCGATCGTCTCGGCCATGCACGGTCCTGCGGTCGGCGCGGGATTGGTTGCAGGCCTTCTCGCCGATATTTCCATCGCGGCGAAAACTGCGCGCATTATCGATGGACACACGCGGCTCGGCGTGGCCGCCGGCGATCATGCGGCCATTGTGTGGCCGCTGTTGTGCGGCATGGCGAAAGCGAAGTATTACCTGCTGCTATGCGAACCCGTGAGCGGCGAGGAAGCGGAGCGCATCGGGCTGGTGTCGCTGGCGGTGGACGAAAGCGAATTGCTGACGAAAGCATTTGAAGTCGCGAATCGTCTGGCGCAAGGATCGCAAACGGCCATCCGCTGGACGAAATACGCGCTGAATAACTGGCTGCGAACGGCAGGCCCGGCTTTCGATACCTCGCTGGCGCTCGAATTCATGGGCTTTTCCGGGCCCGATGTGCAGGAAGGCATCAAGTCACTGCGTGAACGGCGCGCGCCGGATTTCCCGGGCGGATCGCCGTTTTAGGTTTGGCATCCGTTATCTTTTGGTTTCCCTCATACCTCGTACGTACCCGCAGCATCAAGGAGAAAGTCTCATGACCGATACGCCCGGTGGTACGCCGCCCTTTGGAAGCTTTCCAGGCATGACCGGTTTCCCCCAGGGCGACATGATGGAAAAGATGTGGGACATGATGAAGCTGAACCCGTTCGCGGCAGCCGCTGCGCCGGGCGGATCTCCGTCGCTGTCCATGATGTCCGACATGCTGGCGCCGCTCACGAACGTCGAAGAACTCGACAAGCGGATCAAGGACATGCGCGCGGTCGAGCAATGGCTCAAGCTCAACTTGAACATGCTGCAATCGGCTATTCAGGCGCTTGAAGTGCAGCGCGCGACGCTCGCTACATTGCGTGCGTTTGGCGCGTTCGCGCAGACGTCGATGGAAAAGACGCAGGCTTCGTCTGCTTCATCGCCGGCTGCTTCCGGGTGGCCAGCACCGCCGCCGGAAAGGACAAAGCCGAAGGCGGAAGCGGAGCCGCAGCCGGGTACGGAGGCGCCGGGTGAAGCCGGTGGGACCGACGCTTCATTCGATCCTTCGGGCTGGTGGAACATGCTTCAGTCGCAATTTAACAGCCTGGCGGCCTTGGCGATTGCGCAGCAAAATGCCGGCGCGGCAGCGCCGAGCATGAGCACGGATGAAGACGAAAATGGCGATGACGATGACGACGTAGAACCGCCCGACGCCGCCGCGCCGCCGGAAGCTGATGACGCCGACGCACCACCCGCAGCCAAAAAAGCGGCGGCGAGGAAAGCACCGGCCAGGAAAGCCGCGCCGCGAAAGAAGCCGCTTTAAACTACATTTCAATCGGCGCGGCAATGCGGTCCAGTTGAAACGCTGAGCTACTGCGCCGCGCCGTTGGCGAGCAACTGGTTGCGCAAGCCCGGCGCCGACGTGCGCGGATCGAACCAGATCGAGAAGAATGCGCGAGCGAAGGCGTCGCCGGGAATTGTGCCAATGACTTTATCGTCGGCATAAAACGTCGTGCCGCGCTCAGGCACGAATACGCCAATGACATGATCTCCCGGCTGCACGTCGGGGAAGATCTCTTCCATCTCCTCTTGCCATTGCGCCGTCTGCGCCTTGCTTGCGAGCTTCAGGTCGTCCATTTCCTGGCGGCCTCTTTTGGCGATCGCAGGACCCTTGAAAGCACGCGCATATTCGATATCCAGCGCAAACGGCCGCGCCGTCAATTCCTTGCTCGACAGACCTGTTGGCCCGACGAAAAGCGTAGCGTCGTAGATATGAAAACCGTACATGCGCAACTCGCCTTCGCCCTGCACGCGCGCTTGCGGAATCGTCTGACGCACCACCGACGCCGCGTCGAAAGCAAACGCCTGCAGCGGCAAGATGATCAGGACCAGCGCGAGCGCAGCGGCTCTCGCGATCAGGCGTGCTCCAGCGTGAACTGGATGACGTCGGTGTTCGAGTGCGCGAACGCGGCCTCGCAATAACATAAGTAAAAGTCCCACAAGCGGATGAATCGTTCGTCGAATCTTTGTGCACGGATCTCATCGAGCCGCGCAACAAACGCATTGCGCCACATTTTGAGCGTGCGTGCATAGTCGCGGCCAAAGGAGAACTGGTTGACCACTTTCAGCCCATGGCGTTCCGCGGTTTGCATGAACACATCAGGCGAAGGCAGCATACCGCCTGGAAAAATATACTGCTGGATAAAGTCGGTGCTGGTTCTGTAACGATCGAACAGCGCGTTGTCGATGGTAATTGTTTGCACGCATGCTCGCCCGCCGCGCTTGAGATTGCGCTTGATGCATTCAAAGTAGCTCGGCCAATATTCCTCGCCCACGGCTTCGAACATTTCTATCGATGCAATTGCGTCGAACTGGCCGTGGGTATCGCGGTAATCCTGAAGGCGAAGATCGGTTCGATCGCTCAATCCCGCGTCTGTCAGGCGCTGCTGCGCGTACGCGAGTTGTTCTGTCGACAGCGTCAGGCCGGTCACGTTCGCTTTCGCCTCGCTTGCAGCAAGTTGTGCAAAGCCGCCCCAGCCGCAACCAATTTCCAGCACGCTCGGATTGACGCCATCGAGTTCCAGTTCGTTCAACAGGCGCCGATATTTCGCACGTTGCGCGTCCTCGAGCGTCTGGTCCGGCGAGCCGTCGAAGAGGGCGCTCGAATAGGTCATCGTGCTGTCGAGCCAGAGCTTGTAGAACGCGTTACCAAGATCGTAATGCGCGTGAATGTTGCGCCGGCTACCTTCCTTCGTATTCGCGTTGCGCAGATGCCGGAAGCGGTTCGTCAGCTTGCCGAACCACGATCCGTAGACCACTGCTTCTATCGTCGTGCGGTTACGGACCATGATGTCGAGCAGCGCGGCGAGATCGTCGGTATGCCAGTCGCCTGCCAGATAGGTTTCAGCGAAGCCGATGTCGCCGCTCTTCATCGCCGCCGCGCACACGTTCCAGTTGGTCAACACGACACGCGCATACGGCGGATTGCCAGGCGCGTCGGGTGCCTGTCCGAAACGGCGCGTGGTGCCGTCGGGGAGGTGGACATCGAGGACGCCGTATTGAAGCTGACTCATCAGCCTGAGCACCACGCGGGCAGCCGCGGGTTTGCGCAGCGCGCCATGTTTGCCCAGCAAGGGCCGCATGAACCATGAGGCAACCGGACTGCGTAGCGATGAAGGGGGGGAAGTCTGTGTCGACATTTGCAAGTCACCTGGTCGGCAATTCGGCCCGCTCGTGCGAAACGTTCGCAGCCGGCGGAGTGGGTTTGCTCTGGAATGGCACGCGTTTGAAGAACAGCTTCAGCGCTTGCCAATGAATTTTCGCGATGACGCCGAACGTCATCAGCGGGTAACCGAAGAACACGCGCAGCACGTTGCGGGCATCGAGCGGACGTGCGCTTCCGGCGATGCTGGTCAGCAGCAACGGACCTTCGCCGTCGTCGTAGTCGATGCACGCGAGCGAGCGCATCGGCTTCCCGCGTTTCGGCGATGCAAACATGAAGCGGAACGTGTAGTGCCCCTGCACCTTGCAGAACGGCGACACGTGGAAAACCTTGGTGGCGGTGAGCGGCACGCCGTTCAGGACGCCGTTGCCGGGATCGAGCAGGTAGCAATGTCGCTCGCCGAAGGTGTTGTTCACTTCGCAGACTACGGCGCGCAATGTGCCGTCCGCGCGCTCGCAGAACCAGAAGCTGACCGGGTTGAATACGTAGCCCAGGACGCGCGGGAATGTGTGCAGGAAGATTTCGCCGGTGGCGTCGTGGATGCCGTTTTCATGCAGCATCGATTCGATCCATCCGAGCGGCGTTTGTCCCTCGGCGCCGTGGTCACTGTCGTAAAAGCTTAGCAAGCCGAATCGATTTGTAGAGAACCAGCGCGAGTGTTGTTGCGTACCTTGGGCGAGCCTTGCGGCGCGTGCGCGCAAAGGTAGCCGTAACGTGTAGACACCATAGGAAAACGCGTTGCGCGCCGGGCGCAGGCGCTTGTGGCGCACGGAGCCGACGAGCAGCAGGTCGGGGGTATCGAAGGATTGCGAGGCGGGCGTACTCATGCTGCAAGCGCCGGTTCATGGTTGTCCAATGCCGCCGCGATCGCAGTCAGCTTCGCGGCCGCTTCCAGTCCCGACTTCAGGCCGTCCTCATGGAAACCGTAACCGGTCCACGCCCCCGCGAACCACGTGTTGCGTACGCCTTGCATCGACGGCAAAGAGCGTTGGGCCTGGACCGCGGCTTGATCGAAGACGGGGTGGCTGTAGGCGAACTCGCGCATTACCGTATGGCGACGCGGCTCGCGGACCGGATTCAGCGAGACGATCACCGGCGTCTTGAACGGCAATGGTTGCAGTTTGTTGATGAGGTAATGCACGCATAACTGTGGCTCGTCGCCCAGCTCGCCGGTGCGGCTTTCGTAGTTCCAGGCCGACCAAGCGCGTTGTGCCGGGAGCAGCGACGTGTCCGTATGCAACACCGCGCGATTGGGCGCGTAGCCGATCGCGCCGAGCGTCGCCGATTCATCGTGTGAAGGATCGGCGAGGAGGGCCAATGCCTGGTCGCTATGACAGGCCAGCACGACGTGATCGAAGTGCTCCAACCCGCGCGTGCTTTCGATCTCCACGCCGTGCGTACTGCGTCTTATCGATGTCACGGGCGCACTGACGCGGGCGTCGCCTATGACGGGCAACATCCGCCGCACGTATTCGCGTGCGCCGCCGTTGACGGTGTGCCATTGCGGCCGGTCGTTGACTTGCAGCAGCCCGTGGTTGTGACAAAAGCGAATCAGCGTGCCGATAGGAAACGCCATCATCTGCGATGTCGAGCATGACCAGATCGCGCCGATCATCGGCAGCAGGTACCAGTCGCGGAACGCCATCGAAAACTTTTCGCGTTCGAGAAAACTGCTGACGGGCTCGGCGAGTTGAACGTCTTTTCCCGCCAGCGCCAGCGCGGTGGTTGTGCGGTTGAAACGCAGGATATCGGCCAGCATGCGCAGAAACGCCGGGCGCAGCAGATTGCGGCGTTGCGTGAAAACCGTGTTCAGGTCGCTGCCCGCCCACTCCAGCCGGCGATCCGTCAGCGATACGGAGAACGACATATCGGTCGCGGTGGTGGAGACGCCGAGCTCCTCGAACAGCTTCACCAAGTTCGGATAAGTGCGGTGATTGAAGACCAGGAAGCCGGTATCGACGCCGTGCGTGATGCCATCGAGTGTCACGTCCACCGTGTTCGTATGACCGCCAAAGTAGTCATTGGCCTCGAACAGCGTTACATCGATACCCGCCTTCGCCAGCCGATATGCGCACGCGAGTCCCGAAATCCCCGCTCCGATTACCGCAACTTTCATGACGTTGCTCCGTGTGTCTTGGTTTTTTGTGTCGACTGCCTGATGGCCCTAACGGCTCTTTGTCTGGCGCTACTGGCGGGTGCTCATGCCGCGCTCAAGTTGAATTACGCAATTTCGGCCGCGATGGATGCACGCCGCCGGAATAAAACGACCTTTCATCGACAATGTTTTGTCCACCATAATTAAGAAATTTCGTCTATGATGAATAATGGTGCGAGTTTGACAGAAAGTCTATAAATTAAGGTGTAGAGGCGGATTTCGCTCCATTTGCTTCATTAACCAATTTACGTATCCAAGGATTTGTCCATGACAAATACATCGGAAACCGATCTGTCCTTGAACGGTACGGCGGCCAGCGAGACAGAAATCGGGAGCCTGATACCGGTGGTTCCCGACCCTACGGGCGCGGCGGAAGACAGTGCCGAAACAGGCGTGACAGGCATCGGCATCGGCGCGATTGCCAACGAGATCGGGCTGACCAAGGACACGCTGCGCGTCTGGGAGCGCCGCTACGGCTTCCCGCAACCGTTGCGGTCATCGGGCGGCGAGCGGCTTTATCCGCAAGAGCAGGTGACCAAGCTCCGGCTGGTCAAGCGCCTGCTGGATGCGGGCCACAGGCCAAGCAAAGTCCTGCCGCAATCCATCGCACGGCTGCAGCAACTGGCGGAAGAATCAGGCGTGGGACGGGACGCGCCGGACACGGAACTTGACCGGCTCGTTGAACTGCTGCGCGTAGGCCGATACGACGATTTCCGCTTCGAGTTGCTTAAGCGCGCCACGCACGAAGGGCTCACGCGCTTCGTTCTCGATGTAGCCGCGCCGTTGACGGCGAGAGTGGGTAATGCGTGGGCCGCAGGCTCGCTGCAGGTCTATCACGAGCATCTGTTCAGTGAAGCCTTGCAGGTCTCGCTGCGCTCGCTGATGCGTCCACTCTCCGAGGCTTTGCGCGGGCGCGGTACCCACCCGCGGGTGCTGCTCACCACGCTGGCGGGCGAGGGGCATGGGCTAGGCATCCTGATGGCGGAGGCCATGCTCGCGTTGGCCGATTGCGAGTGCATGGGGCTTGGAACGCAGACGCCGCAGCAGGACATTGTCGACGCCGTCCTGGCCCATGAAATAGAGATCGTGGCGCTGTCGTTTGCCGCTTCCATGCCGGCGCAGACCGTGATCAACGGGCTTACGGAATTGCGTGCGGCATTGCCTTCGGAGGTCGCGATCTGGGTGGGCGGCAGCAGTCCTGCGTTACGACGCAAGCTTCCTGATGGCGTGTTGAACGTCGCGGGGCTTGGGCCAATTAGCGACGTTGTAGCGGAGTGGCGCCAGAGCGCCATGCTATGATCGACGGGTTTTTTTAATGCATTGACCTTTCGTCGGTGCTTGATACCGCGAGCTTACTCAGGCATGACTGAGAACACGATTCACGGTCAGGCCGGGGGGCGTGGGGTAAAACATGTTGCGCCTTGTGCCTGTCACGCGCCAAAGGCATGCTTCATGCGGCGTGCATGGTAGTGATCGGCGTAATCGGCAGTGCGGTAACGGTCGCTTGGGCAAGAGTCTCATCAAGCATCAAATTTTTATAAAGTATCAAAAAAGGCTTTAAACGAGCTGCATCACGGCTCGCGCTTCGTACTTACCTCAGGCACAGGGTTCGCTCCTCACCCACGGTAGATAGTGCAACGCCGCTGACTGCCGCGTTTGCAACGGGCAAAAAGTCGCAGAGGGACGCGACAGGCGCTTCTTTACCGTTTTTGCATCTGGGCGCCTGATTCCCGCGTAAAATTGAAAGCTTCGCTGCTGGCGGCGCGGATTCCCGTGCGAGCCGGCTACAGTTACAACAGACAGAACTGTCGCACTACGTTGCAAACCAGGGGTGGACTATGAACACGATGCTTTATCCGGAACTGTATAAATCGCTGGAATCGGTTCGTTGGGACATGGAGAAAGATATTCCCTGGGACAAATTCGACTCGGCGCTGCTTACCGACGAACAAGCCAAGACCATCAAGATGAACGCGATCACCGAATGGTCCGCGTTGCCCGCCACGGAAATGTTCCTGCGCGACAACCATAACGACAGCGATTTTTCGGCGTTCATCAGCGTGTGGTTCTTCGAAGAGCAGAAACACTCGCTCGTGCTGATGGAATACTTGCGCCGCTTCAAGCCTGAAATGGTGCCGACCGAAGCCGAACTCGACGCCGTCCGCTTCGAATTCGACCCCGCTCCCCCGCTCGAAACGCTCATGCTGCACTTCTGCGGCGAGATCCGCCTGAACCATTGGTATAGGCGCGCGGCCGAATGGCACACGGAACCGGTGATCAAGCATATCTACGAAACCATTTCGCGCGACGAAGCCCGTCATGGCGGCGCGTATCTGCGTTACATGAAGAAAGCGATGACGCAAACCGGTGACATTGCGCGTGCTGCGTTCGCGAAGATCGGTGTCCTGATGGCATCGGCACGGCGCACGGAAAAGCCGCTGCATCCGACCAACCTGCACGTGAACCAGGCGCTGTTTCCGCGCGACACAATCCAGTCGCGTTTGCCGGATCCGGAATGGCTCGAACATTGGCTCGACGAACAAATTCGTTTCGACGACAGTTGGGAAAAGAAGGTTGTCGAACGGATCCTGCATAACTTGTCCATCCTGTTCGAACGCTCGTTCGCCACGGCGCAGGAGTTGAACCGGTATCGCAAGGAAGTAGTGTTGCGCCTGCAGGCTGCACAAGCAGCATCGCAACTGCCGGCCTGACCGGAATTACGATTTGTTGTTCTGAAACAGCCCGCCGGTTTGTGACCGGCGGGCTGTTTGTTTATGAAGGATGCGCTCCATGCGCAAACACGCCGTGGGTTAAACGTGCTGGCGCGCGTGGCACACTACGGTCCTTCGAAACCCTCATTATTGATAGACATGCCCGCTCCTTTCGAACGCAAGATCATGACGCGCGATGCGCTCGCTGCTGCGCGCCCGCAATTCACATCGCCGGTGGTTTTCACGAATGGCGTCTTCGATATCCTGCATCGCGGCCATGTGACCTATCTCGCCGATGCAAAAGCGCTAGGCGCAACGCTGATTGTCGGTGTGAACAGCGATGCATCGGTGCGGAGGCTCGGCAAGGGCGACGATCGGCCGATCAATCGCGAAGATGACCGCATGGCGCTGCTGGCCGCGTTGGAAAGCGTGGATTGGGTGGTGAAATTCGAGGAGTCGACGCCGCTGGAACTCATCGGCGAGTTGCATCCGGACGTGCTGGTGAAAGGCGGTGATTACGATATGGACAAGCTGGCGGAATCGGCGCTGGTGCGAAGCTGGGGCGGCAAGGCGCTGGCCATTCCATTCGAGCACGATCGCTCGACGACCGCGTTGCTCAAGAAAGTGCGCACGCAGGGATAACTGCGTTGGCCGGAAACAGGGCTTAACAGCGGCTTATTGCGAGAGCGGCGCAGCCTGCACGGCGGCCGCGGGCGCCGGACCGCCGACTACAGCCTGATCAGCGGCTTCTTCAGGGCTGATCGGGCTAACGCGTACCAGTTCCGGATGGACTTGCCGGTCGAGATGCTGCGGTTCGCGTCCGCCGGCCGACGGCAGCGGTCCAAACACACCTTGCACGACAACGAACATCAACAGGTTTGCCAGAAATAACAGGGCGAGAAACCAGCGCAGCATGGAAAGCGCTCCATCAATCAGGTGAACGGGAAACGGCGGCTTCGCGGGCAATCAATGCAAGCCCGGCGAGCACGAGGGAATCGTGACGAGTATGCGGCACCTTGAGCGCGCCCGCCACTTCACTGGCGCCCCCGCCGCTGAGAATCAGGCGCACGTCGTTGTTCCATTGGGCGCGCAGATCCTGCCACGCGCGTTCTATCAAGCCAGCTTGCGCGAGCAAACATCCTGACGACAAAGCCGTACGCGTGTCGGTCGCGAAAATGCCGCTGGACGAGCTGATCGCGTGGCGGGCGGTGTCGGGCAGAAGGGTGGGCAATTGAGCCGTGTGGGTGCCGAGCGATTGCATCATCAGCAGCCAGCCCGGAGCAATCAGGCCGCCTGTGAAGGTGCCATCGGCGAGCAGCGCTTCAAGCGTCGTCGCCGTGCCGATAGTCGCGATCAGCAGGTTATCGCCGGGATACGCCGCGTGCGCGCCAATCAGGCCGCACCATCGGTCGCTGCCGAGCTTCGACGGTTCCGTATAGCGGTTCGTCACGCCTGATTGTTGGGCTTGCGCGCGCACGATCGTGCGGGGCATGCCGGGCCAGCGTGCATCAAGAAGGGCGGCTATCCGCTCGCCCACGCGCGGTCCCGCAACATTAGAAATCCACACGCCCGCCGGCTTCGGCAAGCTCGACCAATCGGCTATATCCGTCAGAACGGCTTCAACGCCGACGTGTTCAAACGCGCCGGCGTTCAGCGTTTCGTTGGCATTGGCCGCGCTCACCAGCGACCACTTGATCCGGCTGTTGCCTGCATCGATAAGCAGAAACGGTGCACCACTCACGGCCGCTGCTCCGCAAGCCGCAACGAGACGTCGCCGGTGGTGGCGGTCCGCAGACCCGTTGGTGTATCGATCTGCAACTGGCCGTTATCGTCGATACCCACCGCCAAACCGCGCGCCACTTCCACACCTTGCTCCAGCAGCACCACCTCGCGCCCCGCGTAGGCGTGCGCGGCGAGCCATTGCTGGCGAAATGGGCGGAAGCCATCGGCGGCGAAACGCGCGAGGGTGGCATCGAGCGCGTTCAGGACGGCGGCGAGGGTCTCGGTGAGATTTGCTTCGGGCCACGCGCGCGACAGGGACGCCGGCGTATTGCCCGGCACGGGAAGGGCGTTTCGACGCTGAGCTTCATCCAGTTCGGCCGCCAATTCCGCTGCGCCATGCAGGTTGATGCCGATGCCAATCACCACCGCGCTCGCCCGCGGCGTGTTCCACGCGGTTTCGATCAGGATGCCGGCGAGCTTGCCGTCGTCGAGCAGGATGTCGTTCGGCCATTTCAGCGCGAGTCTTGCCGATGCCGCCAGCGGCAAGCCATTCAGTGCGTCGAGCACGGCTGTGCCGACTGCGAGGCTCAGACCCGCGAGCCCTTCCAGCGGCCGTGGCAGCACGCAGGCGGTAGAAAACAACAACGCGTTGCCCGGTTGCGCCACCCACGCACGGCCCCGACGGCCCCGGCCGGCCGTCTGCGAGTACGCAACCCGCACGAACGGCGTGCCATCGGCGGCCTTCAGCGTCGAACGCGGCGAGAACGAGTCGGGCGCCGAGGCTGACGTCTTGTTGCGAGGCTGTTCCTTGAGCTGCGCCATCAGGTCAGCGTTGGTAGAGCCGGTTTCATCGACGATCTCGATCGGCCAGTCGCGCACCGGCCGCGCGGCGAGCGACATGAGCCGGTCGAGGTCGATCCGCCAGGCGGCGTCGAGCGGAAAAGACGAGTTGGATGAGTTCATATCCGCATTGTAGCGATCTGGCGCCCGGGAGCCGGGCGGGGAAACACGCACAACGACACGCACGTTGGTCGTTGCAACGTGCCTCGGCGCCGAAACCCTGGCCGGTTGGCCAACGCCCCGCCTGTTCGAGATTCCATGACGTACCTTCGCTACAATGGCTTCTCCCTCCACCCTACCCGGAGCGCTTTCAAGCCTTGAACTTCGACACTCCGCCCGGCCTGAAGGTCGAGTCCGGCCAGCAGGGCAAGGTTGTCCGGCTTTCCGGCCAGTGGACGGCGTTCGCACTGGCGCGCGATCACGCGAGCGCGAAACGCGGCGTGGTGGACCGGCTGCGCAGTGTCGGGCAGGAGGCCATCAAGCAATGGGACTTGCTGCCAGTCGAGCGGCTTGATCACGTCGGCGGGCAGGCGCTGTGGCGCGTGTGGGGCCGGAAGTTGCCGGAGCGCGTCACGCTCTCGGACACGCAAAGGGAAATTTTCGAACGGGTCGCGTTGCTCGACGCGAATCGTGACGAGCCCGAACAGATTGATCGTGTCGATCCCATCACGCGCTTCGGCCTGATGCTGTTCTCGTTCTTCGAGCATTTGTACGGCGGCCTCGCCCTGTTCGGCGGATTCGTGCTCGACCTGATCGGGCTGGCGCGGCGTCCGAAGCGTATTCCGTGGACGGAAATCTCCGCGAACATCTATGCCGCAGGCACGCAGGCGCTCGGCATCACGGCGCTCGTGGCGTTTTTGATCGGCATCGTGCTGAGTTATCTATCGGCGCAGCAACTGCGCATGTTCGGCGCGAATCAGTACATCGTGAATATCCTGGGGCTTTCGGTGATACGCGAGCTGGGGCCAGTGCTTTCAGCCATCCTGGTCGCGGGCCGCTCCGGTTCCGCCATTACCGCGCAGATCGGCGTGATGCGCGTGACGGAAGAACTCGACGCCATGCAGGTCATGGGCATCCCTCACGGCTTGCGGATCGTCTTGCCGCGCGTGTTGGCGCTCGGCATTGCCATGCCGCTGCTGGTCATGTGGACCAACATGGTTGCGCTGCTCGGCGGTGCGCTGGCGGCGAAGCTGGTATTGGGTATCGACTTGTCCTTTTTTGTGCGCTCGCTGCCGTCCGTCGTGCCGATCGCCAACCTGTGGATCGGACTTTCCAAGGGCGTGGTGTTCGGCATGCTGATCGCGCTGGCCGCGTGTCACTTTGGCTTCCGGATCAAGGCGAATTCGCAGAGCCTGGGCGAGGGGACGACGACCTCGGTGGTGTCGTCCATCACCATCGTGATTCTCGCTGACGCGGTGTTCGCCATCCTCTTCCAGTCGGTGGGCATCTGATGTCGGCTACCCTTGCATCCGCCGTTCGCGACAAACCTACGCCCGTCACCACGGAACCGGTGATCGAAGTCGTGGACGTGACGAAACGTTACGGCCGCACGGTGATTCACGAACACCTGAACCTCGAAGTGCGGCGCGGCGAGATACTTGCGTTGCTCGGGGGCTCGGGCTCCGGCAAAACCACGCTCGTGCGGCAGATGCTCGGGCTGGAGTCGCCCACGTCGGGCACGATCCGAGTGCTTGGCGACGAGTGGGCGAACATGGACGACGAAACCGCGCGCATCCTGCGCACGCGCTCCGGCATGATGTTCCAGCAGGGCGCGCTGTTTTCGTCGTTGTCGGTGTACGACAACATCGCGCAGCCGTTCCGCGAACTGGGCAAGATTCCGGAGGACCTGATCCGCGAGTTCGTGATGCTCAAGCTGGAAATGGTCGGGCTGTCGTGCAAGAACATGAGCAAGATGCCGTCGGCGTTATCGGGCGGCATGGTCAAGCGCGTAGGGATCGCGCGGGCCATTGCGCTTGAACCCGAACTGCTGTTCCTCGATGAACCCACGGCAGGGCTGGACCCGAAGGCATCGGATGAATTTGTCGACCTGATCGCCACGCTGCACCGGGCACTGGGCTTGACCGTGGTTCTCGTCACGCACGATCTCGACACCATGGTCGCGCTGTCCACGCGGGTGGCTGTGCTGGCCGAGCGTCGCGTATTGGTGGCGGCGCCCGTGGAAGAGGCGGTGGCCGTGGACCACCCGTTTATCCGCGAATATTTTCTCGGGCGGCGCGGCAGGCGCGCGTTGCAGGCGCTGCCGCCCGAGCGCCGCGCAAAATTACCGGCGGTTGCACTGGAAGACGCGCCATGCGGTCCCTCACTCTAGCCGTTCTTACGAGCGTTCTCATGAACGGTTTTCAGGAAAGCTCTGGCAGTACGTAGTAAAAAAAGGAACCTGCTGATGGAAAACAAATCCCATGCGTTCTGGGCCGGTCTGTTCACTATCGGGCTGTTGGCCGCTATCGGCCTCGCGGTGTTCTTTTTCAACGTGGACCGCACCGTGCGCGTGCCGTACGACCTCGTGGCGCGCACTAATGTGACGGGTTTGTACACCGATGCCGACGTTCGCTATCGCGGCCTCGGCGTGGGCAAGGTGGAATCCATCAAGTTCGATCACGCCAATCCGGGGCAGATCCGCATTCGTATCGAGGTCGACAAGAACGCGCCGATCACGCAATCCACCTTCGCCACGCTCGGTTTCCAGGGTGTGACGGGGATTGCATTCGTGCAACTCGACGATACCGGCAAGAACACGGCGCCGCTGCCCTCATCGCCGCAAAAGGTTGCGTCGCTGCCGTTGCGCCCGGGCTTGTTCGACCAGTTGCAGCAACGCGGCGACATCCTGATCAGGAAGTTCGAACGGATTGCCGACGACGCAGACAAATTCATGTCCGACGACATGCGCGATCAGGTGCAGCAAACCGCGAAGAGCTTGCAAGGTGCAGCGGACAGCATTGCACTGCTGAGCAAGCAGGTCGGCCCGGTAGCGCAGCAACTGCCTCATACGCTGAATCAACTGGACCGCACGCTCGCGTCGACCAATGCGCTTGCGAATAGCTTGAGCCGGGCGGACGGGCCGTTCGTGACCAACATGAACAAGGCGGGTGAAGCGGCTGAACGTGCCGGCCGGGCGATGAACGAAGTCAACGAGTCGTTGCAGGAAATGGCGGCGCGCGTGGGTTACGAGACATTGCCGCGCGTGAACTCATTGGCCGATGACGTGGGCAGTGCGGCGCGCTCGGTGGATCACGCTGCGGAAACTTTCAACCGGAATCCGCGCAGCGTGCTGTTCGGCGCGCCGCAGCCGGCGCCAGGGCCTGGCGAGCCGGGTTTCCAGTGGCCGACGGCGCCATCGAATTCGTCGAAATGACGGTGTGAATCGAGCCGTGCTACATGACGCAGAAGCGTCGGCGCCCGGTCCGCTGCCGAAGCGTTTTTTGATCTAGGAATAGGGAACTGTGATGCCACACACGATCTTGCAGGCGATGCGCTATCCCAAGCGTGCTGCGCGCCCGCTGCCGCGGGCGCGCTCCGGTTTTGTCAGGCTCAGCCTGGCCGCGCTGGCCTGCGTTGCCATGCTCGCCGGATGCGCGTCGGGGCCGCCTGCGGCTATATCGAATATTCGCTACGACCTGGGTGCGCCCCCGCAGCTGGGCAACACCATGACCATGCCTCCAGTGAAAGTGCTGGCGGTGAGCGCCGCGAAGAACCTGGATACCGATGCGTTCGTGTATCGCCTGAAATATGCCGACGCCCAGCGCACCGCGATCTATGCGGACAGCCACTGGACCATGTCGCCGGCGGACTTGCTCACGCAGCGTCTGCGCGCGGCGCTGGCCTCGCGCGGACCTGTCCTCACAGGCGCCGACGCCGTGCGCGCGCCCACGTTGCAGGTCGATCTGACGGACTTCGAGCAAGTCTTCGATGCCCCCTCGCAAAGCCACGGCGAGGTGTCGGCGCGGGTGACGTTGTCGCAGCATGGGCAGGTGGTCAGCCAGCGCACGTTCATCGCGCGGGCGCCTTCGTCCACGGCCGATGCCGCCGGTGGCGCGCGTGCGCTTGCCGCCGCTTCCGACGACCTGATCGCGCAAATGGCGGCATGGCTCGGCGTGCAGCCGCTGGTCGCTTCGCAATGACAGCGTTGCAAGTCGCGAGCTGCTTCAGGACCGCCCGGTGATTACCATGCAGGCTGGCACGGCGCGCTGCGTTCTGGAACGAAAAAGAACGCGAGAACGAATGCATGGAGCAGGGCAAAGAGCAGGGCAAGGAGCAGCGCAAGGACAAGGGCGGCGCGCATGATTCTCAAGCATTGGCAGCGTCGGCCGTCTGCGCTCTCGCGACAGGCGCTGGCGGTTTATACAGTTCTGATCGTCTATGGGTCGCTGTATCCGTTTTCCGGCTGGCGAACCCTCGGAATCGGACCGTTTGCGTATCTCACCGATCCGCTGCCGCAATATCTCACCGCGTTCGACGTCATCACCAACGTGCTCGGCTACATGCCGTTCGGCGCGCTGGCCGTGCTTGCGCTTTATCCGCGCTGGCGCGGCGCGGTTGCGGCGGGCGTGGCGTTTATCGCCGGGGCAATGTTGTCGGGTTCGATGGAAGCCGTGCAGACTTATTTGCCGACGCGCGTGGCATCGAATCTCGACTTGGCCGCAAACGCGCTCGGCGCGCTGCTGGGCGCGGCGCTCACCGCGCCCGCGACCAGCATGCTGCTCGACCGGGGTTTGCTGCGCCGCATGCGTTTCATGTGGTTCGAGCGCGATGCCGCGTACATGATCGGCTTATCCGGGCTCTGGCCGTTCGCGGCCATGTATCCCGCCCCGTTCCTGTTCGCTGTCGGCGATTTGCCGCGCGTGCTGTGGTCGAGCATCGATCCCGTGATGCAGGACACGCTGCTCGCGTGGGCGCCCGCCGCGTGGAATGTCGTGGCGTGGCCGGCGCATCTGGGCGCAAAGCTTCCCGACGACGCCTGGGAAACGCTCATCACCTCACTGAACCTGTTTGCCGCGCTGGTGCTGGCCACGTTGCCCATGCGCAGCCGCGCGCCACGCGTGAGGCTGCTGCTCGGCCTGATGATCGCGACACTCGCCGCGAAAGCGGGCGCGACGTTCCTGCAGTCGCGCGCCGGGCTGACGTTTGACTGGGCGACCGACGGCGCCATTGCCGGCATAGCGTGCGGCACGCTGGTTGGTTTGCTTTCTCTGCGATGCTCGCGGGCGTGGCGTGCGACGCTCGCGGGTGTTGCGCTTATCGTGGCATTGGTGCTGGTGAATCTCCTGCCCGTCAATCCGTACTTCGATATCGTCCTCGCCGACTGGCGCCAAGGGCGCTATCTGCATTTCAATGGTCTTTCGCAGTGGCTCGCGTGGGTGTGGCCGTATGCCGCGCTTGGCTGGCTGGCATCGACTGCGGAGCGCGCATTTCTGGCCCGGCGGCGTGCCGGCGGCGAAAAGCGCCGGTCGTTATAATCGGTTCAAAGCGACACAAAAACGCGACACAAAACCCCCACGACATCAATCCTCTTCCGGCCAAGCTCATGGACCCGTTCTACAAATATCACGTGTTCTTCTGCCTGAACCAGCGCGACCCCGACGCCGCGCGTCCAAGTTGCGCGAATTGCAACGCGCAGGCCATGCAGGAGTACGCGAAGAAGCGCGTGAAGCAGCTCGGGCTCGCCGGCGACGGCAAGGTCCGCATCAACAAGGCCGGTTGCCTCGAGCGCTGCGAGCTGGGACCGGTGGTTGTCGTGTATCCCGAAGGGACCTGGTACACGTATGTGGATGAAGCGGATATCGATGAAATCGTCGATTCGCATCTGGTGAACGGCAAGATCGTCGAGCGTTTGCTGCTCGATCAGCCTGTTGTCTGAGGCCTCGCGCAATGAACGCACAGACTGACAGGTTCCTGATCGACGGACCGGTGGGCAAGATTGAAGTCGCGCTGGATCGTCCAGCCGATGGCGCCGCCACGCGTGGCATTGCGCTGGTTGCGCATCCGCATCCGCTGTACGGCGGGACGATGGACAACAAGGTCGCACAGACCCTCGCGCGCACGCTCGTGCAGCTTGGGTACATCACGTATCGATCGAATTTTCGGGGCGTGGGCGAAACGCAAGGCGAGCACGACAACGGCACGGGCGAACGTGATGACCTGCTGGCCGTGGTCGCTCATATGCGCGCGCAGCCGGACCAGTCAGATGTCCCGCTGGTGCTCGCCGGTTTCTCGTTCGGGACCTTCGTGATGTCGCATGTGGCGAAGCACTTGCGCGACTCGGGCGAGGTCATCGAACGGATGGTGTTCGTCGGGACGGCGGCGAGCAACTGGCAGGTTGCAGAAGTGCCGGACAACACGCTCGTGATCCACGGTGAAGTGGATGAAACCGTGCCGATCAATTCGGTTTACGAGTGGGCCCGGCCACAAGAATTGCCCGTGGTGGTGATTCCCGGCGGCGAGCATTTCTTTCATCGGAAGCTGCATGTGCTGAAGAAGATTATTGTCGATGCATGGCGCTGAGTTCGCCTCGCCTTTACGCTTAATTGAAACTTCACGAATACAAACCCTCTGTTGAATAAATGCACGGCGCGAGGCTTTCAAAGGCTTTGCGCCGTTGTCGTTTTTATCGATGTTTTTGTTCCTGTTTTCACGAATCCCCGGCACATCCAGCCACTTTCGCGGCAAAAGCGGTTTGACGCACGCGTATAATGGCGCAGACTTTTGCGCGACCGCTTGTCGATTTAGCGCTCGCCGTAGCGCTCTACTGGACTGACCCTCCGCCTGTACAACCCGCGCGTTGCGTATTTCCTTGAAGGGAATGCCTGACTCGCCGATGTTTTTTTCTGCCGATCCGAACCTATGCGCTTTTCCCCTTCAAGCTTGTCTTTCGTCGCACCTTCCTCCATTCATCGCGCTGTCACTGCCGCTATCGTTTTGCCCGCCACACTGGTCGCGGCAACTGCATTTGCGCAAGTGCCGCCGCCGGATGTCACGGCGCGTTCCTGGGTTCTCGTCGATGCAACCAGCAATCAGGTGCTCGCCTCCGGCAATCCGGACGAGCGCTCGGAGCCGGCGTCGCTGACCAAGCTCATGACCGCTTATCTTGTCTTCGACGCACTCAAGTCGAAGAAGATCAACATGGACCAGACGGTCATGCCGAGCGAAGCCGTGCGCCGCGTGGGCACGGACGAGTCGCGCATGTTCATCGAAGCGAACAAGCCGGTGACCGTGCACGATCTCGTGTACGGCATGATCATCCAGTCGGGTAACGACGCGGCTATCGCGTTGGCTGAACTGGTGGGCGGTAGCGAGTCGAACTTCGTCGCGTTGATGAACGCGGCGGCGAAACAGATTGGTATGAAGAATACCCATTTCGCCGATGTGAACGGCATGCCCGACCCGCAGCACTACACCACTGCGGGCGATCTGGCCGTGCTGTCCGCGCGCCTGATCCGCGATTTTCCCGAGTATTACGGCATCTTCTCGGTGAAGGATTTCACCTATAACAAGATCAAGCAGCCGAACCGCAACCGCTTGCTGTGGATCGATTCCACCGTCGACGGTCTCAAGACCGGTCATACCAAAGCCGCCGGATATTGCCTGATCGCCTCGGCCAAACGTCCGCTGGAAGGTGTGCCCGACGCGAGCCGCCGTCTGGTCGCCGTGATGATGGGCGAGCCGAAAGAGCACAACCGGGTGCAGGACAGCCTGAAGATGCTGAACTACGGCTACACGGCTTATGACGCCGTGCGTCTGTACAAGGCGGGTCAGGTGATCGATTCGCCGCGCGTTTATAAGGGCACGGAAAACCTGGTGAAGGCGGGCGTGGAGACGGATCAGTACATCACCGTGCCGAAGGGCATGGGCGACAAGGTCAAGCCGACCGTCACGCACAACGACACCATCATCGCGCCGATCAAGAAGGGCCAGCAGATCGGCACCGTGAAGATGATGGCGGACGGCAAGGAAGTTGCGCAGTTCCCGCTGGTCGCGTTGCAGGAAGTGCCGCAGGCGGGTTTTGTCGGCCGGACGTGGGATTCGCTGCTGATGATGTGGCAGAAGAAGAAGTAAACAGAAGTAAACAGCCGGGCATGACGGTGTTGGATTTATTCGATCCGGCTCCATCTATGCAAGCTGTAAGACGCCTGGGCGGACCGGGCGTCCTGTGATGGAGAACACCATGAGCTCACCCGATATCGACGCCCTGTTCGATTTCCCCTGCGATTTTCCGATCAAGGTAATGGGCGCGACGCATCCGGAATTCCGCGATGCCGTCGTCACCGTGATCCGCGAATTTGACGACCAGTTCGACATCGAGCGCATTGAAGTGCGCCCGTCGTCGGGCGGCAAATATACCGGCCTGACCATTACCGTGCGGGCGCAAAGCCGCGCACATCTCGACGATATCTATCGCGCGTTGACCGGTCACCCGATGGTCAAAGTGGTGCTTTGAGCCGGAGCTCCGGCGCGGCCCGTGGCGGCCGCATCGGAGCATCGCAGGCAGCCGGCGTGCACTCGTAGAGCTGCCTGAAGCGCATGATTTCGTCGAACAGCCAGGTGCGAAAGTGTTGTACGCGTTGCGTTTCGAGCAACGCGTGCGGGCACACGAAGTAGTAGTTCCACGGGCTCGGCCCGTCTACGTTGAACAGCCGTACAAGCCGTCCCGCCACGATTTCCTGCATGGCAAGCGACCGGCGCACGAGCGCGATCCCCTGGCCTTGAATGGCCGCCTGCAGCAAATTCGACGAATCCTCGTATAAAACCCCGCGCTTCGGTTCTGGCAAGTCCACGAGTCCGGCTGCGTCGAACCACGGTTTCCAGAGCTCGTCGTGCGAGCGCAGCAGCGGCGCGTCGGCCATGTCGGCGGGCGTGCGCGGCAGCTTGCCGCCATTGAAGTTCGGCGAACACGCGGGGAAAAACACTTCGTCGAGCAATTCTTCCGCATGCAACCCGGCATATTTGCCGATGCTGCTAAAACGGATGGCGACGTCCACGTCATCGCGCGTGAAATCCGTCAGGGTGTTGGTCGAGAGCAGTTCCAGGTTGATTTCCGGATGCTCTTCGATAAACCCCCCTATCCGCGGCGTTACCCAGCGCGCCGAAAACGACGACAGCATCGACACCACCAGCCGCCGGTCCCGTTCCCCCGAGCGCAGGCGGCGCGTGGCTTCGGCGAGGGCGGAAAGTGTGGCGCGCACTTCGGTGGCGTACTGGCGGCCAATGTCCGAGAGGCGGACGCGTTTGCCGTCGCGAGCGAATAGCGTGACGCCGAGATCAGCTTCGAGCGCGCGGATCTGGTGGCTGACGGCGCCGTGGGTGACGAACAGTTCGTCGGCGGCGCGTGAAAAGCTTTCATGACGCGCCGCGGCTTCGAAGGCGCGCAGCGCGTTGAGGGCGGGGAGTTGTCGAAGGTCCACGGGCGTTCACTCGAGTTGTCTATGTGAATTTATCTCACAAACCGAAGAAAATTGCTCGTTTTGCTTAAAGCCATGCTGAGCCTATCTTATAGCCATCAACACGATTTTTGGCGGAGGCTGTCATGCGAGAAATATCCACAAGCATCACGTTTGAGATTGGCGATGGCGAAACGGTTCCGATGAAGATTGGCCGCAGCGTCAGGCTGGTCGTTCAAGGTGCACCGGTGTGGGCCACGCGTAGTAACGATACGGAAGATTACTGGCTTGTGCCAGGCGATAGCCTGAAGCTGCGTGAACATGAGCGGCTGTGGCTGAGTACCGAAAAGGGGCGCACCGCGCAGGTCGTGTTCACGTTGGCGCCGCGGGCGGATCAGCAGGCGATTGGCTGGCTCGCGCGCCGGTTCGAGAAGCTTGCTGGGCGGTTCCGGTCTGGATGGCGGACGGTTTAAACGAGGGTTTGGTCGCGTCGGTGGACCCGAGGGGTCTGCTGGCGCGACCGCCGCGTACGCACCCCGAAAACCTTCCATCGGCGCGGATAACCGAATTTCGGTAAACTAACGGGAATATGTCCGCCCAGCCGGTAATAACTCCCCATCTAGCATCAACAGATTGCTCCGTCCCTGGCGCATCGACTCCTTCGGTCATATTCCGCTGGCGCGGGCTCGAGCCCTACACGCAAAGCTTCGACGCCATGCGCGCCTTCACGGACGCGCGTACACCCGACACGACCGATGAAATCTGGCTGGTCGAGCATCCGCCGGTTTTCACACTCGGCCTGGCCGGCGACCCCGCGCACCTGCTCAATCCCAATAGCGATATCCCGCTCGTCAAGGTCGATCGCGGCGGCCAGATCACGTATCACGGCCCCGGACAAGTCGTCGCGTACCTGCTGCTCGACCTTCGGCGCCGCAAGCTGATGGTCCGCGAACTCGTGCAGCGAATCGAGGGCGGCGTGATCGAAACGCTTGCATCGTATAATCTTGTAGCGGAACGCAAGGAGCGCGCGCCGGGCATCTACGTCGCGCCGACACCGTCGCAACTCGCCCATGCAGGCGCGAAGATCGCAGCGCTCGGGCTGAAAATCCGCAACGGTTGCAGTTATCACGGTGTGAGCCTCAACGTGAAAATGGACCTGCAACCGTTTCTCGCGATCAACCCGTGTGGCTACGCCGGCCTCGAAACCGTCGACATGGCAACACTCGGCGTGGTGGCAGACTGGAACGACGTAGCGCAAACGCTGGCTGAAAACCTCACTCACCATATCGGCGGCCATCGCGCGACCGCCGCCCAACCACAGAACGGCGTGGCCGTCTGAATGGACCGACCGAATGACTGATGTAACTGGAAATCTGGCTGGCAGCACTGACGCATCAACCCCTGTTGCCGTCCCCTACGACGCCACCGCCAAGCAAAAAGCGCAGGCGAAAACGGCGCGCATCCCGATCAAGATCATCCCGATCGAAAAGCTGAAAAAGCCCGAGTGGATTCGCGTGAAGGCCGCCACGGGCAGTTCGCGGTTCACCGAGATCAAGCAGATCCTGCGTGAACACAACCTTCATACGGTCTGCGAAGAAGCGAGCTGCCCGAACATTGGCGAATGTTTCGGCAAGGGCACCGCGACCTTCATGATCATGGGTGACAAATGCACGCGTCGTTGCCCGTTCTGCGACGTGGGCCATGGCCGCCCTGATCCGCTCGATGCCGACGAACCGCTGAATCTCGCTCGCACTATTGGCGCGTTGAAATTGAAGTATGTGGTGATCACGAGCGTGGATCGCGACGATCTGCGTGACGGTGGCGCTGCGCACTTCGTGGAATGTATCCGGCAAGTGCGTGAGCATTCGCCGATGACGCGCATCGAAATCCTGACGCCGGATTTCCGTGGCCGTCTGGATCGTGCAATCGGCATCCTGACCGCCGCGCCGCCCGATGTGATGAACCACAATCTCGAAACGGTGCCGCGTTTGTACAAGGAAGCGCGTCCCGGTTCGGATTACGCGCATTCGCTGAAACTGCTGAAGGACTTCAAGGCGCTGCATCCGGAAGTCGCGACCAAGTCCGGCCTGATGGTCGGCCTGGGTGAAACGGAAGAAGAGATCCTTCAGGTCATGCGCGATTTGCGCGAGCATAACGTCGACATGCTGACGATCGGCCAGTATCTGCAGCCTTCCGAGCATCATCTTCCGGTACGTTCGTATGTTCATCCCGATACGTTCAAGATGTACGAGGAAGAAGCGTACAAGATGGGCTTCACGCACGCGGCAGTTGGCGCAATGGTTCGTTCGAGCTATCACGCCGATCAGCAAGCTCACGACGCGGGGTTGGTTGGCGCTATGTAAGTCTTTTGGCTTGGTTTTGCTAGTAAAAAAACCCACGGAAACGTGGGTTTTTTCG
>NZ_CAXUPU020000025.1:0-120749 GCF_964252755.1 Caballeronia sp. LjRoot29 | reverse complement strand
TAAAAACACTTCAGCAGGCGGCAGGTCAAACACATCGCAGATCCCCGGCGCAGCGGCAGCGTCGTGTCCGTCAGATTGCTGTTGTGAGAATTGTGATGTATATTGAATTACTCACAATTCTCCACAACGGCGGAGGAATCATGGCAAGAGCCCAGGGTGCGCATCGTCAGCCCTCAACGGCGGGCAAAAAAAACCGCGAAACGCCGACAGCGCGTCAATCTGCCTTCGCGCAGCGCGAGCTGCCTGAAAACGATCTGCACGAACTGGAGCTCATTGTCCTGAAGCTGGACGCTACGCGCGCCGCGGCGCGGATCATCCTTGAGCAGATCGGCGAACCTCGGCCCGGCGGACCCAGGATCGGTTTATTACCAGAGCACGCGGGGGATTCGTGGACCGAGTTCATGCTGGCTCAACGCGTCCGTATGATCATCAACGAGCAAGAGCGAAGCGCGCTGCAAGACCTTTTCGATGCAACGCCTGTACGCCGTCTGTCACCGGCAAGAGCGGATCTCGAGCGCAAGGCCATTGAGGCCGTGCTATCCGGTACCGAGTGGCTCACGGCGCAGGAAGTCGGACAGCGGCAGAATCCTGACGCGACGAACCAGCATGCGGTCGCCAGTCGCTGGAAGAAGGAAGGCAAGGTGTTCTTCATCGAGCACAAGGGCGTGACTCTGTACCCAAAGTACATCTTCGATGAATTCGGAAATCCGGTTTCCGAAGTGGCCGAGGTGTTGAAGATTTTCCAGGGCTACCGCCCGTTCAGGATCGCGTCGTGGTTCGAGTCGACCAGCAGCATGCTGCGTGGCAAGCGGCCTCGCGAGGTTCTCGGGACTGACCCGAAAGCCGTGGTGGAAGCGGCCCGGGATCAAGTTGTGGGACCGGTGCATGGTTAGCCGACTGAAGCCTCCGCCGCAAAAGCCGTTTCCACTGCTCCGTGTGCCATCCGGTATCTGGTATCGCGTCCATGATCTCGACCCGCGTACAGGAAAATACACAGCCGCCGCCTTTAATGACTCGGGGCGCGGAAATGCCCGCTTCAGTCCGCTAAGAAGACCGGACTCAGGTGACGTCATTCCTACCATCTACGCAGCTAGCACAATGCGCGGCGCCATCATGGAGACCGTCCTGCACGACGTGCCGGTTCCGGCGTCAGGATACATACACGATATTGAGCGTGATCTCGTCTCGAACCTTCACATGAGCTCGATCAAAGTACAGGAGCTCCGTTTGGTCAACCTCACCTCGACCGGTTTGCGGGCGGCCGGTCTGAAGCATTCGGATCTGTTCGATGACGACAAGCTGGACTACCCCCGCACGCGTGAACGGGCGGCGTGGTTCTGGGCGCAATATCCGGACGCGCAAGGTCTTGTCTGGGTATCGAAGCAGGATAACCAGTCGAAGGCGGTCATGTTGTTTGGTGACCGGATGAGCGAGCCCATTGCAGACCTGGATAGCTCGTCGCACATCAGAGACCACGAGGATTTGATCATCGAGCTGCTCGTGGAGATGGACGCTTCGGTGTCGCCGGCCGCGTAGAGTGCCCGGCGTTCGCTCACCCGCTCACATCAGGACGCCGCCAGTGCCCGCAATGCAAACCGCTTCAGCTTGCCCGTCTCGGTGCGAGGCAATGCGTCAATAAACTCGATCGCGCGCGGATACTTATACGGTGCGATCTGTTCCTTTACGAAGGTCTGCAACTGGACCACCAGCGCGTCACTCGCTACAAATCCTGCGCGAAGAACAACAAATGCCTTGGCAATTTGTCCGCGCTCGTCGTCGGCCACGCTAACCACGCCGCACTCCGCCACCGCTTCATTTAACAGCAGCGCGCTTTCTACTTCGGGCCCCGAAATGTTATAGCCCGCCGAGATGATCATGTCGTCGGCCCGGGACTGATAATAAACGTAACCATCGGCATCGATACACACTGAATCGCCCGGAAGATTCCATCCATCGCGGACAAATCTACCCTGCCGCGGATCACTCAGATAATGGCAACCGGTCGGACCTTTGACCGCGAGCATGCCGACCTCGCCAACGGGAACGGGCTGCATATTGTCATCCACGGCCTGCACCACGTAGCCCGGCACCGCGCGCCCGATCGCCCGGTCGCGCGCCTGCGCTTCGGCGGTCGACACAAAGATGTGGATCATTTCAGTGCTGCCAATGCCGTCGATCATTTGCAAACCCGTGGCTTGCCGCCAAAGCTTGCGTGTGGCGTCGGGCAACGCCTCGCCCGCCGAGACGCTTTTTCTGAGCGTCGATAAATCAAAACGCGAAACAAGTCCCGCCATTTGCCGATAAAACGTCGGCGCCGTGAACATGATGGTTGCGCGAAAACGCTCAACCACTTGCAACAGCGTCTCCGGCGCCAACTTCTCGATCAATACCGTCGATGCGCCTGCGCGTAACGGAAAGCACAACAAGCCGCCCAGCCCAAAGGTGAACGCGAGCGGCGGCGTGCCGCAGAATATGTCGTCGGCAGTGGGCTTGAGGATATGGCGCGGAAACAGGTCGCACATCGCCATCACGTCGCGATGAAAATGCATGCAGCCCTTCGGCATTCCTGTTGTGCCGCTGGTGAACGCGATCAGGCAGACGTCGTCCGCAGCGGTATCGACCGCCGTGTATTCGGCAGGTTGAAGCGCGGCGATAGTATCGACGGAATCGGGGCCATCGTCGTGAAAGAGCCTTGTTTGCAGCAGGCTTTTGCAAAAGTATGCGCTCGATGGATCACTGCATTGCGTGAGCTCATCGACCAGGCGCGCGTCGCATAGCGCCGCCGAAACCTGCGCTTTATCGATGATCTGCTTCAGTTCCTTGGCACGCAAAAGCGGCATGGTGGGCACCACCACGAGCCCCGCCTTCAACGACGCAAGCCAGGCGATCGCCATGTGCAGCGTGTTCGGTCCGCGCAGCAAGATTCGGTTACCCGGCACCAGTCCCATCGCTCCAGTCAGCACGTGCGCGGTCCGGTTCACGCGCGTGCGCAATTCGCCATACGTGGTCGCGTACGGAGCGCCGTCGACGTCGGACCATATCGCGGGTCGCGCGCCCTGCTCGCGCTCCGGATGGTCATCGATGATCCGGTCGAGCAATTCGACCGCGCAATTCAGGCGCGCCGGATAAGAGACGTCGGGGTTGTCGAGCAGAAACTCCGGCCACTCGCTGGACGGCGGCAGGTTGTCGCGGGAAAACGTATCGACGTGAGCCGATGATTCCATGATGAGCTCCGAGTACAACGAAGTAAGCGACTAGCTAAACGACAAGACACGCGGCGTTAGTCAATCCGGAATAACGGCGGTGGCTTCGATCTCCACCTTCGCTTCGTCTTCAATGAGCGCGACCACTTGCACGGCGCTCATCGCAATGTCGTAATTGCCGATCAGTTCCCGAAACGCACTGCCCACGTCCCTCAGCGCAGCGACGTATTCACGCTTGTCGATCACGTACCAGGTTAAACGCACAAGATGTTCCGGACGCCCGCCTGCCGAGTCGAGCACCGCGACTATGTTGGCCAGCGCCTGGCGCGCTTGTGCTGCGAAGTCCCTGCTCTGGAACTGGCCTTGTGCGTCCCAGCCAATCTGTCCTGCTATGAAGACCTGCGTGCCGCGCGCGGCAACACCATTTGCGTATCCGCGCGGCTTGACCCAGCCGGCTGGGAGCAATGCTTTTTTCATGACCGCGTTTCCTTGAGTTCGTCTTTAGCTTCGTCTTTTACTTCGGCAAGCGACGAAGGGTTGAAGCGTGTCAACGCGGCACGGATGTCGTCGGGAATATCGATCGACACCCCGGATTCAAGCGACGTTGTCACCAGCACCTGACGCGCAAGAAAGCGCGTTTCGCCATGCGACTGTGCGTCAATCACAATGCCGACAGAACGAGCACCAATCCGATCAAGCGTCAGCGACAGCACGAGCGTGTCGCCCATCTGACTTGGCCTTGAAAACGTGCAATCGAGCTTCACGATCGGCAGGCCG
The DNA here is from genome assembly GCF_964252755.1 of Caballeronia sp. LjRoot29. NCBI lineage: Bacteria > Pseudomonadati > Pseudomonadota > Betaproteobacteria > Burkholderiales > Burkholderiaceae > Caballeronia > Caballeronia sp. LjRoot29. Next base: position 116,769 of record NZ_CAXUPU020000025.1, on the reverse strand, counting down.
ACGCGGCGCTTACTAATCATCGCCGCGTAGTCGATGTGGAGTGCTTCGTTGAACCAGTCCTCGACAAGCGCATTGGTCATTACGAGGTACTGCGGGAAAAATACGATGCCGGCGGGGTCGCAATGCGAAAAACGAATGCGCACCGGCCGCTCGAAATGGGTCGATGTTTCCATCACGCGTTCCTCGCGGCATGCGCCTTGAGCAGGTCGCGGCCGACAATCAATTGCTGCACTTCGGTCGCGCCTTCATAGATGCGCAGCGCGCGGATCTCCCGATACAGTTGCTCGACCACCGCACCGCTTTGCACGCCGCTGCCGCCCCACAATTGCACGGCCGCATCGATAACCTGCTGAGCGCCCTCGCTCGCATGCCACTTCGCTAATGCAGCTTCACGCGTGACCGATTTACCGGAATCGCGCATCCACGCGGCCCGATAAACAAGCAACGCGGAGCTGTCAATAGTGAGCGCCATGTGCGCCAGCTTCGCCTGCGTCAATTGAAAATCGCCGAGCGTCTGCCCGAACATCTTGCGCGACGCGGCACGTTCGATCCCTTCGCTCATGGCTCGCCGCGCGAAGCCAAGCGACGCCGCCGCAACGGACGTCCGAAAGATGTCGAGCGTGCGCATTGCAAGCTTGAAACCCTCGCCGCGATTTCCCAGTAAAGCGGTACGCGGCACACGCGCGTTTTCGAACGAAAGGCGCGCTAAGGGATGCGGCGCGATCACATCGAGGCGCTCGGCAATGCGCAGTCCCGGGGTATCGGCATCGACGATAAACGCACTGATACCACGTGAGCCCGCCGCCTCGCCGGTACGCGCAAACACCACGTAAAAGTCCGCGATGCCACCGTTTGAGATCCACGTCTTCTCGCCGTCGAGCACATAAGAATCACCGTCCTCGCGCGCGCTGAGCGCGAGCGCCGCGACGTCAGAGCCGGCGTCCGGTTCCGTCAACGCAAACGCCGCAATAGCCTCGCCGCTTGCCACCCGCGGTAAATAGCGCTGCTTTTGCGCTTCGTTGCCGGCAAGCGAAATGGCGCCCGATCCAAGTCCTTGCATCGCAAGCGCGAAGTCCGCTAGACCACTGTGGCGTGCAAGCGTTTCGCGCAGCAGGCAAACGGCGCGCGCGTCGATGGTGTCGCCGTGTCCGCCGTAAGCCGTGCCGCCAATACCATAACGCAACCAGCCAGCCGCGCCGAGTTCACGTACAAGACGACGGCAGATTGCATCGACGTTCGAATGATTGGCATGCGTATCACCGAGATGTTCCGATGCCCACGCGTCAACACGCGCGCCGAGTTCACGATGCCGTTCTTCGAAGAACGGCCAAGCGAGGGCATCGTGGAAAGCGGGAGATGATGTTTGAGGATTGGCCAACTCAGTCTCCCTCGAACACGGGCCGCGTCTTCGCAGCGAATGCGCGATACGCGCGCCCGAAATCATTCGTCGCCATGCAGATTGCCTGAGCCTGCGCTTCGGATTCGATAGCGTCGTCAATGCTCATGCTCCACTCCTGGTGCAGCATCTTCTTCGTGATGCCATGCGCGAAGGTGGGTCCCGATGCAAGATCGAACGCGAGCGATTGCGCTTCGCGCAGAACGTCGTGGGGTTCGCATAGACGGTTATAAAAGCCCCACGCTAAACCTTCGTCGCCACTCGCGGAACGTCCGGTGAAAAGCAGTTCGGCCGCCCTTCCCTGACCAATGATGCGCGGCAGGATCGCGCATGCGCCCATGTCGCAACCCGCCAGCCCCACACGAGTGAACAGGAACGCGAGCTTGCTTCGCGCAGTGCCCAGGCGCATGTCCGAAGCCATCGCGAGGATCGCGCCCGCGCCCGCGCAGATGCCATCAACGGCTGCAATAATCGGTTGCGGGCAATGGCGCATCGCCTTGACAAGGTCGCCCGTCATGCGCGTGAACATGAGCAGCTCGGGCATGGGTAGATCGACGAGCGGTGCGATGATGTCGTGCACGTCGCCACCTGAGCAGAAGTTGCCTCCGGCACCATGGATCACGATGCTCTTAACATCGGTGGCGTAAGCAAGCTGGCGGAACAGGTCGCGCAATTCCGCATACGATTCGAACGTCAGCGGATTCTTGCGCTCGGGCCGATCAAGCGTGATCGTGCCAACGCCTTGCTCTACGGCCCAGCCAAAGTGCTTCGCGCGATAGTCGCCAAGTGTGGTGCGGTTACCGGCAAAAAGCGCGGTGGTTCCGTCGTTCATCAACTGTCCGTTCATCGAACGTCTCCGTATTTGTGTGGGTCGCCAGGCTTCAGGAATCCGTGCGCTCGCGCAAGTGCTGCTTGAGCTTGCCGAGCTTCTGATGCATGCGTGCCTTGTCCGCCAGCGGCAAGCCGCCGAACAATTCGACGACCCATTGTTCATGTGCGCGCGCCATGCGATCGAACGACTCGCGGCCACGCGCGGTGAGGCGCACGGCAAACGAACGACGGTCATTCGGATCGGTATCGCGCACGACAAATCCTTCCTTCTCCAACTGGTCCGTGAGACCTGTCACGTTGCCGCCGGTGACCATGAGACGTCGCGACAGCTCGTTCATCTTCAGGCCTTCAGGATGGCGCTCAAGTTGCGCCATCATGTCGAAGCGCGGCAGCGTGGTGTCGAATTCGGCGCGCAGGCGGCGGCGCAGTTCGGCCTGCACAAGATTGGTGGTGGTCAGCATGCGCAGCCATAAGCGCAGTCCCATGTGACTGTCGACACCGGTGCTCATCTCAAGGTCGACGACGTTGCCGGCAGCTTTGGCCTTTTCGGGCGCGGCAGTTTTAACCGTGCGGGCAGCGGGCTTGTTCACATTACTTCTCCACCTGAAATGGAAATGGTCTGACCGGTAATCGATCGTGACTCCGGCAAGCACAGCCATAACGCGGAGCTGGCGACTTCATCCGGCGTCACGAAGCGACGTTGCGGATTCGATCGCAGCAGTGCTTCGCGTGCCTCGTTCTCGCTACGTCCGGTCTGCGCAACGATCTTTTCTATCGACTGTTCGAGCAGTCCTGTTTCCGTATAACCGGGACACACGGCGTTGACGGTCACACCACGCGTGGCAACTTCCAGCGCCAGCGAACGCGTCATCCCGATCACGCCATGCTTGGCCGCACAATAGGCGGCAACGTACGCATAACCGACCTGACCCGCCGTACTCGCTACGTTGACAATGCGCCCGCTGCGACGCTCAAGCATTGCCGGTAGAACTTCTTGCGTGCAGAGAAACACGCCGGTCAGATTCACATCGAGCATGCGTTTCCACAGCGCCAGATCGGTCTTTGTGAACGGCGCCGCTTCGGCTTGTCCGGCGTTATTGACGAGGATGTCGATAAACCCATGTTCGCGCGCAGCAGCAAACGCAGCAGCGACGGAATCGGCGGACGTGACATCGACGCTCTGCACATGCACGGTTCCTGCTTCGCTCAGGACTTCAGCCTGATAGGCGAGCCGGGTCGCATCCCGGCCCATCAGCGTGACCTGCGCGCCCGCGCTCACCAGCACATGCGCTACGGCAGCGCCAATACCGCTGCCACCGCCTGTGACCACCGCGTGCTCGCCTGTGAGTGGTTTCGTATTCGTGTTCATGCCCGGGTTCATGCTTCGCCCTCCGCATGCTGCGCGCGCTCGCGTTCATAACCGCGCTCGAGTTGCGACTTTGCGGCGAAATATTGCTTGGGCCAGGTGATATCGACGTAACCAATCTTCGCGGCCTGATCGAGCGTCCACGAAGGATTGGCAAGATGCGGACGCGCCACCGCGCAAAGGTCGGCGCGGCCCGCTGCGATGATGCTGTTCACGTGGTCCGCTTCCGAGATCGCCCCGACCGCGATGGTGGCAATGCCTGCTTCGTTACGCACACGATCCGAGAAAGGCGTCTGGAACATGCGGCCATAGACCGGCTTCTCTGCCTTGCTCACCTGTCCCGACGATACATCGATCATGTCCGCGCCTGCCTCCTTGAATGCTCGTGCGATCAGCACGGCGTCGTCCGGCGTGATGCCGCCCTCCACCCAATCGTGCGCCGAGATACGCACCGAAATGGGCTTGTCCTTGGGCCACGCTGCACGGATCGCGTTGAACACTTCGATTGGAAAACGCAGACGGTTTGCGGCCGAACCACCGTATTCATCGTCTCGTTGATTGGTAAGCGGCGAGAGAAAACCGGACAGCAGATAACCGTGAGCGCAGTGCAGTTCAAGCCAGTCGAAACCAGCGCTCACCGCAAGCTCGGTTGAGCGCACGAACTGCGTCTTGATCTCTTGCAGATCATCCGTGGATGCAGCGCGCGACCATTGGCTGATGCCTTTCAAATACTGTTGCCGGGATGCCGATACGACAGGCCAGTTGCCCTCATTGAGTGGCTTGTCTATTCCTTCCCAACTGACGCGCGTGGATGCCTTCGCGCCGGCATGACCCAACTGAATGCCGATCTTTGCATCGCTCTCACGATGCACGAAATCGACAATACGCCGCCACGCGTCACGTTGCGCGTCGTTGTACAAACCAGGGCATCCCGGCGTAATTCGGCCTTCCGGCGAGACGCAGGTCATCTCGGTCATCACCAGTGCCGCGCCGCCCATGGCGCGTGCGCCGAGATGCATCAAATGGTAGTCACCCGCAATGCCATCGACAGCCGAGTACTGGGCCATGGGAGACACCACCACGCGGTTTTTCAACGTCACGCCGCGCACGGTGAAGGGTGTAAACATTGGCGGGACGGAACGCTTGCTGCTGTCTATATCGAGTCCCGAACGCTGCGCGATCCAGTTTTCAAACTCGGCGAGATACGCGGCATCGCGTGAACGCAGGTTTTCATGAGAGATGCGCTGCGAGCGCGTGAGCAACGAATAAGCGAATTGCTCCGGCTCGAAAGACGCATAACGGTCCACGTTTTCGAACCATTCGGTGGAATTGCGCGCGGCGTTCTGGATGCGCAGGACACCGACGCTGCGTACGTCCGTATAGTGCTCGAGCGCGGCGGGAAGATCGCCCGGATGCGCCGCGATGCTGTTCGTCAGTTCGATTGCATCTTCAAGCGCGAGCTTGGTGCCGGAGCCGATCGAGAAGTGCGCCGTGTGCGCGGCATCGCCCATCAGGACCACGGGCGTCACGCTGCCATCGCCATTCGTGCGGTTATGCACCCACGTTTCATTCACGATGCGCGGAAACCTGATCCATTGTGATGAGCCGCGCAAATGTTGCGCGTTGGACTTGAGCGCGTGGCCATCGAGATACCTGGCGAAGAGCCGTTCGCAGAATGCGATGCCGTCCTCCTTGCTCATTTCATCCAGGCCGGCTGCACGCCAGACCCGCTCGGGCGCTTCCACGATAAACGTAGACATGTGGTCGTCGAAACGATACGCATGCGCCTGGAACCAGCCGAACTCGGTCTTCTCGAACGCGAACGTAAAGGCATCGAAGAGCTTGTCAGTACCGAGCCAGACGAAGCGGCAATCACGCAAGTCGACGTCGGGTTTGTAGGTGGCCGCGTACTTGGTGCGTACGACGCTGTTGGCGCCATCGCACGCAATGATGAAGTCGGCGTCGTAGGCTTCGTCGCTAGTCACTTGCGTTTCGAACACCAGCTTCACGCCAAGCGCCTCGGCACGCTCCTGAAGAATGTTCAACAGGCGCTTGCGGCCGATACCGCAGAAACCGTGTCCGGAGGAACGCTGCGTGCGGCCGTTGATATGGATGTCGATGTCATCCCAGTGATTGAATGCATCGAGAATGGCTGCCGCACTCGCCTCGTCCGCACGTTGCAGGTTGCCGAGCGTCTGGTCGGAGAACACTACGCCCCAGCCGAAGGTGTCGTAGGGGCGATTTCGCTCCACTACCGTCACTTCGTGAGCGGGATTTTGCTTCTTCATCAGCAAGCCAAAGTACAGACCCGCGGGGCCGCCACCAATACAAACGATGCGCATTGTGCGCTCCAGGCTGAAGGGTCAGTTCAATTTAGGCCTCGATAGTTTAGGTGTCAAGTAAATTTGTGAAATTTGGCGGGCGGGCGGCAGATAAAACTGGTTGGGTGCGGCTAGCAGAAGTCGACGCGAAGCGGTCTCTCTCAATTTCCCGAAACGGACGTTGGCCGTTGCTACAATTTTCATCGGGGGGGTCACGCCCGAGGCCCCTGTTCTCCTCAAGGGGGTCCGCAGGACTCAAGCGCAGCGGTCATTGCGGGGGAAATAGCTGTTCTTGAGGCGGGTGAACTAAGGACCACAGCGACTCGAATGCCTGGTCGGCGTTTCTGGGAATGATGGATTCGTTAGCTAAACGTTCAAGGTCTTCGCAGGTAACAACATAAATTCCCTTGCTAGATGCAATTTCTTCGTCCGTCAGAGCCTCGCGCTTCATTGTTGTAACGACGACTGGCAGAACTTTCAGATGGGGGTTGCCTGTCTGCTTTAGCTTTTCTAGTAAAGCCGCCGCTCGGGCAAGTAACTTGGATAACTTTCCATTGTTATTGATCGCTCCTGTTGTGCATTCGATAACCGCAATGTTGCCATTTGGACTGACGGCAAGTAGGTCGGCAGCATCGGTTGTGAAATGGCTCGAGAGCGGATCGACGGCGAAGCCGTACATGAACATCAGGTTGCCGACACCCGCTTCAAGCACACGAGCATCTTGCTTGTGTGCTTTTGCATCAAATAAAGATTTCTTTGTTCCCTCGAGCTCGGGATCGAATACCTCATGCATCGAACGACGAACATTCGCCGTATTGTCGGGGTCGGTAATCCAGCCCCGGTGCATCCAACGACCTTTATACGACGCAAATCCCTGGATGACTGATCCGTTTGGCACTTCGATATCGACGGAGCCTACGACCACATACTCCCCGTCATCTGACCATGTCAAATCGCTAGAATTGAACGATCCTCGCTCTGTCGCTTTCGCAACTGGGGCTTGCACTCGATAACCGAGCCTTGCTTGCGTACGATCGACGTCTTTAGCAACACGAATAGCCAAATGGGCAACACCATTCTGTATGCGCGCGCGCGGACCCAGATCTACGGCGACGACTCCTTCAGCCGTGACATCAAGAGAGCAAACGTCCCACCTCAAAGGGTACAAATGCAATTCGCCCGCCAACTCAACGATTGAGTCGTATGGCATCGCTCCTGAGCGAAGATCGCTCTGGAATTCTGTTAGACGATTCTGGAAAACGTGTGAGCCAGTCGATATCGACAGCCGCAATGTATGGATGACGGGTGTATAGAAATTCGGCGGAAACTTCTCAAGATAGGTCGAGAAACTGCTGTGAGGTTGCGCGTAGCGCCCAAATCGTAGGCAACCAATGGGCGTCTCAACGCCATCACCTCTTAATGCCGTGATCAAGCTCAGATAGTCGATGCCGAGTTTGGATAAGGGTAACGAACAACCGCATATGGATGGTGTTTTGACAGCGAGTTCCGGCAGCGATTGATTTCCAACTCGATGTTAGATGTGGCCTTGAGCAAGCTCAAGACCGTCCGCCCCATCAATCGCAATAAAACTGAAGTTCGTGTGCTTGTAGGCATCGACGCCGGTTGCGTACAGCAACGAGAACTCATCCAGTTTCTGCTGCTCATAAGGGGGGAGCGGCTGCATTTCTAGCCCCTCTGTAAAGGGATCGGTCATGACGGTTTCTCTCGTGGCTCAGCCTGCTATGCGCTTTCAGTTCGATTGCAGTGTCGGTTGGGCTTGTTTCGCGCCGCCGGGGAAAAGTCAACCTCATGCATACCTAGTGGCGCGGCGATGCGACAACTGCACTTGGGCGATTGTCGACGATTTTGCCTCGGACGTCGAACGGCCGGTCATGGCCGCTATGCGCCGGCCCGGGAAGCGTTGGCCTCCAGCGCATTCCGGCGCCTTTGCCAGATGTGCCCGACGGGGTTTTCAATTCCTTGTGCTTCGGCGAATGACGTGACACGGCGGCTACCCAAGATACTAATGTTGTCGTCGACACCCGTGGGTTCGGCTCGACATGCGACCGGCTTTTGGGCTTAAGGCAGTCGGCAAACTCAAGTTTTGATGATGAGCTATCTGACATACACACGGGAAAAGCTGATCCCGAATTCCTTGCTTTCACGCCAACGTGACAACAGCCGGACGTTTGGCTTTCGATTTGGATGCGGACCGTAATACGCCCCTAAGTTATCGGCGAGATAGTTCAAGTATGCTGACCTCCGGCATGCAACTACGCTTGCAAACAGTCGTGTCATGGGAAACCAGCTCGCCCAAGAAAGTCCCAAAGATCGCACGTCAAACATCAAGCCATGCTAAGCATTCTCGCCCGTGCGACAGGTCGTGGGCGATACGAGCCAGCCTTGCGCCGGCAAACTCCCGGAGCACTTATGAAAACGCTTTTCCTTCAAGCACCTTCATTCGACGGCTTTGATGGCGGAGCAGGTTCGCGTTATCAGACAAAGCGCGAAATCCGTTCATTCTGGTATCCCACCTGGCTCGCCCAGCCTGCCGCCTTGATCGAAGATAGCCGCGTACTGGATGCTCCTGCGGACGGCCTGTCCGTGGAGGCGACGCTCGACATCGCGGAACAATACGAGCTCGTCGTCATTCATACGAGCACACCCTCGTTCCCGACCGACGCCCTGTTCGCCGAACATCTGAAACAACGCACGCCTGCGATTCTTGTGGGAATGGTCGGTGCAAAGGTCGCCGTCGATCCGCACGGTTCGCTCGGCGCCAGCAACGCGATCGACTTTGTGTGCCGGGAAGAGTTCGACTTTACCTGCCGGGATATCGCGCAAGGCTTGCCGTTCGAATCCATTCCTGGCCTCAGCTACCGCCTGCCCGATGGCGGGATCATGCACAACGACGCGCGGCCCATCCTCGAAAACATGGATGAGCTGCCTTTCGTCGCGCCGGTCTACAAGCGCGATCTGAAGATCGAAAACTATTTCAGTGGCTACCTCAAGCATCCGTATGTATCGATCTACACCGGACGTGGATGCCGATCGAAGTGCACGTTCTGCCTCTGGCCGCAGACCGTTGGCGGTCATCGCTACCGCACACGCTCGGTCGACAATGTGCTCGCGGAAGTGAAGTGGATCAGGGACAACATGCCCGAGGTCAAGGAGATCATGTTCGACGACGATACCTTCACCGACTTCAAGCCGAGAGCCGAGGAGATTGCCCGCGGCATGGGCGAGCTGGGTGTGACCTGGTCCTGCAACGCCAAAGCGAACGTCCCGTATGCAACGCTCAAGGTCATGAAGGAGAATGGTTTGCGACTGCTGTTGGTCGGCTATGAGTCCGGCGACGACCAGATTCTCCTGAACATCAAAAAAGGCCTTCGAACCGATATCGCACGCCGATTCAGCGAGGATTGCCGCAAGCTCAACATCAAGATCCACGGCACGTTCATCCTGGGACTGCCGGGTGAAACGCACGAAACGATTGAAAAGACCATCGAATATGCGAAGGAGATTAATCCGCACACCATTCAAGTGTCGCTCGCCGCACCCTATCCCGGGACCACGCTATACAAGCAAGCGATAGAAAACGGGTGGATGAAGGAAAACAAGGTGATCAACCTTGTCAGTTCCACGGGCGTTCAGCTTGCAGCAATTAGCTATCCTCACCTGTCGAGCGAAGAGATCTATCACAGCGTGGAAGAGTTCTATAAGCGCTTCTACTTCAGGCCCGCGAAGATCTGGGAAATCGTGCGGGAAATGCTGGTGAGTTGGGAAATGATGCATCGGCGCTTGCGCGAAGGTGTCGAGTTCTTCAGCTTCCTGAGAGCGCATAAAGCATGAGCAGGCGCGGGGATCAAAGCAGCGCAAGACCATTGCTGGCGCGATGAAATATCAAATCTGGATCGCCTGCGTGGTCACGCTTCTCTCGTCCACGGCATTGCTCGCGTTTCTTTTGCCGGGTGACTTCGCGCATTGGGTACAAAGTCCCGCGATCTGGATCACCACCTCATGCGTAACGTTCGGTATCAGCTACACCGTAGTAGCAACGTTGCTTGTGCGGCGCTTCTTCGCGCGCCCTGTCGTTGAAACAACGGCGTTCCCGGCGGTGACCATAGTGAAGCCGTTGCATGGCGCCGAACTCGCGTTGATGCAGAACCTGATCTCGTTCTGTCAGCAGGATTACTCCGGTCCCATTCAGTTTCTGTTCGGCGTGCACGACTCACGCGATATCGCTCTCGACGTGGTTCGCCGCGTGCGCACACTTTTCCCCAATGCCGATATCACCGTGGTTTCGGACGCACGCTTGTATGGGCCGAACCGGAAGATGAGCAATATCCTCAACATGCTGCCCGAGGCGCGTCACGATATTCTCGTTTTCGCGGACAGTGATGTCGCAGTTGAGCCCGACTACCTGCGGCGCGTGATCGGTGAGTTGCATCAGCCCGGGGTTGGCCTCGTGACATGTTTGTATCGTGGGCAACCGGACTCAGGGTTCTGGGGCGGTCTTTCCGCGAATGCCAGCAACTATCAGTTTTTGCCCAGCGTCGTCCTCGGTCTTGCGTTAGGCATGGCGCGTCCTTGTTTCGGCCAGACGCTCGCCATGCGCCGCACGACATTGGAAAAAATCGGTGGATTCTCTCAGTTCGTGCATCACTTGGCAGAAGACCATGCCATTGGCGAAGCCGTGCGACTGGCGGGCGAAAAAGTCGTTGTACCCGCATTCGCGGTGACACATGCGTGCGTGGAAAAAAGCGCAGCGGAATTCGTAGCACACGAGCTGCGATGGAGCCGGACGATTCGCACCGTCGACCCTGCCGGTCATCTTGGCTCCGTACTCACGCATCCGTTAGCGTTTGCATTGCTGAGCGTAGTGGTATCGGGCGGTGAGGTCTGGGCGTGGACCACGGTGGGCGCGGCGATCGTCGCGCGATTCGCACTGAAAGTGCAGATGAATAGAGCGCTAAAGCATCCGTCCGCAGGCGTCGCGCTGTTGCCGATCTGGGATCTCGTGTTGTTCGCGGTCTATTTGTTGAGCTTCTTTTCATCACACGTGGTCTGGCGCGGGTTCAACTTTACGGTGGGACGAGATGGCTTGCTCATTCCGGTCATCGAAAAATGAAAGAGCGGCGAAAATCATGATGTCGATGGAGCCGACTTGAAGCGCTATATAGGAGCCGCTGCGGCGCTATCCGGATTGATGACAGCCGGGTGGCTGGTCGCCCATGAAAACCCGGGTGCTGTAATTGCGCTCATGCGCACGGCAGGTTGGGGATTGAGCTTCGTTGCGATCGCGCATGTGCTGCCCATGATCGCGAATTCGCGCGACTGGCAAACGCTGGTTCGCGGCGCCCACCGGCCCTCGCTAGGCAGGATGCTGCACCTTGTATGGATCCGCGAGTCCGTCAACAGCATGCTGCCCGTAGCACGTATTGGCGGCGAGGTGGTGTCGTTCCGATTGATGACACGCAGCGGCTTGCGGCCCTCGACAGCGGCGGCGAGCATTATTGTCGATATGCAGTTGACGGTCATCAGCCAGCTCGTGTTTACATTGGGTGGCATCGGCTATCTGGTCGCACAGTCGAGCTCAAGCTTGCTGCGCCTTGCAGCCGAACTTGGGCTTGGTGCGGCCGTCCTCGCACCCTTTCTCATTCTGTTCGCGTTGGTCCAGCACGCCAGCCCTTTCGAGCGCATGGCCCGGCTGATAAACAGCCTATGCGGTGGTCAGCTTGCAGCACTCGTGGGACAGTCGGGCCGCATCGATCAATCGATCAAACTCATCTGGCGCCGTCGCGGTGTCATCCTCCGATATGTCTTCTTCTGGCAACCATCTCAGTGTGTGCTGACTGCTTTTGAGCTATGGCTCGCGCTGTATTTTCTCGGTGTAACGGTCGCTTTCCAGAAAGCGATCGTGCTGGAACTGCTGATCCAGGCGGTGAGCAGCGCCGCGTTTTTTGTGCCCGGCGCGCTTGGCGTTCAGGAGGGCGGGTTTGTACTTATCGGAGGCGCGTTGGGTCTTGACCCGGCGACGAGTCTCGCCCTCGCCGGCTCGCGCCGCATCCGCGACCTGATCGTCTTTTTACCGGGTCTGGCCGCATGGCAAGTCGCGGAATCGACAGGAATGTCCCGAGGCATTCTGCGTTCCCGCGACGCAAGCATCAGCCCTTGAGGGCAAGCGTTACTAATCAGTTCGCCTTTCAATGTGTCGCGGGCATCAAAACGCGTCGGGAAAAATATCGGCGAATCCGCCACGCACTGCGCCCGTGGCATGCATCGCCGCAGCTACGCGCCGTGAGAGCAGCGCAGCGAGTTCATCGGCGGGACGATAACCGGTCATGGATTGCGTAACAGGCTCCGCGCCCTTGCCGGCGATCGCCGGATGTGAATAGATCTCGGTGACACCATTGGGCAAATGTCCCAGCGCGCTTATCCACGCTGCTTCGTCCATCCGGCCGCTTTGCGTCATGCCGATGACGTGATCGTTATGCACTATGCCGTGATGATCGAGCCTCGCTTTCACCAGCGTGGTCCATGGCCTGAGACCGCTTGGTGCGCCCGATTCAAGCGGCAGTCGCATGGCGCGCATGCCGAACTCGCTCCCGACTTTAAGTATCAGCGAAAGTATCGTCGGATGAAGATGAAAGTGCTTGTGCGTGTTCACGTGATCAAGCGGCAGACTCGTTGCGGCGAACGCTTCGAATTGGGCTCGAATCTCTTGCTCAAGCTGAGAACGCACACGTGGCAGAAAGAAGAACCGGATGCCATCGCGCACCATGGCGTCGCCGAAGCGGCCCGCATGATTCACGAGGTCTGGTATCCGGGACGCATTCAGCGTTGCGAAGCCATCCGCCAGCACGAGATGCAAACCTACGCGCAGGCTGGGCAGCCGCTGCGCCCGCTCGATGGCATCCGCCGCTGCGCGAGCACCGACCATCAGGCTCGCCGACGTCAGCAAGCCTTCACAATGGGCGCGTTCGACCGCTTCGTTCACGCGCGGATGCACGCCGAAGTCATCTGCGTTGATGATCAATCCACGTATGCGACTCATGTTAGTGGGGCAAGTTGCCATCGCCAGTAATGGGCGCGTTCGACCGCTTCGTTCACGCGCGGATGCACGCCGAAGTCATCTGCGTTGATGATCAATCCACGTATGCGACTCATGTTAGTGGGGCAAGTTGCCATCGCCAGTAATGGGCGCATCCGGCCGCAGCGTTTTCATGCATGACCTTGTGTCAGGATGCCAGGTTCTATCGAAGGCTTCCGGACCGTCCGGCTGGGTCTTGCCCTCAAGATCATCGTCGATACGAATCCGGCTGCCGCGCCAGACCACATGCGATCCGAACGCCGCGACAGCCCACTCTGCCCACAGGAGCAAATCCCGCAGGGGAATGAGCGGCAAATCGCGCAGGAACACGCGCCAGTCGCGTGCGCGACGCCAGTGCAGCAAGATGCGCGCGCTCACGCCAAATGACGTACTTAGATCTAGCAGCATATCTGCGACTGATGCCGCGCGGGTTCCCGCGCTCTCGTCGTAACCGAGGCCAAGGATAAAGCTCGCCAGGAGCCACGGCGACGCGAACGAAATCAGGATAAATGCGAAGCCAAGTGGATGAACCAGGCGGATAGTGCGCAACCACCGCTTCTCGCGTTGCCACAGCGAGCGAAAGTCACGTTCGGTTACATCAGTCGAAACGACAACTTCCGATAGGTACGTACCTAGCCCCAGTTTCCTGACTTCGTGCGCGATGGAGTAGTCGTCGGCGATGCAATTTTTCACTACTGTCAAGCCGCCGATGCTATCGAGCGTCTCGCGCCGCATCGCGAGCGTCGCACCGAAACCGAAGCGCTGCGATCCCGTTGCGTGCGCGAGATACACGGAAGGCGCGAACCACTCATCAATGAAGAGCGCGCCCAGGCGGCTCCAGAAATTTCCCACCCTCCGGGCGCGATACAGGCACGTCACAATGCCGACGTCCTTTTGTTCAAGCGGTGCAATGACGTTCACGAGGTAGTCCGGCTTGACTGCAATGTCACTGTCGGCCACGACGATCACCTCATTGCGCGCACTTTGCTCCATATTGATCAGGTTGCTGACCTTGTGATTCGTTCCGTGGAGCGACGGGTCCACTACCAGAGTGATGTCTACATGGGGATAAGCGGCGTGCAAGCGCGCGACCACTGCGACAGCTGGATCGAGATTGGACGAGACGCCGAAGATCAGTTGAAAGCAGGGATGCGTTTGGTCGCAGAAGGTTGCGAGGTTCGCGTAAAGACGAGGCTCGAACCCGCATAAAGGTTTCAGTACGCTGACTGGTCGCGGCGTGACGTCGCGTACGCCATTGGCGTACCGGGGCGGAGAGCCGTGGCGAACCAGCGCTACCAGCGTGATGTAACAAGTCGAAAAACAGCACAGCGCAATCAGGATCCATTCCGTCGCGAGCAGCGGCGTCCAGGTCATCGCAATCCCCGTAAAAAATATTGAGTGCGGTGCGAGCCAAACGTAATTGTGGAAACGAACACGCGTGCGCGCAGCGTTTTGTTCAAGCCGTGAGACGACTTTTGAGCATAGGATGTGAGTCGGCTGCGTCCGATCATAGATACAGATTTAATGGACACAATTAGCGTGGCCTTACATAGCTATCCGATCGCGAAGCGCTGATGCGTGAAATGACATTGCGATGCCCGCGCGTGCAGATTGCGAAATTCGTCATGGGCCGCTAAGCCTTTCCTAAGTCTTCGGGTTCAGGTTGCTGGCTCCACACCCATAGAGGCAAAGCAAGATGCGGCCGATCCAATTAAACACGCCATCAACCTATAGCGGACCCGCGCGCTTCTTCCACTGGGCAACCGTGTTGCTTCTCGCGGGGCAATATGTGATCGCGTGGACCATGCCCGATGTGCATCGCGACACGCAACCCATAGAGTTGATCGCGTGGCATTTATCGGCGGGAATGTTGATCCTGCTGTTGGTTGCCGTGCGGGTCATCTGGCGCATCACGCATCCTGCGCCGCCCGAGTTGCCAGGCATTCCCCGCTTCCTTGCGGGTGTTGCACGCCTTACGCACTGGCTGCTTTATTTCCTGCTGATCGCGCTGCCGTTGATGGGATGGGCTAATGCGTCGTCCAGAGGCTGGCGAACCTTCTTGGGCGGAATGGTGCCCTTGCCTCCGTTGTCATCGCAAGGATCGCCTTTCGGACACTCCCTCGGAGACTGGCATCAAGTCTTTGCATGGGTGCTGCTCGCGCTCATTGGATTGCATGCGACTGCAGCGCTGTTCCATCATTTCGTTCTCCGCGATGCAACCCTTCGACGCATGCTTCCCGCTAGCCGAACAGTGCGTAAGTAAATGCTGGCGGAGTAGTCATGAGAAGCGGTTTTATTCGCAGTTGGTCGCGGTCGAAGCAGTTCCGTGTATTCAACGCTAAGGCAGGTCTTGATCGGCACGGTTGCCGCAGGGTTCACGTTTGGAGTAGGAGGATTGTTTGGCATATCGATGTCCTGAAGCAGCTGAAACAATTTGCAAGAATAAAATCCGCGAAAAACGCCGATTTCACACACTATGTAAGCCCTTGCTAATTATCGTTGCGCCTTCCGAACCTATCATGGGGTGCGGGTTGGCTCCAAACTGAGGAGACCAACAAATGAACCACACATACAACCGTTCCGGCAGCGACCGGCCAACCCGCAACTTCCCTTTCCGACATGCCTCACCATGCCGTGTCGGAAACGTGGGTTCTTCCATGAGTCCGAGGATACGGTGTCATGTCTAACGGTTGGTTGGACGGTATGGGAACGGTCGCCGGGATTTTGCTCGGCATTGCGATCCCGGCCCAGGAAGCCATACGCGCACACAAGGCAATCGGGGCGCTGCTGGCCGAGCGCATCCAGGCGACCACGGATGCGTTTGATGCCGCAAATGCACTTGCCCAGCAAGCGATATGTGCGTTGTGCGGGCCCGTACCCGAACGCACTCACTTTGCCACGACTTATAACCGCTCGTACATCGAGCATGTGCTCAAACGCGTGGAAACAGCGGCAAACGAAGCAATTGGCACCGCCCCCAAAAGCGCGACCGCTTTCGTCAATGCGGTGTCAGGCGCGCGAGCCAGCACGCGCGATTTCTTTGATAACCTGAGCGCAGCAAATCTGGCTAAGTCCACGCCGCAAGCACTGCATGGCTTGTCGGACCGCCTCACCCGGGATCTGCGCGAGCTTCATGTAGCAAGCGACCGTGCACTGAAAACGCGGCATGTCGGCATGTCCGCCATCGGCGCAATATGCGCGCGCTGGAACCCCCGATGAAAGTACTGCTCGTAGAAGACGACTTGATGATTGGCGAGGTGGTCAGAGACGCCCTGAAGGATGCGGCGTGCGCCGTCGACTGGGTTCGCGACGGTTCGCAAGCGCTCAACGCGGTCAACGTTGGTTCATACGAAGCGGTTTTGCTCGACCTTGGTTTGCCACGGGTTGATGGCATGGACGTGCTGAGTGCCATCCGAGTCAGCGACAACACCATCCCCGTATTGATCATTACGGCCCGTGACGCGGTCGCGGACCGCATTCGTGGCCTGGACAGCGGTGCCGACGATTACGTCCTCAAGCCATTTGAAATGTCCGAACTGCTCGCGCGCTTGCGGGCTATTGTGCGTCGCCGCGCGGGCGTCGCTGCACCGGTGCTGACCAATGGCATCATATCGCTGGATCCCGCAACGCACGAAGCGCGCTCTCCCGAGACTTCAGTGCGGCTCTCCGCCCGCGAGTTCGCGTTGCTGCACGCATTGCTGATCCGTCCAGGCGCGATTCTGTCGCGTACGGAACTGGAGGACCGCATCTACGGCTGGAATGAGGAGGTCGAAAGCAACGCGGTCGAATTCCTGATTCACTCGCTGCGTCGCAAGCTGGGCAGCGATACGATCAAAAACGTCAGAGGTGTGGGATGGATGGTGTCAAAAGGCGGTTAGGGCAATCGCTCCAGTTGCGACTGTCCATATGGCTCGCAATCGCCGTTCTTTTAAGTGCCGTCGCGGCCGGTGTGTTCTCGTTCAAGGCCGCGTTCCACGAAGCCAACGAAATCCAGGACCTGCAACTCAAGGAAGTGGCCGCGCTCGTCACGGCGAACAATGTTCAGCTCATGGAGGAAGGCTCCATGCACTATGTGCCAGACTTCGAAGCAGAAGCGAAAGTCGTGGTACAGAGGCTGTCCAATCGCAGCGTCCAAGGGTTGGCGGACCTGCCGCCTGCGCTTCCCGACGGCATCCAGACCTTGACCCTGAATGGCCACGAATGGCGCATCGTAGTTCGTACCTTGGCGCCGGGTGTTCGCGTGGTCGTTCGCCAGCAAACTTCCGACAGAAACGAAATCGCCCGCAACAGCGCTGTCGCTACGCTCATCCCCTTTGTCGTACTGGCACCCGTTTTCATCGGCGTGGTGTTTCTGCTGGTCGGGCACATGTTCAAGCCCCTCAGGCGACTCGCCTCTGAGCTCGACGCGCGCCCGGATCACGATCTGTCCGAGATAGACGTGACCGGGGACGCGAAGCTTCCTGCTGAGATCATTCCGTTCCTCGTCGCCAATAACCGCTTGCTTGGGCGGGTCGCTGAGTCCGTTGCACTGCAACGCCGGTTCGTAGCCGATGCCGCGCATGAACTGCGCTCGCCGCTCACCGTGCTGTTGTTGCAGGCGGAGCGGCTTGATTTGTCGGAGATGTCGAGCCAGGCGCGCGAGCGCTTTACGGGTTTGCGCACCGGCCTGATGCGCACGCGTGCGTTGGTTGAGCAGTTGCTGACGCTGGCGCATGTGCAGGAAGCAAACGGTGTTCAAGCATGTCAGACTCCGGTCGCGCAAGCCTTTCGGCTGGTGCTTGAAGACCTGATTCCCATCGCGCAGGCGCGAGAGATCGACATCGGAGTCAGCGGTGAGGCGGACGTCTGGGTTCCCGCAAGCGAAGCAGATCTGGGCACGATGCTGAAGAACCTGGTTGATAACGCCATCCGCTACACGCCGTCCGGTGGCCGCGTCGATCTGTCGATACAGACCGCAGATAACCGCACGTCGATCGTAGTCGAGGACACTGGACCGGGTATTCCTGCGGATGAGCGAGACCGGGTGTTTGACCGGTTTTATCGCGTGCTCGGGACGGGCCAAAGCGGCTCTGGGCTCGGGCTGTCGATTGTCCACACAATTGCAACCCGTATCGGCGCATCCATTACGCTAGGCGATGCGACTTGGCGCGATGGTCGCGGCGGACTTCGCGTCACACTGACGTTTCCAGAGATGGACCAACCTGCTGCGCCAGCCGAGTCCGATCACAAACGCCCGATGAAGTTCGAGCCTGTTGCGTGAAGCCGGCGACGGCCGTGCACCCGCTGCCGATACTCTCCAATGCTTGTAACTAGCGCTTGCTGATCCGGGGCACAAACCGGCCGGACACCGCATGCAAGCTGACGTTCTCGGCAGCACTGTGACGTGGCCCGATGCATATCGCCGCGTTTTCGGCCTTCAATATAGAAGATCAATACTACGCATTCCTTATGACATCGAGAGTTTACCCCGTTTGCAAATTTCAATTACTCGCCCCCGGCGGCTACCCATATAAGGCTTTCTTAAGCAACGACCAATGATACTTGGGGGCCATTTTCCGGCGTGCCCGCCACAAGGACCCAAGATGAAAAGCGATGCCTATTCGTTACTCGACCATGCGGTCATCAAAGTTCCCCAGGTAACGGTGGGCTTCTGGATCATCAAGATCGCGGCGACCACACTCGGAGAAACAGGCGGCGACTGGGTGACAATGTCACTCAAATTGGGCTACCTGACCGGCACCGCAATTTTTGCAGTGATTTTTATCGGACTCGTTTCCGCACAAATCAAAAACGACCGGTTCCGTCCGTTCCTGTATTGGGCAACGATCATCGCGACCACAACCCTCGGGACCACACTTGCCGATTTTTTCGATCGATCAATCGGCATGGGATACACGGGCGGCTCGGCCATCGTGCTGGCGTTGTTGTTCGGAAGCCTAGCCGTCTGGTACAAAACGGAAGGGTCTGTCGCGGTCGAGAGTGTGTCGACACCTCGCGCCGAATGGTTTTACTGGATCACCATCCTGTTTTCGCAGACGCTGGGAACCGCGCTGGGTGACTGGGCCGCCGATAAGGATCTCGGCGGCCTCGGGCTCGGCTACGAGTACGGAGCACTGATCTTTGGCGGGGGACTGGTGGTCGTCATGGTGCTGTACTTCTGGACAAATCTCTCTCGCACGCTGCTTTTCTGGGCCGCCTTCATCCTGACCCGCCCGCTCGGCGCGACGCTCGGCGACCTGCTCGACAAACCCCTCGCACAAGGCGGCCTCAATGTCAGTCGCTCGTACGTGTCGCTGATATTGCTTGGCTTTATCGTGCTATGCATCGTGCTGATTCAGCAGCGCCCGGCGTCGCGTTTGACGAATCCCCGATAGGGGTCGCGAGTGTCGCGCGATTCCTTGCGATACCCTCCCCGCCGGACGAACGAGCGAACCATTTCAAAGCTAGCCGATTGCGCGTGGGCAACGCGCACAAATCAAACGACTGTGTCCAGCGAACCCATCAATCGGTGTCAACGAGCTCTGCAATGTCGTGCACATCAATGGCACTGCCGAACTTGTTCTTTACGCCACGCCCCCAAGCCCGAACATGTGTGCCCGGCGCAAGATAATTCGCCAGTTCGGCGGCAGCGTGCGGCGGCATGCGCACCGATGTACCGTCGTCCAGCAACGCACCGCGCAATTCGCCCTTGGGACCGTACAACGATCGTACGACTTCGCCTTGAACATCCATCGACTTGCCTTCCGGTTTCACCCGATGCTCATGATGCCCTGGCCCCTCGTCAATGATCTCCACCCCTTGCTGCGACTTGAGGCTGACGGCAGCAATCACATCGGCTCCGCGAGGCTTCACTCCACGAACGCGGAGCCGATCGCCGAGCGCAATGTGTTTCGCTACTTGCTTCGACAAATGCGGCGGAAAGTGAACTTGAAGCGTGCCATCGAGAATCGCGCCGTCCAGTTCGCCGTGCGGATTCATCAGGAAGCGGGTGACTTTGCCGTGTGTTTCGGGCAGGCAAGCGGGATCGATCCAATGCATGTTTTTGCTCCTTCGATATCGGTTATTGAGGTTGGGGGTCGTAGAGCGGTGTCAGGTTTCCGGGGGTGCCAAAGGCAGTGGCTTGAAGCGACTCGCCGTAGCGATTGCGCGTGCCATAGCCCTGCGCTGCGATGACCGTTCCGGGTTGAAGAAGGCTGGTGAATTGGGACGCCACCGGCGGCGTCAGTTTGACAACGGTACCGTCGGCGAGCAACACGCCATCGGGCTCGCCGCGCGGCGCTGTCGTCACGCGCAGGATGCTGCCGCTTGCTTCAAGCTTCACGAGTCCGGTGCCGCGCCGTTCCCCTGGCGAACGCGGAGGCGGCGGCTGGTCTGCAATAGACATGCCGGTCCGATCGTTGATGATCTGTTGCGCTCGCACGGTGCCACCGGGCGTCGTCTCGCCGACAATGCGAACCCGCTCGCCAGGTGCCGTTGACGCGACGACTTGCGAACCGAGATGCGGCGGGACCATAACAAGCGTGTTATCTGCGAGCATCATGCCGTCGACATCGCCGTCGGGATTGATCAGATAACGCTTGACCACCCCGGCGATGTTGGCCTGCACGAGATTCGGATTGGCTGCGAGCGGAGGCGGAGGCGGAGGAGACACAAGAGACGTTGTCACGCCTGCCTGCGGACCCGCAGCGTGAAGCGGTTGCGCAATCTGAGCGTACGCTGCGGATGCCGCTGTCAATATTAGCGCCGCGCAAATGGTCGTGGCGAGGTTCAGGTTAAGGCCTTTCATGGTTGGCTCCATCGAGTCGAATGGTCGTAGCCAGATTTCGCAAGTCGCGTGCCATGCTTGAGTGGCTTACCCCGCAAGGCTCCGAGTGAAATCATTGACGCAGACTGTCGATACGTTGGACGCAGGCTGTCCAATCACTGGACGCTCAGCCCAGCTTATAAGCCGCCAGCTTTGTGTACAGTGACTGCCGGCTGATTCCCAGCTTGCGCGCCGCTTCCGCGCGATTACCCGCCGTTTGAGTCAACGCCCGCTCGATCGAAGCGCGCTCGAGCCGCTCGATCGCCTCAGGCAATGGCAGGTCAAGCAAACCCGCCGACATATCCGACGCCAACAGCGCAGGCGTAGCGTTCACCAGGAACGCGAGATCGTCATCAGTGACTTGCGCGCCCCGCGCCAGCGCCGCCACGCGCTCCATCGCATTGCGCAGTTCCCTCACGTTTCCAGGCCACGCGTGACTCAACAGCCGCGCTTCGGCACTCGCGCTGAGGCTCTTCAACGGGCCGCCGCCGGCCGCCGTGATCGCCAAAAAATGAGATGCGAGCGGGATGATGTCGGCCGGCCGCTCACGCAGTGGCGGCAACATCACGGGAATCACGTTCAGCCGGTAAAACAGGTCTCCGCGAAACGTACGCTGCACGACTTCCTGTGCGAGATCGCGATGCGTGGCGGCGACGATCCTGACATCGATGGGCAGGGGTTTGTCGCTGCCCACGGGTGTCACCACGCGCTCCTGGATGGCGCGCAGCAATTTGGCCTGCATGCTGAGCGGCAAGTCGCCGATTTCATCGAGAAAAAGAGTGCCCCCGTTTGCTTGTATAAAGCGGCCGGGCCGGTCCGATATCGCCCCCGTGAACGCGCCCTTCACGTGGCCGAAGAGTTCGCTCTCCAGAAGATCTTCGGGAATCGCTGCGCAGTTGATCGCAACGAAAGGCCGGTCTTTTCGCTTCGATGCATCGTGCAGCACCCGCGCCGCGACCTCCTTGCCGGTGCCGGTTTCGCCGGTGATGAGCACCGTCGAATCGCTTGTCGCCGCCCGGCCGATCTGCTTCTGCACATCGCGCAACGCTTCGCTATTCCCAAGCAGGCGGGGAACGCGGTCATCGACATGGTCCGTGGGCGGTGCAACAGTCGACACCGTTCGCTCCGACGCGCTGATCTTATGCAGCAAATCGGCGATCGTACTGCGTCCGACCGGCTTGGTGAGATGATCGAACGCGCCAAGCCGCATCGCGTGGATGGTGTTGTCGCTGGTTGCAAAACCGGTGAGCACGACGACCGCGAGGTTTTGCCGGCTAGTCATCGTGCGCACTTGTTCGAGCACCTCGATGCCGTTCATGTCGGGCAGGCGAAGATCCAGGAACAGGCAATCGACGGGTTCATCGCGCTTCAGATGCGCGAGTGCGGCCTTGCCGCTTGTGGCCTGTACGATTGAATGCCCGAGATCGGCGATGGTCTCGGCGAGGCTTTCGCGAAAGGCGTCGTCATCGTCGACGATCAGGATGGTTGACATGGAATCTCGATGACAAAACATGCGCCCTGACGACGCGTTTCATAAAAGGCGCGGCCGCCGTGAGCCGCCGCGATCTCGCGCACGACGGCCAGGCCAAGGCCCGACCCGGCGGCGTGTCCCGTGACGAACGGCTGAAATACACGTTCTCGTTCTTCAGGCGGTACGCCGGGACCATCATCTAAAACTTCCAGGCGCAGCGTGTTCGGCGCAACGACCGCGCGAAGGGTGACGTGTCCGTTCGACGGTGCGTGGCGCAGCGCGTTGATCAGAAGATTGTCGACCGCACGTGCGAGTTGATCGGCGTCAATCGGGAAGCTGGTTCGACCGGAGAGTTCCTGCTCCAGGTTCAACGTAATGTTCGCACGCTGCGCCGCGTCGCGGTGCAACTCTGCCTGCCCTTGCAACCACGCTGCCAATGGCACCGATTCAATATGCACCCGCACCGGCTGCGTCAGCGCGAGCAACGCGCCAAGCTGCGTTTCCACGCGCTGGATCTGTTCGAGTATCGATTTGAGCGCACGGTCTTTTCTATTGATATCGCCCGCCAGCGCATTCTCTGCCTTCAACCGCATTGCGCCGATCGGATTGCGGATCTCGTGCGCAACCTGCGCCGCGAGCCGGCCAAGCGCGGAAAAACGTTCAGCCGCGACGAGCCGTTCGTTCAATGTGCCAGCCTGCGCCTGCAACGCCGTCGTGCGTTCACCGTAGGCGTTGAAGGCGGCGACGATCTTGTCGAGATCGGGTTCCCCGGTGGAAATCATCGGGACAAAGCGGTCGTCGCGTGCAACCAGACTTGCTTCGATACGGGCGAGATTGGCACGCCAGCGCCGCAGCAGGAAACCCAGCCAGACCGCAATCGCCACGATCAGCGTCAGCATCGCGACGAGGACGGCGACGAGGGTCCTGCCATCGGCGCCAAGCGGCGGATGCGTGCGCGTGAGTGTCCAGGCGAACAGGTCGTCGTGGTGAGCGACCGGACACGCGGCCACCACCACTGCGTCTGCCTGTCCGGCGACTGAAGTAGCCGTGGGGCTTTTGGCCGCGGTGGCATCGCGCAAGGTCCGCAGGATCAGCGGCGTCTCGGCTTCGGGGATATCGCGCTTGATGCCGCTGCCCTGGTATGTCGGGAATGCGTAAGCTTCGAAACTGCCGCGAGATGACGGACTGGTCTTGTCCGCGCGCCAGAAGCCGCCCTCCACGCCATTGATCTGCGCGAATACAACATCGAGGATCGCGTGCATCAATTCCGTGTTGGGCGCCAATGCAGGCTGCGACGAATCGGTCGACAGGTCATAGCGCGAAGCCACGGCTTCGCAAGCGGTCAGGCTCGATTGGCGCGCGATGGCGAGCTGACGGGTCACATTGGCCTCGGCTATGAACCAGACGAGGCTGATCAGCACCGCACACATAAAGGCGACCAGCGCCCAGAATACGGCGAGCTGACTGGCGAACGAGAGATGCCGGGATGGTGTGCGCATGGCGCGATCGCTAAAAAGACAAGAAGATACGGATAGCAATATTCTCGCCTGAGACCTCCTGCCGTGACGGCCCGATATTGTTTCGTCATGCAAACGTTGTCTGAGGACCACCGATTCGGCTGCGAACCCGATGACCCACCCGACGCACTGTCCGGCCGAGTGTCCATTCATTGGACGACGGGTGTCCAGCAACCGGGCAATCCGGCACCGCCGGCAACCGCGCTGAAGCTGCCCGGCAAGGCTCCGGCGCATGGCATGCACCTTGCGAAAAGCGTCGCGTCGCCGATCCTTTCGGTTCAAGAGCGAGTCGCGAAATCATGCTGAGTTGGGTTCATTTCGGTGATCTGCACATTACGAACGACGATGATTACGAGAGCGCTCCACATCTCAAGCATCTGGTGAGCGTCGTCAATGAGAAGGTCGCCCACGCCGTCGATTTCGCCTACCTTCCGGCCGACAACGCCAACAATGGGACGCCCGAACAATACGCGCGCATTCGCGCCGCATTAAGCGACCTGCGCCTGCCGGCCCACGCCATACCCGGCGATCACGACTTCGAGCCGGGAACGCTAACGGCGTTTCAGGCATTTCATATTGCATCGATTGACGGGCACCGCGTGGTCATGCAGCCGGTCATGGGTGAACGTGCCGTGTGGCAAGCCGTCTTGCCGGTCCCGGTCAATGTCGACGACTACATGCTTACCGTAACCGCTGCCGGAAGTGATGGCGCGGCGGCGTCCGACGCGCTGCAGGTGCTGACGAGGCAGGACGCGTCGAACCGTTCACTGCTGGATGCCCCACCGGGCACCGATGCGCACACGATCGGCGAATGGCGTGAACACAGGCTGCTCGGCTCGCAGCTTGGGCCGAACAAGAATGGTCGTGCGTGGTGAAACCCACTCGACCGCTCGAAGCGCTGAATTTCTTCATGGCCGATGTACAGGCCGGGATCGGGCCATTTCTCGGCGTCTTCCTCCAAGCGCGAGGATGGGGCACCGACCTGATAGGCACGGTGATGACGATTGGTGGAATCGCGGGGATGCTCGCGACCTCGCCAGCCGGTGCTCTGGTCGATGCCACCCGGCACAAACGCGGGGTGATCATCGTTGCAGGGATCATGACGGTGCTGGCGTCGCTGCTGCTTTGGGTATCGCATGGATTCTGGATGGTCGCGGCCTCGCAAGTGGCAACCGCCATTACGGGCGCAGCACTCGGCCCTGCCCTCGCCGGGATCACGCTCGGCATGGTAAGCAAGCGAGGCTTTGACAAGCAGTTCGGCCGCAACCAGGTCGCGAATCATGCCGGTAATACGGCTGCCGCGGCACTGTCAGGCTGGCTCGGCTGGCGCTACGGGTTCGGGGCAATCTTCGCGTTAAGCGCTGCATTCGGAGTGTTGTCGGTGATCGCCGTACTGCTGATTCCGGCGAACGCTATCGATCATGATCACGCGCGCGGCCTGGAAAAGAGTGGTTCACCCGGCCAATCGAAGAACGAGGAAGACAGGGATGGGGGCGAAGTCAGCGGCTTTCGCGTCTTGCTCCAGTCGAGGCCGTTGTTGGTACTTGCTGCGGCCCTGGCTATGTTTCACCTGGGTAACGCAGCCATGCTGCCGTTGTACGGGCTTGCGATCGTCGCGGCCAAGCAAGGTGACCCGAACGCGTTCACCGCGGCGACGATCGTCATCGCGCAGTTCGTCATGGTCATCGTCTCCCTGTTTGCAAGTCGCCTGATCCAGTGGCGCGGTCACTGGTGGGTGATTCTGATCACCTTTCTCGCGTTACCGGTGCGCGGAGTGGCCGCAGCGAGCGTGATGCATGCGTGGGGCGTGTGGCCGGTTCAAGCGCTCGATGGCATTGGTGCCGGTTTGCAGAGTGTGGCGGTCCCCGCGCTCGTGGTGAAGCTGCTTGACCGGACGGGCCGGGTGAACGTGGGCCAGGGCGTTGTCATGACGGTTCAGTCTGTAGGCGCGGCGCTGAGCCCGGCAATGGGCGGTGTGCTCGCGCACCGGTTCGGATATCCGGCGGCATTTCTCGTGCTTGGAGCGGTATCGACAGGATCAATTGTGCTCTGGCTTGGGTTTGGAAAAGGCCTCCGGCATGCATGCCGGGACCCCGAAGGTGAGGCCGCGCAAACGCACGAGCACGGCGTAGGCCCCTTGTCGACGACAACGTAACAAACCCTTTTACTTCTTTGAGACGTCGCTTTTGTGAATCCTATTTTTATGTCGTGGGGAATTGCCGCGTTGGCGACTGCAGGTGTCATCACGCGTCCGTTCAAATGGCCCGAGGCTGTGTGGGCGGTGACGGGTGCGCTATTGCTCGTTGTGCTGGGACTGCTGCCTGTCACACAGGCCTTGCAGGCGGTAGCCAAAGGGATCGACGTCTATCTCTTCCTGTTCGGCATGATGGTGCTGTCGGAAGTAGGCCGCCGCGAAGGCCTCTTCGACTGGGTCGCCGTGCTTGCGGTAAACCACGCCAAGGGCTCACCCAAGCGCCTGTTCCTGCTCGTGTATCTGGTTGGCGTAGTGGTTACCACCTTTCTCTCCAACGATGCCGCCGCTGTCGTGCTCACGCCAGCGGTCTTTGCCGCAGCGAAGAAGGCAGGCTCGAAGCCGTTGCCGTTACTCTTTGTCTGTGCATTCATCGCGAATGCGGCAAGCTTCGTTCTCCCGATATCGAACCCCGCGAATCTTGTTCTCTACGGCAACCATACCCCCGCGCTTGGCCCGTGGATGGCGCGCTTTATCGTGCCGTCGGTGCTGTCGATCGTCGCGACCTACATCATGCTGCGCTGGTCGCAGCGACGCGACCTGCAGGGGACGTGTGAGTCTGACCTTAAGGGCGTTGCATTGTCCGCAAGCGGGCGGGTCGCGCTGGGCGGCATTGGTGTGACTGCAGCTGTCCTGCTGATCGTATCCGCGTTCGATATCCAACTTGGGCTTCCGACCGCCATTCTCGGCGCGTTGACTGCGGCGATTGTCCTCATCAAGGAACGTTCATCGCCGATGCCCCTGGTGAAAGATATCTCGTGGAGCATATTGCCTCTCGTCGCTGGCCTGTTCGTGATGGTCGAGATGCTTCAGCAAACGGGAGTGATCGCGCACCTTGCGCACTATGTGCAGGCGGCAACCCACCGCGCTGAAGTGGCGAGCGCCGCTTCAGCGGGCGCTGTAATCGCCATGGCCAGTAACTTCATGAACAACCTGCCTGCCGGCCTGATCGCAAGTTCCACTGTCGCTCTGGCTCACAGTCCTGAGCGGGTCATCGATGCGTTGCTGATCGGCGTGGATCTGGGACCGAATTTGTCGATCACGGGATCGCTGGCGACGATTCTTTGGCTGAACGCGATACGCCGCGAAGGCGAAGACGTCA
This sequence comes from Caballeronia sp. LjRoot29, assembly GCF_964252755.1. NCBI lineage: Bacteria > Pseudomonadati > Pseudomonadota > Betaproteobacteria > Burkholderiales > Burkholderiaceae > Caballeronia > Caballeronia sp. LjRoot29. Next base: position 89,617 of record NZ_CAXUPU020000025.1, on the reverse strand, counting down.
GTTTCATGAAGTTCTTGAGAGTCGGTGCGGTCGTGATGTTTCCCGCGCTGATACTGGCAATTGGTGCCCGGGTTCTGATCTAGCGCGTCAAGGAGATGCTCATGAACAGCTTATGGATATACCCGATCGTTATTGCCGGCTACGGTCATCGATCCTCAGGCATCACCTGCAACAGCGGTTCCGGCGTCAGCGCGACATCTCCTGTAAAGGGCCGATCGTGGGAGAGGATGAGCAAAAAGGTGGTGGCGAGTGCCACCGAAAACAGGCCCAGTGCCACGGCAGATGTCAGACGGTTGTCGCAATGAACGAACGCGATGGCGAACAGCAGGCACGCCGCCAGAGACGCCAGGCACAACCATTTGACACCGTTCACTTCGCTGCGACTGATCAGGATGCGCTCGCGACGCACTTCAAGAGCATGCTCCAGGGACGCCGCGACCTCGCGCTGCGCCGTCTGCTGTCCAGGCGTAACGACTGGCAGGGATAGCGTGAACTTCAGTGCGTCGTTCAGCGTGGGAGGACTCACGCTAAGCGTGACGGCTCCCTTCGCCATGAGCGGCCATTCAGTCGTCGCCGTGTACTGGATGTAATCTCGGACCATCCTTCGCAGTTCAGTCTGGGCGTCCTTCGGCAAAACGGCAGACATCACAATAACCGATCGCAGCGCGCTGGCTTCAGTGGCGACCGCGACATTGGCGCGCGCTGTATCGCTCCAGACCTGCGAGGCCGTGAAGGCGATAAATAAGCCAAATATGATACCGAGTGGAGAAAGCAGACCGGGCGAGATTGCCTTGATTGATCGCCCATGTGGACCGGCAGCAAGCCATCCGGTGAAGAAATGAACGGCCGCGCCCGCGAGAAATATCGCACCGAAAGTGACAAGTGCCATCAACCATAACGGCAGCTCATGTAGCCATGTACTCATCATTGTGGTTGCGCCGTGCGCAGTCCGAACTGAATATTCCTGATAGTCGGGAGGTCCAAATCCCCTCAACCAGACCACGAAGCTCTATCGGTAGTCTGTGCGCCCGACCACGTTGCGCTGTGATGACCGAATAACCCTAGCCCTCAGCATTGGATGGTTGTAAGCGCGCGATTTCGCATACGTAGCTTCCGTGGATGAGCGTGCACCAAACTGCAGGGGGTCGATCCACGCCGCCCGGCGCGCGTTTAACAACGCGTTCTCCGCTCGCAGACATCGTTGCGATGCAGAGTAACGAAGCAAGAATCAGAGGGTATGAAGCGCGCACCGGCCGCACCATGGGAACACTTACCCACGGAGCAAAAACTCATGAATGCGCCTCACGTTGTAGCCGAACCCAACATACTGTATTTCGGCACACCCGTTGTTCTGATCAGCACCGTCAACGAAGACGGCACGCACAACCTCGCACCGATGTCATCGGCGTTCTGGCTGGGCTGGCGAGGCGTGCTTGGCTTTGCGTCCGCATCGCAGACCACCCGCAATCTGCTTCGCACCGGTGAATGTGTGCTAAACCTGCCGTCGATCAACGAGGTGAGCGCGGGTGGGGTCCGATACTGTCAAGGCACCGCGCGCACTCGAATGTCCGATTCAACTGGAAGCAGTCGTTGCGGCAGTTCACGGCATTGGCGAAGACAGTGACGAACTGCGCGGCTTCATCAGCTTGATCGAAGTGCGGATCCAGCGCGTCCACGTCCATCCTGATTTGCTCATGGAAGGTCACGCCGATCGTATCGATCCGGACAAGTGGTCGCCATTGATCATGAACTTCCAGAAGTTCTACGGGCTCAGCGGACAAGTGCATGCGTCCCGACTTGCAGAGATACCGGAGAGGGCGTACCGAAGCCCGGACATTGACCGGGCGTGGGAACAGGAACTGACGGATCAGTGCGCATAGCATTCTGCGGCCAGGGCCGGCCATGTTCGGCTCGGCCCAATCCGGCAGGACTTGACTTTCACGGGTCGAAAAATCAATTTCAACCCGGTGGTTCGCAAGCTTACGATTGACCAACGTGACACCGGCCTCAGGCTGACGGGCACTCAGTAAATCAGCGCCTCATACTTGCTTGCGCCAACCCGGCGCCAACCCCGCCCCAACCCCGCGCAGCTATCTTTTACGCCGTTGACCCATGAGTTTCACGATGTCGATCGTCGGCTCACTCGTTAAGAGGCGGGAGATGTCTTCAACGTGCACCCAACGGCATTTGGAGATCTCATTGCTCGGGCGAGCCTTGGCCCGGTTCGAGATTTCGCAAGAGAACACGTGATGGTGCTTTTGCTTGCCACGAACGTCGAAGAGATATCTGGCTGACTTCCCGGAAAGCCGCGTCTCTTCCTTGAGTTCCCGAAGGGCGGCGTCCGGGAGTTGTTCTCCGCGCTTCAGGATCCCGCCGGGCAAAGCCCATTTCGACTGACGACGTGCAACCAGGAGGATTCGCTTACCTCGGCGACAAATAACGGTGGCGCGTGTCTTCAAACTGAACTCCCACTTATCTCTTCTTGGTGTCTTCGAGGCGCACTCGGCGCGCCAGCCTGTCGGGCAATGCTTGATATAAATGAGCATGCTAATACAGAATCGCAGATGCTCGTCGGCGTCTCTAGTGACAGCGGTCTCCACGCCACAATTTTAAGAGTCGTTTCATCAAATCGTCACGAAAAGTGAATTCAAAAACATCATTGTGCTAATGTCGGGCAAAATAGTTTTTTGCGCGACGCGAGGCTTCAATGGTGGACATGGATGCTGACTGGCCCTTACCACGGCCAATCAATCTCTTGAAGGAAGATCGGCGGTCAGCTGATTCAGAGTTATCAAGAACAGGTTCAATCGCAAGCACTTTCTCATCACTGGCGACTCCCGTTGTTGCCGATGCTGTGCGGCGGGCGCGAGAGCTGACTATAAATTGCGATGCCGAAGGATTCCATCAGCTTCGCGTCGCATTCAGAAAGCTGCGTGCCTTGTACTGGGCTTATTCCCCATACCTCGGCGAAGAAACAACCGCACATGCCACTGAAGAGTTCAAGCGCCTCGCTGCGGTAGCCGGTGGAACGCGCGACTGGGACGTCGCCGGCGATCTTTTGAATGCTGCACAAGCGTCACGCGCATCAATGGGACTGCTAGTGGCGGCCGCGAGGGAAAAGCGCGCACAGGCAGTCGCGCATAGTCAGACGATGATAAAAAGCGACCACGTCGAGGCGTTCTTGAATGACGTCCTGCTTCGCGCGCAAGCAACCCTCGAGTCTCGCTGCAACGACCTTCCCATTCGGGAGTTCGCCGAGAATCGCGTTCGTCGTGCGCAGCGCGCATTAAAGAAGCGCTGCAAGCATGCAACGCGTCACGAAACCGCCGAAGAAGAAGACCTCCACAATGTCCGCAAGGCAGGGAAGAAGCTGAGATATCTGCTTGAGTTTTTTGAACCTGTCATCAAGAACGGACACGACCGCAGCATTAAAGAGTTGACGTCGGTGCAGAACAAACTCGGGCAGTTCAACGACATTGCCGCCAGTGAGACCTTGATCCGGGGTGCGTCATTCGAGGACGTTCCACCCGAAGTCGTGCAAGAGTCACTGCAATGGCTTGAAAAGCAGAAGTGCCGGAGAATGCGCGCAGCATCGCGGCGTGTTCGAGCCATCGCAAGTTAAGTCTGCCGGGACTCACTGCTCACGGCGCAGTTCGACCCGCCAATTTTTTCTCCACGCCGACCCGCGCGATCGCTGTAACAAAAACGTCATAATGGCTCTTTCCGCCGGACTGTTCCATGTTCTGGCGAATCCACGATTCTAGCGGCAGTCGGCAATCACTCACATCGATCAACTTAGAACCGGGTGCGAATTCCGACCGTACCAACGACTTGATTCGCTGTCGACGAAGCGCCACCTGATGTATTGATGAACGCCACAAAGTGGTTTCCGATCGCGTGTTGGTACATCGCCTCCGCATACACGTCCGTGCGATCGCGCCACCCGTGTTCGCCGTGCTGTTCGAGCCATTGGTCTGCAAATAACCCGCGGCGACATTCAATGGACCGAAGCCGTAGCTTGCTCCGAAGCTGTACGCGCGATTCTGGGAGAAGTTGGTCGAATTGGAGAATGCGTAAAGAGTGCCGAACTTGAACCCCGCGTAGTCGGTGCTCATATACTTGATTGCGTTGCTCATGCGCACCGAATGGTTCAGGTTATCGTTGTCAAACGGGTGCGCGAACCCTGTATCGCCGAACGTACCCGCTGTGCCCGACAATGGCGCAACGAAATCAACCAGTGAGTCATACTGACGACCTAGCGTGATCGCGCCATACTGACTGCTTGCCAGGCCAACATAGGCTTGGCGCCGAACTCGCGGCCGTCCTGGCCGAGCTTGCCGGACTGAATGTTGAAACCGTTTTCGAGCACGAAGATAGCCTTCAGGCCGGCACCGAGATCCTCTGCGCCGCGAAAACCAAAGCGGCTCCCGTTGATATTTCCGCTTGTAGCCTGGAACAATGAGCCGCCCGATCCGCTCTTCGATACGTTGTTCGTGTACATGAGACCAGCGTCGATGATGCCGTATAGCGTCACGGAACTTTGTGCATGCGCTACCGAAGCAGCGGCAAATCCGAGGGAAGCCAAAGATACGTACAGGGTTCTTTTCATGGCGCGCTCAAGGAGTTTGTTGGAGGGGTGAAAGTCTTATTTTTTAAAGATTTCTACCCTACCGAAACGCTTAAGCCGAACTTTATTTTTTTTGCACTCCGCAGCAATTTTTCATTCACTCGTCATTGATCGCGTCGTCCTTGCCGGGCGCGACTTATTTTAAAAGCTACGCGCCATGCAAGCCTGAGCCGCTGAGCACTTCGCGAATGTCGCAGGAGAAGTGCGACAAGAATCAGCAACGCAGACAGAGCCGAACCTAAGAGCACGCTCGAGGTTCACTTGGTATCAAATGTTGCGCGACTTACGGTTGCGTCGACAGCATCATCGGCATCCACGCGTATTTCGACAACCTTCGCGACGACGCTATAAAAAAACGCGTCGAGTTCTGCCAGCGCGGGATCGCTTAGCTTGATGCTGCCGAAATGACGCGATACCCGCGTCGCGACCGCCTCACTTTGCTCCGAAAGGGTATGGACCATCCGGTCCAGTTCGTCCAGGTGACCGGTGCAACTGGACCGGGACTTGCACCCCTCCCTCGCTGCCCGGGCCCGCGCGGTCATCTGGTCCGAGGGAAAGACGTAAAGAGCCCGCGTATAAACGCGCGCGTTCCAACGCGCGTATAGAGCTCCGCATGCTCTTCGAGCAGTAATTGCTGGAGTGCGTCGAGATTGCGTTTGAGCTTACTCGATGCTTGCACAGAGGCAAGCGCCTCGTTCTGCTCTCGCGTCTGGCGCATCGCCAGCGCGGTGTTCAGCCCGATGGCAGAAAGTATGAAAACGACAGCAAGGACGGTCAGCACCTAGGTCCAGCGGGACACTGAACCCTTGAGTTTGGCGGTGCGGGGGCTATCGAAATACTGCTTGGACGTCTCTCCTGCTGCAACATCGGGTTGCTTCACTTCATCCGCCTATTAGGCCGTCACGTCGTTGATATAACGGATGATTTTGAGCATTCTTGAGTGAGCTGACAGTTGAGCGGCTAAGAACTTCAGCATGTGGGACCGTTGGAGTGCACTGGCCGCTAGCGAGGCGAACGTCGCTGATGAGGTACATTGATTTTCGCGCAGATGCTACAGGCGCAAATTGTCAACGCCGTGACATTCTGAAAGTCAGGCCGCCGACTTTTCGTACAGGGACCAGACATAGCCGCCGGGTGCAGATCCGCCCCGAGAAGGGCAATTGCACCGGCTCACCGCGGTTTGAAGCCGCGGGTGCTTGCGAACTCGATGAAAGTAAGAATTAGCTTCCGACGATGCAGATGATGCGTGCCCGTCGATCGATGATCTCAAGAAACCGCGTTGCGTCGACCGTTGTCCCACTTAACGCGATGACTACACTGGCGCGGCCGATCGAAACGCGGCAATCCTTCTTTGGCATGAGAGGACGAATTCCTCCCGCCCTTCCTGCTTGCCCTAAAGTCTGTCCGAGCTGAACCCATCAGCAAGACCACGCTTAGCAGACTTCTTCAGCCTGGCGCACGCGCGGCAGCATCCGGTCGAACTCGCGCTTGACGATGCCATAGCATTCACAAGCACGCGCTTCCAGGCCGGCGCGATCGAGCACCTTGATACAACCACGGCTGTGATGGATCAGGCCCGCGTCATGGAGCTTTCCTGCCGCTTCCGTGACCCCTTCACGACGCACGCCCAGCATGTCGGCGATCATCTGTTGCGTCACCTGGAATTCGTTGGACGGCGTACGGTCGATCTCGATCAACAACCAGCGGCACAACTGCTTGCTCAGCGAATGGTGACGGTTGCACGCAGCGGTCTGCGCAATTTGCGTCAGCAGCGCTTGCATGTACAGCATCATCAGGCGACGCAGGAAATCCGAGCGATTGAACTGCTCGCGCAAAGCGGAGGCGCTCATGCGATACGCAAAGCCCGGGCATTGAACCTGAACGCGCGTCGGCATGGTGTCGCCGCCGGTCAGGATAGGAACGCCGGTCATGCCTTCGCGGCCAATCGCGGCGATCTCCGCCGAGCTGCCATCTTCCATCGAGTGAAGCAACGAGATGATGGCTGTCGTCGGGAAATACACGTGATGAATCCGTTGACCTGAATCGCAAAGCAGTTGGCCTGTACGAAGCTGAACGAGTTCCAGGTGCGGCGTGAGCGCTTCCCATTCGTGCGCCGGAAGCGCGCCCAACAGATGATTGCCGTGCAGGTCTGATTTGAGGGTCAACATGATTTTTTTCTCTGATTCGTGCGCTGTGCGCCTATTTTTTATACTGGTCCGCCTCGCGTCTTCGTGATGCATCTGACGGCATTCATCGAAGACATGTTGCGACCAGCCCCGTAAGCAGACTCGCCGAAGTCGTGGGTTATTTTTAGACTCCGGCTAGTGCTGCACCACACATAAAGCGAGGACCGTGCCAGATCTCTGAAACCCAGTACCAGCATGGAGCCTCGTTGGATATGCAGCAGCACACAATGGGGACGAGAACGTTTTTGATTCACTCTTGAACAGTACAAACCCGAATGAACATTATCTGTCCGATCAAACGCGCAAACGCTGTCGTCAGGTCAATGCCTTACTGGAAGGGCGTCCGAGTTTTGAAGCGATGCTTGAAAGCACCGGTTTGCTGGCGGCAAAACCCTAGTCGCATCAGCATTTCCCGGCCGTTTTAAAAGTGATACAGAAATGTCTGCTCAATCCGGCGTGGCCGGGGACGTTTGCTTTCCGCATGATTTGAAACGCCGCACAATATTCACCAACCGACCGTATCGTCTAATGCTGCGCCGCCCGACGCCGGTACGTTCAGCGTGCGATTGCCACCTCCGGACACGTTCTCCCACGTCACGCTTCCATCGGCATTCTAGCGGTAGTACTTGTATTGAACACTGCTGCTCGCCGGCAGATTCACCGCGTTGCTCCACACCGGATAATTGGCCGGGTCCACCGGCAGTCCGAGGTCGGTGTTCCAGTTGCCATGTGCGTCCGTGCTGCCGGTTATATACAGGTACTGCCCCGGCTGCGTCGTGGCCTTGACGCTGATCGTGACGCTAGCCTGCCCGCTCGCCGGCGGGACCACGCAATTGCTATAACGCGCGCGCACAATGAACGGAATATCGACGACCCGGCCCGCGTGAATCGATGCAAGCAGGCTGATGTACTCACCCATCGCCCAGTTGAGCGGCGCCATGGATTTTGGTCGGTGCGCCGGCAGTGAGTCCCCGCGGCGTCACGACCTGCCAGTTGCCGGGCAGAGTGACCGTGTTGGTCCAGATCTGTTCGGGGATGAAGCCTTCAGGCGTTGCGTAGGACCTGACGGCGTTGAGGTACGCAGTGCCGCTGCTGCCGGCTCCGCTGCTCGCGATGCTGAACATTCCGCGCTCGGCTGTAAAGATGTGCCACGCGCGGCCGACGCCAGTGCCGTCGAAATTGCTGCCGTCATTGTGTTCGCCGTCGCCGTCGAAGTTATAGCGGAACCACGCCTGGTTCGAGTCCTTCACGTTCATCGCGAGCACGGCGTCATAGGCGGAAAGTGTACTCACAATAGTAGGATCGTTGGCACGCTTCACGCCCATGCGCACCAACTCGAGAAACCCCCCGTCGACCACCGCGCGTTCATCCTGCATGCCGCCGCCGTTCTTCACGAGAAAGGTCTGACCAGAGTCGGGGATAGCTGGTGGGCTCGTAGCTTTGCCCGCCGCTGCCAGAGCTTGCGGTTCTGCTCTTGTTCGCCGGATTGATGCGGACATGGTACTTGCCGCTTCCGTACGCGCCGCTGCTGGTGTAGGTCCAGTGCGTGACGTTCTGTTGCCAATAGTCGGCGGCTGCAAGGTAGCTGCCTGCGCGCGCGTTATCGCCGTTGTCTTCTGCAATGCGCGCAGCGGCAACGAGGCCCGCCACCTCTGCGGCTATCTTCGACGGCGAGTAGCCCGAGTCCTCTTCCCATCGATCCTGATACGTCCACGGCCCTGTACGGAGAATATAGTCGGCGGTGAGCGCGATCTTCGGCCACAACGCGTTATAGACGGCCGGACCGAGACGCCACGCGAGCAGGATCGGCATGGCTTGCTCGTCCATCTGCGTCCCTTGCCAGTAGGACCAACCGCTTACCCCCGCATTCTGCGGGAAGCGGCCAACGCGGCTGAATCCTTGCGCGCAACCATCGGCATCGTATTCGGCGGTGCCGCAATCCGTCTTTTGCTGCAGCGTATTGAAGAGATAGTTGACGACGGTCGCAGGCGTCGTACGGATCGATAAGGCTGAAGCTTTTCCTCATCGACGAACGTGCCGGCGGCATCGCCAACGAGGAACTGCAAATCGACGGACTCCGTTGTGTCGAGCACCGGGTAATACACCTCCGACACAACGCCGCGATAGCCCGTGAAGTACACCTGCGACGTCGCACTCAGCGCTGTCCCGAGGAAGGACTTCTGCGCCGGTCCATGCATGGCAGCCGCGCCTGGAGTGCCAAAGGCTTCACCGGAAGTTGCGGCATGAACGGCGCCTAGAAACAGCGCCGCCATTGCCGCGATGGCCCACCGAAACCGGGTCGCAAGTGTCATGGCATGCCCTTCCCTGGCTCCGCGTCAGTCAGCTACGTTTCGCGCCACCGCGGCGGGCGCTTCTGGATGAACGCCTCGGTTCCCTCAAGCGCTGCCTCGTCCATCATGTTGCGCGCCATTGTGTCGCCAGCGAGTTGATACGCTGTATCAATGCCCGCTTCCAGTTGCCGATAGAACAGGCTCTTGCCGGCGGCGATCGCCGCACGCGGCTTTTCACTGATACTCGTCACGAGCGCACGAATTGCATCGTCCAGCTCTTCGGGCTCGGCGACTCGATTGACAAGGCAGCGCTCACACGCGGTTTGTGCATCGATAAAGTCGCCGGTCACAAGCATTTCGAATGCCGCCTTGCGAGACAGATTGCGCGACAGCGGCACACTGGGCGTCGAGCAGAACAATCCGAGGTTGACCCCGGACACAGCGAAGCGAGCGGTGCTTGCGGCCACCGCCAGATCGCACATGGCGACCAGTTGACAGCCCGCCGCAGTCGCAACGCCATGCACCCGTGCAATCACAGGTTGCGGCATGCGCTGGATGGTCAACATCATCTGCGAGCAGCGAGCAAACAAATCCTGGTAGTACGCGTATGACGGTGTGGCTCGCATCTCTTTCAGATCGTGGCCCGCGCAAAACGCACGGCCCGCGCCGGCAAGCACAACGACACGCGCATCGGACGCAGCCACCTCATCCAGGCTGCGCTGCAGCGCGTCGATCAATGCTTCGGACAACGTGTTAAATGCGTCTGGACGGTTCAGCGTTATCTGTACCGCGCCGGGAATGCCGTGGATATCGTGATCGATAAGCACGAGTGGCTCCAGACTTGCGCCTTCGTTCATGTTCGCCTCCGTCATACGTCAATGGCCGATACCGATCCGGCGCGCTTACGCAATTCGAACTTCTGTATCTTCCCGGTTGATGTCTTCGGCAACTCGCAAAACTCGATCGAGCGCGGCACTTTGAAACCCGCAAGATGGGCTTTGCAATGCGCGACCAACTCGGCTGCACTCACCGTTGCGCCCGCCTTTAACTCGACGAAAGCGCAAGGCGTCTCACCCCAGCGAGGGTTCGGCTTCGCGACGACGGCGGCCGCGAGTACCGCCGGATGGCGATACAAGACATCTTCAATTTCGATGCTTGAGATGTTCTCCCCGCCCGAAATGATGATGTCCTTGCTGCGGTCCTTGATCCGGACATAACCATCCGGATTGACGACCCCAAGGTCGCCGGTGTGAAACCAGCCGCCGCGTAATGCTTCCTCCGTCGCGGCGGGATTCTTCAGATAACCCTTCATCATGATATTGCCGCGAAACATGATCTCGCCGATTGTCTCGCCGTCTGCCGGCACTTCCTCCATCGTCAAGGGATCGCGCACCGTCACGGCATCTTGCAAGTGATAGCGCACGCCCTGCCGCGCATTCAGGCTCGCGCGTTCACCTATGTCGAGAGTGCTCCATTGAGCTTGCTGCGCGCAGACGGTCGCCGGGCCATAGACCTCAGTCAGGCCATACACATGCGTCAGTTCGAAGCCAAGCCGCTCCATGCCTTCGATCATGGCCGCAGGCGGCGCCGCGCCGGCAACCATTGCATGGACGCGGTGCGTGATCCCGGCTTTCATCTTATCGGGCGCATTGACCAGCAGGTTCTGTACGATCGGCGCGCCGCAATAGTGCGTCACCCGCTCGCGAAGAATCAGGTCGAAGATTGTTTTAGCATCGACCTTGCGCAAGCATACGTTGACCCCCGCGCGCGCAGCGACGGTCCAGGGGAAACACCAGCCATTGCAATGGAACATAGGCAGCGTCCACAGGTACACCGCATGCTTCGGCATGTCCCATTCGAGGATGTTGCTGACCGCGTTGGTGTACGCCCCGCGATGGTGATAGACAACGCCCTTCGGATACCCTGTTGTCCCTGATGTGTAGTTTAGGCAGATCGCGTTCCACTCATCTGATGGCGGCGCCCATTCGAACGCAGGATCACCGCTCGCCAGCAGCGCTTCATAGTCGAGTTCGCCAATGCGCTCACCCGGGCCGGCATATTCGGTATCGTCGACATCGATGACGACAATCGGGTGGTCTACATTCGCAACGGCCTCGCGCATCACGGCGGAGAATTCCCGGTCGACCAGCACTACTTTCGCCTCGCCGTGATTCAGCATGAACGCGAGCGTGCTGGCGTCGAGTCGCGTGTTGAGCGTATTGAGGACTGCGCCGATCATCGGGATACCGAAATGCGCTTCGACCATCTCCGGGATATTGGGCAACATGACGGCGACCGTGTCGCCAACGCCAATGCCGCGGGCGCTTAGCGCAGACGCCAGACGCCGTGTGCGCGCATAGGTCTGAGCCCAGTCGCGCCGCACCGCACCGTGCGAAATGGCGGGCATTGCCGGATAGACCGACGCTGCCCGTTCGATGAAGATCAAAGGTGTCAGCGCCGCGAAGTTGGCAGCGGTTTTGTTCAATCCCTCTTCGTACATGTCGTTGCTCATCGCATCTCCCTTGTCCCATTTAGCCTTCGATTTTTCGAAGGTCTATCCGAATGCGAGGTTCGCCGCCTCGCGCTTCGCACTCGATATTACGCGCGATAGAGCGCAGTGGCGGGATTGTTGGTTTTGGTTGTCTCGATTGACGAATGCCGCGAGCCACGCAGGCCCTCCGGGCGCCCACCGTTCCTACATGCGTGTGATTTCGTCTGCAACCCGTTGCGCCTCGATTCCGATTTCGCGCAACATGCCGGTCGGTGAGACGACAAACCCGCAGTAATGCAGCCCGGATTTTGTCTCCCCGCCGGTCAGTTCGCTCTGCGGCGCCAAGAGAAAATCGCTTCCCGGACGAAACCCTGTCGCGGCAATAATTGCGTCGAAGTCCCGCGAATGCCCATCGTCAAACGTGATCTCGGTCTCGCTCATCTCGCGGATGTCTCCAAGCACCTGAATGTGCCCCTCGCGAACCAGTTTGACGGTACCGATATCGATGAGCGGAATACGCGTCTTCGTCTTGATTTGCGTGAAAGGACCCATCGAGAGTTTGCGGAAACCGAGCTTGGTAATGTCTCCGATAATGAGCCGCACGAGTGGCGCAGCGAGCGCATCAGCGAGTCGCGCGGGAAGGCGGCTCAACGCGATAGAGACAGCGAGTACGGGCACACCGAAGATCTCGCGCGGGATGATGTTGACCGGTCCGCGAACTGCCATTGCCACTTGCGCACCGTGTTCATGGAGATCGATGGCAATCTCTCCGCCGCTGTTGCCGAAGCCGACGACCAGAACGCTCTGGCCTTGGAATGACTCGCCATTGCGGTACTCGCTGCCATGCAGGATGCGGCCGCGGAAGCGCTCCTGGCCGCGCCACCGCGGTACGTATGGAACCGCGTTGCAGCCGGTGGCCACGACCACTTGCCGCGATTGATAGACGCCGGCCGTCGTGGTTACCGTCAATCCGGGATTGCGTGGACGAACCGTCCTGACCTCCTCGTTGAAGTGCGGTGCCAGCTCGAAATGCCGCGCATACAGTTCGAGATACTCGACCACTTGTTTGCGCGATGGATAACGCGGCGTTCCAGCGGGAAACGGAAAATAAGGCAGGGTAGAACGGTCCCGGTCGGAGTGAAGGTGCAACCGGTCATAGTGATGACGCCAGCTCGACCCGACGCTGCCCGCGCGCTCCACAATCGTGCAGGACGCTCCGCGCTTCTTTAGACACGCAGCCACCGCGAGGCCTGCGGGCCCGGCGCCTATCACGAGCGTGTCTAACTTCTGTTCCATCTGCGAACTCACCAGACGTGATTTTCAGAGACGCCAGAACCAAGCGGTCAAGCGCCCGCTTTGAACGGGGGAACGCCCTTCAGCGAGGCCGCAAGCTCCGCGCGTACCGTATAACGAGGCGCGGCCATCCACGCGACCAGATCCGCGTGCAGATGATTAAGCGTGCGTTCATCGAGGTCGAAATCTCCGTCGAGCCGGTCGCTGTTATCGCTCTCGTCGTGCCGTAAATGAATGCCCCTTATCTCGTAGCCGTCCCAGTATGCAACCGTCTGCTCATTAAGGTCGGCAGTGGTGCCGAGCGGCCGGTTGCGCAACAGGGTGGTCAACGCGGGTTGAATCGATGCGTAGTCCATTTCCATATTCCGCTTGGTGTCGCTTAGAGACGTGCAGCGCGGAAAAATTCTCGTCATACGATTTATTGCCGGATGAAATGTTGCCAGGCGGCGGCGCTACGCGGCGTGGCGACTCTTTCTTGCGCCGGCCTCATACGCGAAGCACGCTCACTCACCCCCTCACTCCGCCGCCACCCATCGGCTTGACCGACTGCGGGAACATCCCTTGCACGGACGATGAAACAACAACTCGCCTTCAGGACACATTCGTCCCCACATAGCGGAGCTTATCCATGTCAAGTTTGCAAGCCATAAAGCCCTTACCCTACGACTCAACGTTCGAGCAAGTCCCTGAAGACGAGGCTGAAACGACGCGTGAATTGATAGAGACATTGCGCAGTATTCTCGATACGACTTCGCACGACTACGGCCATGCGGACCGCAGCGTGCATGCTAAAAGCCACGCCTTGCTGCAAGGCGAATTGCATGTGAATGCCGGACTTCCGGCGGAATTAGCCCAGGGACTCTTCGCCACGCCCGGTAATTATCCCGTCGTATTGCGATTTTCGACCAATCCCGGTGACTTGCTTGCAGACAGCGTATCGACGCCGCGCGGTCTCGCAATCAAGGTCACGGGAGCGAAAGGTCATCGCCTGCCAGGAGGCGAATCCGCTACGACGCAAGACTTTGTCATGCAGAATGCTCCGGCATTTACGGCGTCGACCCCGAAACAATTTCTAAAGACGCTGAAGCTGCTGGCAAGGACGACCGACAAGGGCCCGGGCATGAAACAAGCCTTATCTGCGGTCATGCGTGGTGTTGAAGCCGCGGTAGAAAGCTTGGGCGGTGAAAGCGGAACCATCAAGAGCCTGGGCGGCCACCCCGAAACCAACATCCTTGGGGAGACTTATTACAGCGTCGTCCCTCTCCTCTACGACGACTATTTCGCGAAACTTAGCATTGCTCCCGTGTCTCCCGGTTTGACCGCCTTGGCCGATGCGCCGGTCGATCTTAAAGACAGACCCGACGGTCTGCGCGAGTCGGTGAAGGAATTCTTTTCATCAAGCGGCGGTGAATGGGAGTTGCGCGTTCAACTCGCAACCGACATTAAGAAGATGCCCATTGAGGACGCGGCAAAAAAGTGGCCCGAAGATGAAAGCCCTTACGTTGCAGTTGCGCGAATCGTCGTGAATTCGCAGCCGGCATGGTCCGATGCCAGATCAACTGCGGTAGACGATGGAATGGCATTCAGTCCGTGGCATGGGCTAAGCGCCCATCGCCCGCTTGGCGGAGTGAACCGGACCCGAAAGCCCGCGTATGAGATGTCTTCCGAGTTCCGCCAGAGTCATAACGGATGTCCGTTCCACGAGCCAGGATCGTTTAGTCCACTGCCTGAATAAGACCTTTGTCGGCCATGTTGCTCCGTGTTGTAATTTGCCGGCACGGAGCGCCCTCATTGGGTCATGAAGCAGCGTAAGTGCAACTTGGAAACTCTGCGACTAGCCGGTTGCAAGGACGGCGCCACGCTCAATGCGGACAATCGATTTTTTGCGCTGTCCGCAATCCGCCGTTATTCGACGTGAATTCCAATAGCCGTCAGAACCGGCGCTCCTTATCTTATAGGATTGATCGGAGGCGCGAATGGACGCAAAAATTGTCGCGATCGTAAAGTCGAAAGGGATCTTGGCAACGCATTGGCAATTCGCTTCACAGTAGAAAATAACGAAGGCCGGGCATTAGAGGGCACCGTCTCGCTCGCCGAGGCAATCGAGTTCGCAAACCGTGGCGATCCAGGTCCAGTCGCCGAGATGTGCCGCGTGATCAAGACCACGCCGCCGCCCGATTTTTCCTGGCTCGTTGGACGGATTTTCAGAGACTCGCGTTAAACGATTAGCTGAACATATCCAGAACGTTTCTCGGGCCGCGCGCACTGCGTCATTCCGGAAACGGAGCGAGTGGCCTTTTCCTGGCCAACCCAGGCTGCAAATCAACACTTTTCTGATTCTCCACGATGGACAACTCCAGCTTGCCACCCTGGCGTGCGCGGAGATTTGTGTCGCTGTGTATCCGCAGCATTCCCTGACACACAACGTTGCACCGGCGCTTGCCGTCGACACAAGCCAGATACGCCCGGGCGTTCCAATACGGTCATACCAGCCAACGGAACGCTGATCGTGCACAACACCATTGAAACACCGCTCGCCTTGCTCGCAGGCTTGCTCACCATTGCATCGCCTTGCATCCTGCCGGCAATGCCGATCCTGCTCGGCACCTCGGTCGAGCGGCCAAGCCGCGTCCGCCCCTTGTTCATCGTCGCGGGTTTTATCCTGACGTTCGCCTCCTTCGCGATGCTGCTCGGCGCGGTGTCCAGCACAGTGCACGTGGCCCAGCAAGTGTTGCGCAATACCGGCATCGCGTTGCTGGCGCTCTCTGGACTGCTGCGCGTGTGGCCACGTCCGTATGACTGGCTGGTGGCGCGTCTGCAACCGCCATTGCAACGCATGAGTGCCGCGTTCTTGCCTGGGGTTCAAACCGGGACGCAACCCGGCAGCGGCAACGCGGGCGGCTTCGTGCTCGGCATGTCGCTGGGGGCGGTGTGGACGCCCTGTGCCGGGCCCGTACTGGCATCCATCCTGGTGCTGGTGGTCAAGGCTCAGGACCTGGGCTGGTCGGCGCTGCTGCTCACCCTGTACGCTATCGGGGCTGCCATACCCATGCTGGCAATCATCTATGGCGGTCATTACATGACCCAGCGCGTCCGGATAGTGGCACGTCACGCCGAACGCTTGCAGCAAGTATTCGGCGTGCTCGTCATGCTCACGGCGATCGCGATCTACCTGCAAGTCGACGTCCTGGTCTACGCGTGGATCGCCGCCATTTTCCCCTCGCTGAAAGGGCTCTGATCCAGGGTGGCTCTTCCCTACGCTCCGTGAACGTATCGATCCAGCCCTTCAGCGAGGGCTGCAAACGCGACCTTACAACTTGGGTTGTCGCGCAGGTCTTCGTGCATGGCTAGCCAGGTATCCAGTCGAAGCGAAATCTTCTCGGGGAAGAGACGGATCAAATCACGGTTGGGGTCAGCAAGCCCGATTTGGCACATTCCAATACCAAAACCGGCACGCAACATCGCAAGCGAAGCGAGGTCACTGTCAGTGCGCAATGCCATCGACTCCCGGCGCAGTTCGGACAGCTTGCCTTTCACGCTGCGGATAAAAGCGGTTTCCTTGTCGAAGCCTATGAGCGCATGGTTAGCCAGCTCGTCGATATTCGCCGGCTTGCCGCGACGTTTCAGATAACGCTTGTGCGCGTAAAGCCCAAGCTCGACATCGCCAATCCGGCGCGCAATCAATACTCCCTGGCTTGGCCTCTGCATTCGTACCGCGATGTCGGCTTCGCGCTGCAGCAGGTCTTCCATCCGGTTAGACGGCATCAGTTCAATGATGAGTTCGGGGTAAGCAGCGTGCAGCGCGGTGATGATAGGCGGCAGCACCTCCACGCTAATGACGTCGCTGGCGGTAATACGGATGGTGCCCCCGACTTTCACGCCCTGACTCGATGCAGCCCGCAACAGTGCAGCACTATTCGATTCCAGCGCCTCGGCAAACGGCTTGAGCGTCAGCGCTTCCTGCGTGGGGCTAAGGCCCTGTTGCGTGCGGACAAAAAGCGCATAGCCCATGGCCAGTTCGAGCGCATCCACATGACGCCCGACCGTAGGCTGCGTCAGTCCTAGCGCACGCGCCGCGCCCGAAAGCGAACCCTCGCGCATCACGCCCAGGAAAGTCCGGTAAAGATCCCAGCTAGGCTCCGTATCAGTCATACAAAAATGTATATCAGCTCTATTGGTATCGATAATTTCATTTAACCGCCGTCTGCGCAAGAATAATCACCATTACTTCAGGAGGCAAAGATGAAAGACACTCGCATGGCGTTGGTTTTAGGGGCTACCGGCGGCATTGGTGGCGAAGTGGCACGGCAACTTGCTGCGCGTGGCTGGAAGGTCCGGGCGTTGCATCGCGACCCCGCCGCGCTGACTAATCGCGATGACCGGTTCGAATGGGTCAAGGGCGACGCAATGAGTCGACAGGATGTGATTGCAGCCGCAGACGGCGTGCAGATCATTGTCCACGCGGTCAATCCGCCAGGATATCGCAACTGGGCCGCATTAGTACTTCCTATGATCGACAACACCATTGCCGCGGCGCGTGCTTCCGGCGCGCGGATCGTGTTGCCGGGCACGGTCTATAACTATGGCCCGAACGCATTCCCTGTATTGCGCGAATCGTCGTCTCAAGAACCACTCACGCATAAGGGTGCAATTCGTGTCGAACTGGAGCGCCGCCTCCAGGCGGCAAGCTCCGACGGCGTGCGCAGTCTTGTCGTGCGGGCTGGCGATTTTTTCGGCCCCGGCAGCACCGGCAATAGCTGGCTCTCAGCAGGTATCGTTAAACCCGGCAAACCGGTTCGCTCGATGTCCTATCCAGGGAAGACCGGTATCGGACATCAGTGGGCCTATGTGCCGGATGTCGCGCAAACCATGGTGCGGTTAGTCGAAAAGGAAATTCAGTTGCCTGTTTTCGCGACCTTTCATATGCGGGGTCATTGGGACGCCGACGGCACGCAAATGGTCGGTGCGATCAAACGCTCGGTCGGCGAGCCTGACGTGAAGGTACGTGCTTTTCCCTGGTGGGTGCTTCCAGTGATGTCGCTGTTCTCAGAGACGTTTCGCGAGCTGCGGGAGATGCGCTATTTGTGGAAGGAGCCCATACGCATGGAGAATGCTTCGTTACTGGCAACGCTGGGAGAGGAACCGCATACGCCTTGGGACGAGGCGGTCAAGACTACCCTTGGGTCGATGCGTTGCATCTAAGCGTCGTGTCGTCTTGTTGTCTGCGTGACTTGCACGGCGTTCGGGGGGTAGGCGACGTGCGGCCTATCCTCCGTTAAAGCAATCGGGTTGAAAGAAAATCACGCCGCGTCACGAGACGTCAACGCTTTCCGTGTGTGAATCGTTTAATTGAAATCGCTACTTGGACGTAGCGCTTGTGAGCAATGCGATTAGCGGTGGAAATCTATTCGCAAGTCTCGTCACACGACTCGCAAGACAACAAGGAGCAGGACTGTGCGCAAATGGGTAGAGCCGGTCATTCCCCTTCTTCTATTGCTTGCGGCGTGCAATGCCCACGCACAGGCGGGCCCTGTTTTTTCGGCCACCGGATATGCCGCCGACGCCTATGGCGCACAGGAAAACTATCCGCTGCCCGTGCCCGGAAAGGCCCGGACACAAAAAGAGTTCGTGGGTTACTACACGCACTTCGCCAACGTGAGACCTGTGGACAAGATAGCAAAGGGAACCGGTCCGACGTCGCCGCTAAAGCGCGCCGATAGCGAACTTCCGCTCAGCTACCCCTACGACAGCCACATCAGGACAATAGGCAGCTATCTCGACCGGAACCCGGTCACCGCCTTGCTGATTGCCCGCGACGATACGATTCTCTACGAGCATTATCGATACGGCCGAAAGGACAATGACCCATTCATGTCGCAGTCCATGGCCAAGACCATCGTAGGCATGCTGGTCGGCATTGCTGTGTTCGAAGGCGCTATCCGTTCCATCGACGACCACGCAGACGCCTATGTTCCCGAACTGGCCAACACCGCTTACGGCGAGACGCCGATTCGCGACCTGTTGCACATGTCCTCCGGCGTCGCGTATCACGAAGATGGCATGCCCGGCGACGACCGCGACAAGCTTGGCCGGGACTTGTTGAATCCCAAGGGGGTTGGCGCAATTGCGGGCGTGAAGCGATTCAACGTGCGCGAGCGCGAGCCGGGCACTCACTTCAACTACGCAAGCGCTGAAACCGAAGTCCTCGGCCTCGTTCTTAGCCACGCTGTTCATATGTCGGTAGCGCAATATGCAAGCGAGCGCATCTGGCAGAAGATGGGCATGGAGTCCAACGCCTCCTGGGGGAAAGACCCGACCGGGCAAGACATTACGTATTGCTGTGTCAGTGCAACGCTGCGTGACTGGACTCGCCTTGGCTTGATGATGGCGCACGATGGAATGTGGAACGGCCAGCAAGTCGTCCCGCGCCAATGGCTGCTCGATGCGACCACGGTCAGCTCGCCCACGAGTTTTCTCGCGCCCGGGCACGCAAAAACGTACATGGGCTATGGTTATCAAGTGTGGATCCTGCCGGGCGATCGCCGCGTGTTCGCGTTGGCGGGTATGGACGGACAAAGAATTATTGTCGACCCGCGCTCCAAGCTGGTGCTGGTTCAGACAGCCGTATGGACCAACGATCAGGATCCCGGCATGCTCGAAGTCCTCGCGCTATGGAATGCGTTAGTCGAGCAATATGGTTAGCCATCTTAAGGATTTGGTCATCCTGTACAACGCGTACAACATTGTTGTGAAATCGCGCGAGAATTGACGGGCTAGGTTTGAGGGGCGGTGGCACCCTGCCTGCCCCAGTGTTGCGCCTTTGGCCGCCTCTTACCTGAGGCGCTCAGCCTTCCGGTTCGGGTCGAAGCAATTGGGTAAAGAGCCTGATTCAGTAAAGCGCCTGTTAAGCGCTACCCGCCCGGCAAAAAATATCTCGCGCGGCAATTCCTTTGAATCATAGCCAAGCGCGTTTAAAAGGTTCACGCAAACGTTTAACCTTTTATTCGGCCTCAGAGAATCGATTAATTCCTTGATGTTAACGGCTTAATCTCGAAAAACTTTAGAGCCATTTTCGTCTTCATTCTGTTGCGTAAATCAGAAACAGCGCGCTAGCCAAGCCCAGAAAGGATGCTTCGGGTAAACGACATTATTTCTCTTAAGCAGTCACGTATTAGTAACATTAATTGAACACTATTCGAGTCTCTTAAAGAATCGCCTATTTGCACAGGGCCGACCTGTTCTTAGTCAGGGCTTGATACACCAGTTTAGCCCGGGGAGTTACTCGAATGACTATCCGTCATCGCATTACGTTGTTGGTCATCCTGATGTT
Source organism: Caballeronia sp. LjRoot29 (assembly GCF_964252755.1). Lineage (NCBI taxonomy): Bacteria > Pseudomonadati > Pseudomonadota > Betaproteobacteria > Burkholderiales > Burkholderiaceae > Caballeronia > Caballeronia sp. LjRoot29. Next base: position 69,399 of record NZ_CAXUPU020000025.1, on the reverse strand, counting down.
CGTCGCTTTATCCGCGATAGGCGGTTACGCCGTTTATCAAACGCGGCGCAGCGCCTCTGAAGTCAGGCAAGTCACGGAAGGAGTGGTGCCCAGCGCGCTGGCTTCCGCGGACCTCGTTTCGCAAGTCAAGGACGTGCAACTCGCCACCATGACGCTGGTGTATTCGCCGGATGGCAACGTGGTCGCACAAGCGCAGGCCGCATTGAACGACAAGAAAGCGTCCTTGCAGCAAGCACTCGCCTTCCAGGCACGCAATGCGCACAGCCACGCTCAAGTCGGGCTGGTAAGCCAGGCTAACGACAGCCTCGAGAACTATTTCTCGTCCATTAACGACACCGCAAAGATGAAAGCTGCGGGCAAGAACGAGCTCGCGCAAGCGTTCTTGTTTGCCAACGTGGCCCAGTACCGGGACGAACTTGAAGGGATTGTCGAGACCCTTCGCATTGAGAAGAACCGCGAGAAAGACGAGGCCATTACAGCACTGAACCACACGCTCGCGACCACCACGACCGCTATCGCGACTGTGACGGGTATCGCGATTGCGCTGCTAAGCCTGATTGGTTCGCTGCTCTATCGCCAGATCACGCGACCGCTAAGCCGCATGCAAGCGATGATGAGCGAGATTGCCGCCAGCCAGGACTTCACCCGTCGCGTGCCCGTGGGACGGATGGACGAGATCGGTCACTCTATTGTCGCGTTCAACGGAATGATCGAAAAGATCCAGGAGAACTCGGCCTTGCTCAAGCAGAAGACCGCGGACATCCAGGCCATGTTGCAAAACATGCAGCAAGGCATCTTGACGGTTGTATCCGGGGCGGTTGTTCATGCCGAGTACTCCGCGCATCTTGAAGCAATCTTCGAAACGAAAGACATTGCAGGCCGCAGTCTGATGGACCTCGTGTTTTCCGACACCGACCTTGGCTCCGACGTGCTCTCGCAAGTGGATGCGGCGAGCCACGCATGTCTGGGCGAAGACAGCATGAACTTTGAGTTCAATCAGCACTTGCTGGTACACGAAACTACGAAGCGCATGCCCGATGGCCGCATCAAGATACTCGACTTGAGCTGGTCCGCCATCACTGATGAAACCGACACCATCGCGCGCCTGATGCTTTGCGTGCGCGATGTTACCGAGCTGCGCGCACTCGCGGCTGAAACCAGCGAGCAAAAACGCAGGCTGGAAATGATTGGCGAAATCCTCGCGATCAATCAGGAAAAATTCCATCACTTCATAGAAAGCTCGACCAGCTTTATCAGCGAGAACGAACGGATCATTCGCGAGCATCGTCAGGCTAACGGTGCGGCTATTGCAGAGCTGTTCCGCAACATGCACACGATCAAGGGCAACGCGCGCACTTACAGCCTGCAGTACCTGACGGACATTGTTCACGAGACCGAGCAGAGTTACGACGAACTGCGCAAGCCCGACGCGCAGCGGACCTGGGATCAGGAAGGCCTGGTACAGGAACTGGCGCGCGTGCGTGAAGTGGTCGAGAGTTACGCCGAGATCAACGAGGTTAGCTTGGGACGTAAGGGACCGGGGCAAGGCGGTAACGCCGAGCGATACCTGACGATCGATATAGAGCATATCCAGGAAAGCCTGCGTCAACTCGAAGCCATGAACGTAGGCAACCCGGAAGACCTGATCGAGATGCGCGACTCGGTGAGTCAGACTTTGCGCCTGCTCGGAACCGAAAGTATTGGCCAGGTCCTCTCGGGCGTGCTTGACTCGCTTCCTTCTCTCGCGACGGAACTCGGCAAGGATGCACCCGTGGTCCGCATTCGCGACAACAATACCCGCCTGCGCAGTCACGCCAGCGGTGCGTTGAAAAACGTGTTCATGCACCTGCTGCGCAATTCGATGGACCATGGAATCGAGACGCCTGAGGCGCGCACAGCACAAGGAAAGACGCCGGTCGGCACGATCGATATCAACGTGCAACTCGAAGAAGATGCAGTTCGCATTACGCTGAAAGACGATGGCCGCGGCCTTGCCTTAGGGCGGATTCGTAATATCGCAATTGAACGGGGTTGGGTCGGCAGTGACGAGAAGACCAGCGACGAAGAGATCGCCGATCTCATCTTTCGTCCGGGATTCTCGACTGCCGAGCAGGTCACGGAAGTGTCGGGCCGCGGCGTGGGCATGGACGCCGTGCGCGACTTCCTCAAGCGCGCGAACGGCAGCATCAAGCTGAGCTTCTCCGATGATCGTGAGGGTGCGGAATTCCGCCAGTTCGAAACCGTTGTGTGTCTGCCGGACGATGTCGCCGTCGAAAGCGCCGGTATACGACCGTAACGCGAAGCAGATGAAGTTTCTGCCTAGCACTCGCCCAAACACGCAACAACGCATCGATCGAAACCTGGAAGGAATGATTGTGATTGAACAGTATCTATTGGCAGCATCGGCAGGGGCCGTGGCAACCGCCATGCTCGCGCTGATCTTGCACAAGTTGCATAGCGCACGAACGTTGGCCCGGTTTCAATCGGAAACAAACGGCCGCATCCACACGCTGACGCAAACCAACGCACAGCAGAACGCCCTGATTGACCAGGGGCAGCAAGAGATTCAGAAACTCGAATCTTCCATCGCTCAACTACACGATGACCTCGCAAAGCAATCGAAGATTGCCGGCGAGGATCGCGCGGCAATGGCGGCATTGGTTGAAGACAAGGAGAATTTGCTCGACCACGCCAGACGGATTGCCGCTGAGGCATCGCGGCTCAAGAGCCTCGCGGCGACGTTCGAACGGTGGCACGAGCAAATGATTTCGCTGATGACGCAGAACCAGGACATGCACGCGAAAAATCACGAGCTGTCCTCCATCGTCAAGCATGTGGTGATCGTCTCGCTCAATGCGTCCATCGAGGCCGCGCGTGCGGGCAACGCCGGCCGTGGATTTGCAGTGGTGGCCGGCGAAGTACGGGCACTGGCCGCGCGTTCGGAAGAACTCTCGCGGAGCTACCGGGACAGCCTGCACCGCAATGACCTGACAACGACCGCCACCTTCCAGGACATCCAGGCGGGCGGGAAGATGATCACGGCGTCCCTGAGCAGCGTTGAGGTGCTTGCCGATCAATTTCAGGCGCGGCTTCATTAGGTCTCAACCAAGCACTAGTCAAGCATTAACCGAGCATCAAAATGATCAGCAGCAACGCACAAGCCAGTATTGAAGGCATCTTGCTTAAGGCTGCACGCTCGAGGCTGCCGCGGCATCCGGACGATGCGTGCGAGATCGTCCCGCTCGCGCAAGCCCATGACGATGCACGGCCCGAAGCTAACGTTATCATCCTGACCATCTCGTCCATCCTGTTCCGGCTTTTGCTCGTTTTTCATTTCGATGACGACGTTCACACACGCGATTATTTTGCCAAGGAAACCGGAGACGTATCGCTTCAGGACATGCTCCTGGAGATCTGCAATCTTTGCTGCGGAGCCGTGAACCAGGACCTGCTGCCGTACTTCCGGGATCTCGGAATGTCGACACCCTATGTGCTTAGCGCCCGTTGCCTGCCCTACCTCGAAGGACTGAAGCCTGACCTTCTCTCGTCCTATGCAATCACGATCAACGGCTCGGTCCAGCTTGCCGCAACGGTGTGCGTATGCGCCCATGCGCCCATCGATTTCGTGGCCGACATAACGGCTGTTGAAGAAACCAGCGGCGAACTCGAGTTGTTCTAATCTGGCTTTAATCAGCTTTAAGATCACGATGACAAACGATATGAACGAGAACAAGCCGGTCAGCAAAGTGCTCGTCCTCGACGACTCCCCGGTGCACGCGAACGCAATCAAGCGCTTCTGCGACGAACACAATCTGGTCGGCCTGAAGGTACGCAAGAATCGCTTGCTATCCGTGCTGCGATCGAACATAGACCTGGGCGCCATCCTCTTTTCGGAAAGCTACGGCGGCTCGCTGGAAGAAAGCGCCGAGATCGCGATCAAGATCAACACCGTGCGCCCCGAATTGCCGATCATCATCCGCCGCGATTCGAGTGCCACATTGGACGATCTTCCGGATGGCCTGCGCCGGGTCCTGTGCGCGGCTTACCTTGCCTCGGACATGGCGCCGTTGCGCGAGGTCATCGACGAATATATCTTCAGCCTGGATTATCCGAACGCACTGGTGCGCGGCATATTGGAGATCACGGAGTCAATACTGAGCAGCCTCTTCAAGAACGTCAGCATTACCTGGGACACGCCGTGCATCGTGCGCGACCGTATCATTTTCGGCGAAGTGTTCAGCCTGATTCCGCTCGAGAGTACTTGGTGCCGTGGTTACATGATGATGCAGGCCGAGGAGCAGCCTGTTCTCGACCTGCTCGACCGGCATGACATGTGTGACGGTCCCGCCGATTTCCGCGATCTCAACAGCCTGCTGGGTGAGATCACCAACCTGATCTGGGGTTCATTCAAGAACCGCTACATGGGCGACGCTGATGCGCTTGCGCGCAGTCAGGTGCAAGTGCCGCTGCTTGTTAATCACAAGCAGAAGTACATCTCGTTCGGCACGGCGAATCCGCAGTTGTGTTTCATGTACAACCTGACCGACGAACAGTCGGGTCACACGGTAAAACTTCATCAGCGCTTCATCTTCAACCTGAGCTGGTCGCCTGAAGACTTCAGTGAAGTCACCAAGGATATTGGCGCGGTGGTTGAAGCAGGCGAACTGGATCTGTTCTGATTTCTTAAGGAAAAATCATGTCAAAAATTCTTGTTGTCGATGACTCCAGCACGGTGCGCGACGAGGTCGCCGGTTTCTTGAGAAAGAACGGGCTGGACGTGGAGACCGCTATCGATGGAAAAGATGGTCTCTCCAAAATGAAGTCGAGTCCCGGGATCAAGCTCGTGATCAGCGACGTCAATATGCCCAACATGGACGGCCTGACCATGGTCGAAAAGATTCGCAGCGAGCTCGTGAATACCACGGTCAATATCATCATGCTGACCACGGAGAGCAGCCCGGCCATGAAAGAGCGAGGCAAGGCGGCCGGCGTAAAGGGCTGGATCGTCAAACCATTCAAAGGTGACGCTGTTCTCGAGACTTTCAGGAAGCTGGCAAGCTAAGCCACGCCTCCGAACTCGACCTCAAAACTCCGCGTCCAGTTCGTCGATCTCCTCGACCTCCTGCTGCGCGTCCGCTATCCATTGCTGCATTTCGGGCAGTGCGAGAATGCGCTGCGCATACGCGACAATTTCCGGCTCGAGCTTGACGTCGTAGGTGACAAAACGCGTCACGACCGGAGCGAACATCGCATCGGCGGCGCTAAGCGCTCCGAACAGATACGGACCCTCATATTGCTTGAGGCATTCAAGCCAGATTGCCGTGATACGCTCGATATCCGTCTGCGCGCGTGCCCAGATCGCGAAGTTCGGGAAGTGCGATTTTATATTCATGGGCAATGCCGAGCGCAGCGAAGCGAAGCCCGAATGCATCTCTCCACAGATGGAACGGCAATGCGCGCGTGTACGCCGGTCAGCAGGCAACAACCCGGCTTTCGGGCGCACTTCATTCAGATACTCCGCAATCGCAAGCGTGTCCCAAACCTTGATGTTGTCATGAACCAGGCAGGGAACGAGAATGGACGGCGACAGCAACAACAGTTCGGCGCGCGCGGCGGGATCGTCCATGGGCATCACGAACTCGTCGAACGGCAGACCGCTGAACTTGGTAAGTAACCAGCCACGTAACGACCACGACGAATAGTTTTTGCTGCTGATGGTGAGCGTAGCGTTCGTCATCTGTAGCTCCTCTGCGATTCAAGTGAAACACGCGCGCCCCGGTGCGCGGCGCAGTGCACACACGCACCAAAAGACAGCATGTTCAGTGCATCTGAAGGAATGCTGCAAGGGATGTGCCACTTTCAATCGCCCTCATGTTGACGTAACACGTTGGCATTCGGTTGGCATATCTATTGCGTTGATTTGGACGACTCGACAATACGCGCTCAAGCGAAAGGCGATGAAACCATTCGCATACTCCGGCTATCAGGCGATGGCGGATCTCACTCTGCCAATACGCCACGGCGCGGCACTCGTCAATCACGCGCTGGATGCGTGGCCTTTTCTCGCCAATACACCTCACGGCCGGTCTTTGCGAGCCACCTGCGACCTGCTTGCATTGTCGGCGCTCACGCATAGCCGGCGTCCATTCGCTATTGACTCGGTGGAGATGGAAGGTAAGAGCGTGCCTGTCACCGAAGAGATCACGCTCGCCACGCCGTTCTGTTCGTTGCTGCATTTTGCGAAGCAAGGCGAGCCCAAACAACCGCGCGTACTGGTGATCGCGCCCATGTCCGGACACTTCGCCACGCTCCTGCGCGGCACGGTGCGCACGTTGCTGCCTCACCATGACGTGTACATCACGGACTGGATCAACCCTCGCGACGTCTCGCTGGCGCAGGGACGCTTCGGCTTTGATGAATACGTCCAGCATGTCATCGATTTTATCGTCGCGCTGGGACCTAATACCCACGTGCTGGCGGTCTGTCAGCCGACCGTGGCCACCCTTGCCGCAGTCTCCCTGATGGCCGCAGACGATCATCCGATGCAACCTGCCAGCATGACGCTGATGGCCGGTCCTATCGACACGCGCATCAATCCGACCTCGGTGAACGTGCTGGCGAAGAGCAAGCCTATCGAATGGTTCGAGCACAACCTCATTAGCGCTGTGCCCTGGGGGTTTGCGGGCGCAGGCCGGCGTGTTTATCCGGGCCATACGCAATTGATGGCGTTCATGTCGATGAATCCGGCACGTCATTTCGATGCGTTCGAAGACATGGTGTATCAACGCGCTAAAGGCGACCCCGCGAAGGCCGAGGCTATCCGCGTATTCTATGAAGAATACTTCGCGACCATGGATTTAACGGCCGAGTTTTATCTCGAGACCGTTGACACCATCTTTCAGCAACACGCGTTGCCGCTGCATGAACTGAAAGTAGGCGGGCGCACGGTTGATCCGTCGTTGATCCGGCGAACCGCGCTGCTCACCGTTGAAGGCGAGCGCGACGATATCTGCGCGATCGGCCAGACCCTTGCCGCGCAGGAACTGTGCAATAAGTTACGTCCGTACATGAAGACGCATCACGTGCAAACAGGTGTTGGTCACTATGGCGTGTTCAACGGCAAGCGTTGGGAACGCCATATTTATCCGCGCGTGCGCGCAATGATCCACGACAACGAGCCAAGCCCGATTGTGATCAATGCACGCGCCCAGCCTTTGCAATCCTTGGCGCCGCTCGCACGCCCTGTCGCACCGCGCATGGATGTTAATGTGCAATCCGAAGGGCCTTGAATAGCGTTGTCAAGGACGCGGGCTTAGCATGCATTTCACGCAGGTTGCTTGCTCTTCCATGGCGTAAACGCGGGAACCTCGCAGGGTCCTTGTGCGTCGATGGTGGTGAAGTTCGCGGGGCCGACTATCTCCAGATACTCCATGTCCTCGGAATAATCGAAGAGGTAATGCACGATTCCCGGCGCCTGATGCACGCAGTCGCCGGTTGCGACCAGCGTCTCCTTGTCGCCGTACATGAAGCGCGCCCAGCCCTTGAGCATGATCACAATGTGGAATTCGGCCTCATGTCGGTGCCAACCCGTGCCTTGCTCTGGTGCATTGTTCGCCTTGACGAGTTGCGCGACTACCTTCCCGCCCGTTGCCTCAACAATGCCTAAATCACGATAAAGAAAAAAATCGCGCAACCCTTGATCTTCATAGGGGGTGTCTTGTGGCCGGATATGCGAAAAGCGGGTGGCAAGTTCGAACGTTTCAGTTGACATGAGCGCGCTCCGGTTAGGTACCAAAACTGTCAAGTGGGAAAGGCTAGCCGCTTTCCCATGCATCAAGCGTTCCAACCTGGAAGGCGTTAAGGGATTTGCAATCATTCTTGTGCTTGCGGTTTCCCTTGGACTAAAACTAAGTCGTGCGCTTGCATAAAAGTGGCATTGCAAAAGCACATTCACGCGCTAGCCGTTTGCGTTTAAATTCCTTTAAAGACATTGCACGGAAACGATTGTGTATTGCTAAACTTGATTCCGTAGCGCGGTTCTGTATCGCGTCGTGGCGGGTTGCAGTGCGAGCCATTCTGGGTACGTTCACTGGAGAAATCGACACCATGTCCTACATCAGCGTCGAGATCAGAGCCTACGACGAAGCGCGGAAGGTAGTCACTGTTGCGTTCAGTGAGAGATGGCCCGTCAAACTGTCTTCTGCTGTCATCGCGGAGTTGACCCTTGAAGACTGCGACACTATTGGACGCGACGGCGACTTTGTCGAAGCGGTTCTGACGGATGACGAAGTGTGCGTTCTCAAGATGCTGTTCGAGGACGAAGGCACCATTGAAGAATTCCTTGCTGATCCATCCAGGCTGATTGGTTGCACAAGCGAACTCGACGAATAAGCTTCGTCTCAGCATCTATAGAAGGCCGGATCAAACCCCGACTACGATTTACACGTTCAGGCAAGAACGCGCGAGAATCGGTCTATCGTGCGGGCATTGCGTCGTGGTTCCATGAAGGCTCGATCAGCAAAGGAGCCGACGATGCAGAAAACATGGTTTATCACGGGCGCAAGCCGTGGTCTTGGTGCGCTTATCGCCAAGGCTGCGATTCAGGCGGGTGACCGGGTGGTCGCCACGGGACGCAAGCGGGAAGATATCGTCAAGAGCCTGGGGCAGGATAGCGATCAACTGCTTGGCATTGCGCTGGACGTGACCGACGCGGCGCAGGCGAACGCGGCCGTTCAAGCCGCTGTGTCGCGATTCGGCGGTATCGACGTACTCGTCAACAACGCGGGATACGGCCACTTGGGATTCTTCGAAGAGAACACCATCGAAGATGTGCAGGCGCAGTTCGCCACCAACCTGTTCGGTGTTTTTAACGTGACGTGGGCCGCGTTGCCCGTCACGCGCGCGGCTCGTCGCGGGCGCATCTTCAACATCTCGTCGCTTGCCGGCATCCTCGGTGCGGAAGTGGCTTCGCTCTATTGCGCCAGCAAGTTTGCGCTTGAAGGTTTCTCGGAGTCACTGGCGAAGGAGATTGCACCGTTCGGACTCTTCGTGACGATTGTGGAACCCGGTCCCTTTCGTACGGATTTCCTTACCGCGGAATCGCTTCGTTTTGGGAGGGTTACGGTGGCCGACTACGACGACCGGCGTGAACGGCTGCGTTCATCCTTCGAGCAACGCAACGGCCAGCAACCGGGCGACCCGGTGAAACTCGCACAAGCACTCGTGGGTCTCGCGAATGAAGCTGCGCCTCCGATGCGTTTTATTGCTGGGTCGATTGCGGTAAATGCTGCGGACGCGAAACTCGCTGGTATGCAAGCCGAGCTTGATCGGTGGCGGGCGGTTTCAGTCTCGACTGATGGCGATTACGGAGCCTAATCGGATTGTGGTTTCTTTTAGCGGGCGCTTGCCATAGTGGTCAATGCGAAACTAGTTTTCGTTCGCACCTGGGGTTCTGGAAGGGTTGGTTCTGGCGTTAGCGGTCTGAGTCCATGCCGGGTTGCTGCTTTTTGGTCTTCGCGGTTTTTATTCTGATTGATCTCTTTAGCTCTATTAGCCACTGCGCGTGGCAGCGCCGTAGTGGTCAAGTATTTGTGGACACTCCCAAAGGGGATTTCACACAGAACCAGCTTCTTACAACACCGGCGGCAAGTTGTTGGCTGCCGAATGAAGACGTTGATAGTTGTAGTACTTTTCCACGAACTCCCTTACATCGTTTTTGGCTTCCTCATGGTTTTTATACTCCCGCTCGCCGATCCATTCGCTCTTCAAGCTCCTGAAAAAACGTTCGACTACGGCGTTGTCCCAGCAGTTACCCCTGCGCCTCATGCTTTGTACGATGCCGGCGTTCTTTAGGCCATCGACAAAGCGTGCGCTCGTGTATTGCATCCCTGGTCCGAATGAACCATGAGACCCGCTCCCGGTTGCCGGCGGCGATACGCGTGTTGTAGAGCCTGAATCACCAATTCGGTGTCGGCCTGGATGTCAAAGGCCCAGCCTACAATTCGCCGCGAGTGCAAGTCCATGACGATAGCCAGGTAAGACCAGCGTTGTTTGCTCCACACGTACGTAATATCGCCTGCCCACACGCGGTTAATGGCGCCTGGTTCGAACTTACGCTCCAACAGGTTCTGCGCAATAAGCGCCTCGCCCTCGGCCTTGCGATACTTGTGCGTGCGCCGCTTGCGCACCACCAGTTCGGCCTCTCTCATCAAACTGCGAGCCAGATAACGCCCGACCGCATAGCCCAGGAGCCTTAATGCCAGCGACATCCTGCGGCTGCCATAACTGCATCGGTTTTCATCGTGGATCTGGCGCGCGGCATCGAGCAAGTCTGGCGAACGCTGCCGCTGGCTGCGCGCTCGCGCAAATGCGTAATAGCTGCTGCGCGCCACGCCCGTGAGAGCGCACAGGAGGACGATCGGACAGGCCTTCTTCAGCGAATGAATCACTTCAATGAGCGATCCATTTCTTTCACGAAGAAGGCCGTGGATTTTTTTAGAATCTCACGCTCCCTTTCCAGATCGGCCACCCGTGCTTTCCAACTCCCTTAGGCGCTGCGCGTCCGCGCTCATCTGGTCGACCGTGCGCGGGGGGCACCGCTTTTTGCTCGTGCCATCGCGCCACCCAGCGCCGCAAAGCTGTGTCGCCAACACCCATCGCCGCGCTGGCCCGAGCGAAAGAATATGGCTGCTCCACCACCAGCCGGACCGCATCGGCCTTCAATTCATCCGGAAAGTTTCGTCTGCCCATTCTCACCTCAGTTGGAGAATTATCCCCGTTTGAGGTGTCCACAATCATTGAACCACTACACGCATCATTTCATTTGTCCAAAGCGACAAAGAAACGAAGCGCCGCCACGCGCAGTGGCTAATAGTGATAAAGAAATCAGCCAACATAAAACGCGCGAAGACCTAAAAAGCAGCAACCCGGCAATGAACCAGACCGCTAACACAGAACCCGTGCAACCCAACACTAACCCCGACCGCTCCGTCCAACCTAACCAACCGACCCAACAAACACATCGATTTCCGCCGCGTCCGGCGACGTTGCAGGCCCATGACGCGTCACGGCGATCGCCGCCGCAGCGTTCGCGCGCCGCGCCGCCGTTCGTGCATCGGCGCCAGTCGCAAGCGTGGCCAGAAACACACCGGCGTGGGCATCGCCAGCGCCATTGCTGTCGACGGCCTTTACCGCAAAACCCCGTACATGGTCGCGCATTTCACCCACGCGCAGATAACAACCGGAAGCACCATCCCGCACGATAGCAAGCGCACCGCTTCTCAACCGCGCGATAACCAAATCGAATGCTGCATCGAAGTCATCGGTCTTGGCGAAGCGCAATGCTTCCACCCGATTACTCGTCCAGATCGACACGACCGCCATCACACGCGCAAGCAACGCCGAATCAATAGCATCAACCAACGGTCCCGGATCAAAAGCCACCCGCGTGTCCGCAGGCAGTTGCTCAAGCCACTCGACAAGCACAGCGCCCTTGTCCGCGAGCATCAAGCTATAACCACTCACATAAATAATGTCCCGCGCGGTCACCGCAAGCGCATCAAGCACATGCCGCTCAAGCACGCTTTCCGCACCCATGTGCGAGACGAACGTACGCTCGGCGGAAGCGTCAACAATGGCAACGCACAAGCCGGTATCCTGGTCCGCGACTTCGGGACCCGCAATCTCCACGCCTTCCTGCAATAACGCCTGACGCGCCATGTCGCCGAAACGCCCATGCCCATGACCGCCGGGATACGCCACGCGCATGCCGCTGCGCCGCGCTGCAGCCATCACGTTGAAACCGCCGCCTACTTCGAAGCTCGCGTTATGCGCGAGCACGTCGCCACCGGGCGCGGGCAGCGTATCGATCTGCATGACCAGATCGACAATCACCTGTCCCGTATGGATCAATCGCGATGCCTGCTTTGAATCTGCTTGCGTCATGCTGTCTTCCAACCTTTGGTCGCGCCGCGTGCCCCGCCCAGTAGAGCGTATACGCCGGCGGCCACCACGAATGTCACGATCCATCCAAGGCCATTACGTCCAAACCACGAGTCCGCAAATATGCCGTGGATAGCACCCGTGGAAAGGAAGCAAAAACCAAGCACGATCGCCAACGCCCAGGCGCTGAACGCACGCCATTCAATGCCGCCTTTGTACCAGTACGCGCTGCGCGGGGAGACATCGAGCAAGTCAGTGGGAGAGTATTCCTGGCGATGAATCAGATCCACCACGAAGATCCCGACCCACGCCGTAATAGGCACCGCCAGCAACGAAATGAAGCCGATGAACGGACCATAAAAGCTACCGGCAACCAGCATGAAATAGATCGAGCCCGTGAAGATCACGACAACGTCGACCACCACCGCCTGCACGCGTTTCACCTTCAGGCCAAGCGTGAGTGTCGTCAAGCCAGCCGAATACACGGACAAGTAATTGGACAAAAGCAAACCACCGAATGCAGTGATGAGATACGGAATAGCCATCCATGTAGGCAACATTTCGCGAATCGCGGCGATAGGGTCCGTAGCCGACGCAAGATGATCGTTGCCCACCGAGAGCAACGCGCCCAGCGTGACGAGAAGAATCAACGGAATGCCCGCGCCGAATGCAGCCGATGCCACCAGCGCCGGACCCTTGACCGTCGGCGCCTGATAGCGCGACATATCGGCGCCGGCGTTCGCCCAGCCAATCCCGGTACCCGCTGCAATCGTGCCAATGCCGATAATGACGGCGCTCAACGGCGCAGGCGCCGCATTGAAAACCGCATGCCAGTCGATCGCCGTCACGAGAAAGCCTGCCACCAACAGGTTGAGCACGCCGAAGACGTACGTCGACCATTTCTGGATCACGAGCAACGTAGCGTGACCGAGTCCCGACACGATCAACGTCAGCACCACGAACACAGCGATGAACACGAGCGTCAGCACCGGCGCATTCTTGGCTTCCGCAGGCGTGCCGAACACAATGGTTGCAAGCGACAGCAACACGTACGCGGCGGTCGTCGTGTTGACCGTCTCCCAGCCGAGCCGCGACAACAGCGAGACGATGGTCGGCCCAATGTTGCCGCGCACGCCGAAGATTGCACGCGACAGCGTGAGACTCGGTGCATGTCCGCGACGTCCGGCAATCGAGATCACGCCGACGATCGCGAACGATCCCGCCGCGCCGATCACCGCGACCAGCGCCGCCTGCCAGATCGCAAGATGCTGGAACGCAACCAGCGTCGCGCCAAGCGGCAGTCCAAGGATGCTGATGTTAGCGGCGAACCAGACCCAGAAAAGCTGCAGCGGATGCCCGTGACATTCGGCTTCCGGTACAGGTTCAATACCACGCGTCTCGACTCGGCGAGCGCTGTTTGACGTGCGTGACGAAGCCATCTGAGTCTGATCTCCAGATTAAAGGGGACAGCGGAAAATGCAGCGAAAGTGCGGCGAAAATTACGTCAAGCGCGTCAGGAAGCTGCGGCGCGCAGTCCAAGCAAACGATCGACAAGCGGTTCGAGATTCAGCGAACTCACGCGTCGAATAGTCTCGACAGGACCGGCCGGCAGCGCGTCGTAACCCGCGCACGCGCCGAGGATCGCGCCGAGCATGGCGGCAATGGTGTCGGTGTCGCCACCCAGGCTCGCGGCAGCCCCCAGGGCGGCTTCGATCGTGCCCTCGCGTGCATCCAGATCGAAGGCCAGCGCGAAGGTCGCCACGACCGATTCCTGCGATGCCACCGACGTACCAATCACGTCATAGATCGTGTCCGCCACCTCGTGCCCGGCGCAGTTGCGCATCAGCTCGCGTGCATGGCGAATACGCGGCGCAATGCGCCCGCCTGCAACCCAGAAGCCGCGAGTCTCGGCGCCCTCGGCCATCGAAATACCCGCTTCCAGCGCTTCAGCCAGGGTCGCGCCGTTCAGTCCGGCCGATACCGCTGCCGCCACGGCCGCCGCGCTCGAAATGCCGAGCGTGGTGTTATGCGTCACCACGCACGACTGCACGACGGCATCGATAAACCGCTCCTGGTGACACAAGTCAAACGCGATCCCGACTGGCGTCACGCGCATGGCCGCGCCGTTGGTCGTTCCGAACCGGCCCGTGCGCAGCGGATCTTCGCCGGCGGCAATGCGTACGATGGCCTGTTTCGTCGATGGCCCGAGCAAGTCGAGCGAACCACGCGCCTTCATCGACGCTTCCCACTCGATCAACGCATGCGCGAACGCCATCGGTTCAATCTTGCCGTTGCCGTCCGCCAGCAAATGCGCGACGAGGACCGCTTGTTCCGTGTCATCGGTGATGGAACCGGCCCGAAGACCCGGTGCGATCGGTTGATCCGGAAACGCATCTTCCAGCTTGTCGATACGTCCAAACTGCTCGACGATCCGCTCGCGGCTCAGCGACTGGGTCGGCATGCCGAACGCGTCGCCGAGTGCGAGACCATAGAAGGCGCCGCGTGCGCGATCCGCCAACGTGGCGTGATTCAAAAGCAAAGACGAAGACATCAGAATTCCAGGTGTAGTGCGAAAAAAGCCGGGTCCAGCAAGCTCACGACATATTCAATAATCCGTTCATCCCGGTCCCGCGTGACGCGCCGCGAACGCAGGAATGAGGTACCCGTACGACGCTTGAGCAGGCGTGCATCGGCCGCTTCAAGTCCAACCACTTCTGCCCACTGCTCGCCGTGATGCGGCACCATGCCATGCTCGATCAGCGTCCGGTTCAACGAGCCGCCCACCAGCCCTTCCAGCGGCAACGCGGCGAGGTCGTCGTTGAACGGCAAACGGCTGCGTTCGAGCGAAATGCACTGCGCCTCAGCGTCAACACCAATCACACGCATCCGGTCAATCGCTACAAAGGTCGTGCGCTCAAGCTTCAACTCTTGCGCAAGCGGCTCGTCTTCAACCAGCGCAATCTGCAGCAAACGGGTCTGCGCACCGCCCGCTTTTTCTATCGCGGTAGTCCAGCCGAGCGTCCCGTCAAGCGCCTGACCGTTGAACGTCACAAACGAACCGATACCACCCTTACGCGTAATTAAACCGCCGCTGGTCAGCAGGTCGAGCCCCTTGCGAACCGTGTTACGACTCACTGCAAAACGCTCGACCAGCTCGTTCTCGCTTTCCAGTTGCTGCCCGAACGGCAAACGCCCGGTGAGGATTTCCTGCTCGATCGTAGCGGCAACCATATGTGCCTTCGAACGCCCGACCTCTGCGGTTTTTCCTGCCCGTTTAACCATGGTGTGACTCCTGTGCCTATAAGGATTGGAAGGTCCAGTCTCTATAAAAGCACAAGTATGCACATGTTTTGCTTAAAAGCGGTGCACGAAACCTGATTGAAAGCTTCAAGGTTCATGCAACATTGCTGCTAACTACCTGTTCCTTTCACGATCCCTAAAAAGGTACATGTAGGAACATGTACAGAATTTAAGACGTCATATTGCGATGGTCAAGCGGGAATTGATGAGGGGAAACCCTTGGGGGGTGGGTCAAGGCGAGCGCGACAGAAGAAAGAGCCAACCGCGGCTCTTTCGTTTTTTACGACCCGGCTTTGGCAGGCGTCCGCAACATCTCACGTAAATGTTCGATGCCTGCTTGTATCGGGAAGGTGTTTTGCGTTCCATCCCGAAGCCGCAGCGACACCGTCTCGTCGCGCTGGTCGCGCGCACCCACCGTGATAAACACGGGGATCCGCTGTTCGCGCGCATCGACGATCTTCCGTTCAAGCCGTTCAGGCCTGTCGTCGAACACCGCCCTTATGTTCGCTTCATCGAGCAAGTCCATCACGCGTTGTCCATAGGCCGCGCTGGCATTCGAGACGGTTGCTACCGTCACCTGATCGGGCGCAAGCCACATGGGCAGCCAACCCTCATGATGCTCAAGCAGCATCGCGATAAACCGCTCCATGCTGCCCAGGACCGCGTGATGAATCATCACCGGGCGAAGGTGTTGATTCTCGAACGAGACGAAGCTTGCATCGAGGCGATCCGGCAAGATGAAATCAAGCTGGATCGTTCCGCACTGCCAACTACGGTTGCGGCTATCCATAAGATGGAATTCGAGTTTCGGGCCATAGAAAGCACCTTCTCCCGGATGCACATCGAACGTCAGGCCGGCCGAGGCCGCCGCCTTTGCGAGCGCCTCTTCCGCGCGATCCCAGACGGCGTCATCGCCTGCTCGCTGATCCGGACGCGTAGCCAGTTGCACGCGAAACGTCGAGAAACCAAGGTCGGCGTAGACCCCACGAAGCAAGTCACAAAACCGCCCTACCTCGGTTTCCACCTGGTCTTCCATGCAGAAGACATGGGCATCGTCTTGCGTGAAAGCGCGCGTGCGTTTTAACCCCTCGAGCGATCCCGAAGGCTCATCACGATGGCAGGCACCAAACTCGCTGTACCGGATCGGCAGGTCCCGATAAGAACGAATTCGCTGATTGAAAATCTGCACATGACAAGGACAGCTCATGGGTTTCAGGCAATACGGCCGGCTGTCGCCGGCTTCGTTGAGAGCTTCGTCATGCCGGTCATTCACCGAATACATGGCGGCCTGAAATTTATCCCAATGCCCGCTGCGCTCCCAAAGCGAACGCGCCAGCAATTGCGGCGTACGCACTTCGCGAAATCCCGCGCCCCGCATTCGACGCCGGATGTACTCCTCCACCACGCGATAAAGCTCCCAGCCACGCGGATGCCAGAATACCATTCCGGGTCCTTCGTCCTGCTGATGAAACAGATCCAGTTGATAACCCAACTGCCGATGATCGATATCGTCCATAACGCTCTCCGTTAATTTCAAGGGCCATCACGGACAGGGAGCGCTGCACAACGCAAAAGGCCCCGTCCGTTTCCGGCGGGGCCTTCTGAAAAACGCACCTCGATGCTTTATCGCGCACGCGCTCCAGACGACCCGCCTGAGAAGGTGGTCGTGGTAGTCGCGGTCGTGAGGATGAAAAGATGCGAGTTCATGGTGCTAACAATAAATGGCTTTGGGGGCCGACGTCAACACCGTTATTGAAGAACCGTCATTCGCAAGAATTCGCAAGACGATGCGAACCCGGACGTTGTGAACGACACGTACCGGGTTCGCGCGGGCTACATCAAGCCAGCACCGTCACTGGAGCAACCGCAGCCGGATCGCTGATACTCGGGCGGCCGTTTTCGACGTGACCTGCAAGACGGCGCAAGAACGTAGGATCGTCGTTGCTGGTAACGCTCAGGTCGTACCAGTGATGACTCGCGGACAGAACCCACGACGCCGCCATGGTCCCCAGCGACGGCACCACCACCGAACGCGAATGCGCGCCGTACGCGTTATCGGCAACCGATAAGTGCGCAATGCCACGGCCGCGATTCGTGAATTGCAGGGACACGTTGCCATTCGCGACATCGTATTGCACCGCCAATTCGGGGGCGGCCGGCGGATTCGACACACTGCCGGTTCCCGGCGGCGTCAACGAACCGGCAAACTCGCGCACGAATCCGTTCGGACCGTAGACCGTGAACGCATAGATGCCGGCCGTCCTGTTGATGTCGAAGCTGTCGCGCAAGGTCTTGCCCGCTTCAACCGTATAGCGCCACGGACCATCGGTACGGTTCGTCGAGTAGACGTAGAAGTGCGCGCCCTGCGCGCCGGTATTGGCGAAGTGAAGCGTAAATGTCTTGTTGCCTGAATCGAGACTGCTTTGCACATACAACTCATAAGGCAACGCGCGGGCGAAGCGCGTACCCGGTTCCTGCGGATCGATCACGCCGGGCACGGCCGGCACTGTCGGCGCCGGTTGCGTGGCGCACTGATTGTCCGCGATGGTCTTGTAGTTGCTGGTGTCGGGCAGCGACGGCATCTGTGCATCGGGCGTGCGGAAATCGAAGGCCGTTGTCAGGTCACCGCATACCGCACGACGCCACTGCGTAATGTTCGGCTCCATCACCCCAAAGCGCGTTTCGATAAAGCGAATCACCGACGTGTGATCGAACACTTGCGAACAAACAAAACCGCCCTTGGTCCACGGTGAAACCACCGTCATGGGCACACGCGGGCCGAGGCCGTAAGGCAGGCCATCGGCGGTATAACTGCCGCCGCGTCCCGGATTGACGACCGTGTGGAGTTCGCCCTCGGTACTCACCGTCGACAACCCCTGCGCCCGCGACATGGGCGGCTGCGGCGGCACGAGGTGATCGAAGAAACCATCGTTCTCGTCGTACATGATGAACAGCACCGTCTTGCTCCAGACTTCCGGATTAGCGGTCAGCGCATCGAGGATTGTCGACGTGTATTCCGCCCCGTAAGCCGGCGTGTATTTCGGATGTTCAGAGTACGCCGCGGGCGGACACAACCACGATACTTGCGGCAATTTATTCGCCAGCACGTCGGCCTTCAGGTCATCGATCGTACGCACGGCGTTCGCGCGCAACTGCAGCGAAGAGCCTTGCGGTGCATTGATGATGTTCGTGAAATTCTGCAGGATGTTGGTGCCGTAGTTGCCGTTCAGCGGATCGTCGCCGGTCAGGCCTTGCTGGTAGATCTGCCACGAGATACCGGCCGCTTCCAGACGTTCCGGATACGTCGTCCACGAGAGCAACTGATATTTCGGCGGACCGTCGCCGTCCACGTAGTCGTTGTTGTCGAGCAGCGGGCCGCCTTTCGTGCCGGTCGGATCGACCATGCCCGTCATCAGATACGCGCGGTTCGGATGCGTCGGGCCAGGCAGCGAACAGAAGTAGGAATCGCAGACGGTGAAGGCATCGGCAAGCGCGTAGTGAAACGGAATGTCGCTGCGCAAGTGATAACCCATCGTCATATCCGTCTTGTACGCGGGCCATTGGTCGTAACGGCCATTATTGATCGCGTAGTGAGTCGGGTACCAATTGTGGTCCAGGTCGCCTACGCACTGCGCGCTGGTCGTCAGGGTATTCAGATGAAACGGCAGCACCGGTTTCGTCGCATCTTCCTTCGACGGCTGGAACCATACCGGCTGGCCGCTCGGCAACGGGATCGGGAAGCGGTCGTTGTACCCGCGTACACCACGCAAGTGGCCGAAGTAGTGATCGAAGGAACGGTTCTCCTGCATGAACACCACAATGTGTTCAACGTCATTGATCGTTCCAGTGCGCCCTGACGCCGGAATGGCGAGCGCCTTGCGAATGGATTCGGGGAACACTGTCAGCGCGGCGGCGGCACCGGCTGAAGTGGCAACAGTCTGCAAGAAACGGCGGCGGCTATTCAACGTCATTTTGATTCACCTCGTGGCGTCATGATAGGTGCGGCAATGCCGTCCCGATCGAAGGACTCGATCAGGATGGGGATTCTTTTTCACTTGAAAGCGGTGGCTTTTCGCGTCACTGGGACGAGTCGGGCGCGGAGTGAAGAACAGGTGCTACCTGTTGTGCGTCCGCCGCGAGGCTTGCCTGAGCGGCCGCAATGGGACTGCTCGCCGCCGGGTCATCGGACGGTGTTGACAGCACGAGCGGCTCGACGGCGCTGGCCGGTAACGACGCGTTAGCCGAGGCTTGTTGTGCAGCGCCGACGCTCGCCTGATCGTCGGGTCCGCAGGCAGCGAGCACCAGTGTCGCCAGTGCCGTCAATGCCAATGTCGCGGTTGGTCTCATGATGTCTCTGCCTGTTCCGGGGGACCGCGCAAACGTTTTCGTTTGATCGCGGACGCCAGTCTGCAGAGGAATGAAGAAAGTTTTGTGAAATATCCGGTAAGGGTCGGAGAGGTTTCGCGAGGCGTGAAATCTATCGATTCACTTACCTTATTATTACGTTCTATTTCCCGCAGGCATTGTCACATCGCCTTCCGGTCCTTCGGCGAATGAATGCGAGCCCGGTTCGTAAAACAGTGCAAACAACTCCGATTGCGAGCCAATGCCGAGCTTCGAATAAATATGCTTCTTGTGCGCTCGGACCGTCTCGAACGAGATGGTCAGCTTCTCCGCAATCGCACGCGATGAAAACCCGCTCAGCGACAGCATGGCGACCTCAATCTCGCGCGCCGTCAATGCACCGCGCCCGCTTTTTTCAGTCAGGATACCGAAGCGTGAAGGCAGATCATGCTGTCCGCCTTCCGCAGACTCGTGCGTCTCCGACGCTCCACCGAAATTTTCGTATCGCAAGCGCTGCTGCATCAACGCAAGAACCCAGGGCGAGAACAACGTCAGCAACGCTACATCTCGCTCGTCGTAACGACGCATATTGCCCAGCGAAAATCCCATGGTGTAATTGGTGTCGATCACCACGTTGAAATGCACTTCGTCGCCAACAATGTTCTTCTTGAAGTAACGTTGGTAGTACTCCGTCATTTTGAAGTTATCGGGTGCAACATCCGCTAGCGTATAAAACCCCGAGACACGCTGTTCGAAAGCCGCCAGATAAAATGGATCGAGTTGGTAAAGTGCTGCCAGATAGTCCTGGAACAACAGGTCGACCTTGCCGTCGGGCAGCGCCTGTTCAGCGCAAACCAGCGGCGGTCCATTGCGCGCGAAACGCAGTGCGACCCAACTGTCGAAGGTGATATGCCGCTCGAGCACTCGCGTGAGGCGAGCCCAGAAATGCGGCCCGTCGAGTGCGTCGATGGCTGAACCGATCTCTCTATGGAACGCGAGATCATGCCATTGAAACTCCATCGTCTCCTCCGGTAAGGGTAACCCTGGTGGGTAATTCCTGGACAAAAATAATGCCTCGACAATAGTCCGGACGAAAACGTAGGCCACCCAAATAATGGCACTGAAAGGTATCTGGAAGGAGACGGATTTAATGCAGGCAGAACTCGCACAACTCGCGCTGGTCGACGGCGACGTCGGGCACAACACCGCCAAGGTCATCGAAACAATCGGCCGCGCCAATGTCGCCGGGGGCACGAAGCTGATCGTGTTCCCCGAAGCAACCCTGTCCGGTTTTCCGACGCGAGAAGACGTCGCGGATGTCGCGCAATCAATCGATGGACCCGCACTCACCAGCGTACGCGACGCCGCGCGGCGCGCCGGCGTATCGGTCGCGGTGGGACTCGCTGAACGCGAAGGCGCGCGATTCTACAACACGACCGTATTGATCGATGACACAGGCGAGATCGCGCTGCGTTACAGGAAGACGCACCTGTGGGCGTCGGACGTGGGCGTGTTCACGCCGGGCGATCGCTTCGAAACCTGCTTGTGGAACGGCCTCACGGTCGGCCTGCTGATCTGCTACGACATCGAGTTCCCCGAGACCGCCCGGGCAATCGCCGCGCTCGACGCCGACCTGCTGATCGTCACCAACGGCAACATGGATCCGTTCGGCCCCGTGCATCGGCGTGCCATTACCGCACGCGCAATGGAGAACCAGATGTTCGCGCTCATGGTGAACCGCTGCGGCTCAGGCGACGACAACCTCACCTTCCCCGGCGAATCCGCGCTGGTTGATCCGTGCGGAGAAATTGTAGCTGCGGCGGGTGCGCAAGAAACGCTGCTGCGCGTTGATATCGACTTCAAGCGGCTGGAGGCCAGCCGTGAGCACTATCGTTACTTGAACGATGCACGCGTGCCGCTCGGCCTCACGCCAATCGACAACGCCGATGGATCGCGTGCGCTGGTGATTGAAGAACGTCGTCGTTCTATCGACTGAAGACTGAAGTTTCAGCAGTTCCGTAGCACATGAATCGTCCGGAGCCCGCGCTCCGGACGCGCCCGCCCACGCCTGTCGAAAGTCCCGGAGATATCATGCAAGACTCGTCCGTAGCCGCGCAGTCGCATCTGAAACGTACACTCGGCTTGCCGTCAGTATTATTGTTCGGCCTGGCTTATATGGCGCCGCTGATCGTTTATGGCACCTATGGCGTGCTCGCCAAAGCCAGTGACGACACCGCTGCGCTTGCCTACTTGCTTGCTCTCGTTGCTATTGCCTTCACGGCGCTGAGCTACGGCAAGCTCGCGCGGCTTTACCCCGTCGCCGGCTCCGCCTACACCTACACGCGCAAGACCTTCAATGCGCATCTGGGCTTCCTGGTCGGCTGGGCAACGCTGCTCGACTATTTCTTCCTGCCTATGGTGATCTGGCTGATCGGTGCGGCTTATCTGAATGCTGCGTTCCCAACCGTGCCCACCTGGATCTGGATCGTCGCGTTCATTGTCCTGACGAGCGCGTTGAACATAGTCGGCATTGAACTGGCCGCGCGCTTCAACATTGTGCTGATGATCGTGCAACTGGCGATCGTCGGTTTGTTTGTCGTGCTCTGCTGGCATTACGCATCGGCGGCGGCCGGTCCCGGCGGAATCGCGTTGGCAGAACCGTTCTTCAAGGGACATGTGCCATTCGCTTCGACCATGGCCGGCGCCGCCATTGCCGCTTATTCGTACCTCGGTTTCGATGCGGTGTCCACGCTCACGGAAGAGACCATCGACCCGAAGAAGAACATGCCGCGCGCCATCTTGTGGATCGCGTTGATCGGCGGCGCTATTTTCGTTCTGGCCGCTTACACGATGCAACTTGCGCACCCCGGCGTGGAATTCAAGGACACCGATTCGGCCGCGTTCGAAGTCGCCAAGATGATTGGCGGTGATATCTTCGTGACGGTCTTTCTGGCCGGCCTGATCCTCGCGCAGTTTGCATCGGGCATCTCGGCGCAAGCTAGCGTCGGACGTTTGCTGTATGCCATGGGACGCGATGAAATCCTGCCTAAGCGCGTGTTTGGTTTCATCCATCCGAAGTTCAAGACGCCGGCGATCAACATCGCGATCGCAGGGATTGTGGGATTGATCGCGCTTAAGCTGGACGTGGCAACGTCAACGTCGTTCATCAACTTCGGCGCTTTCCTTGCGTTCACCGCCGTCAATCTTTGCGTGGTCAGGATATATTTGTCAGGCGATCATGGCGACAAGAGGATTGGCGTGATCGGCGGATTGGTGTTTCCGTTGATTGGCGCAGTCGCGGATATCTGGCTGCTGGCGAGCCTGGAGAAGACCGCACTTGTGCTGGGTGCAGTCTGGTTCGTGATCGGGCTCGTGTACCTGTGCTGGATCACGCGCTTGTTCCGCCAGCCGCCGCCGGAAGTGGCCGTTTAAAGCGAGGGCGATGCAGTGCGCTTTCAGGCGCGCTGCAGTCAAGCTCACTTCAAGCAACCGCAACCTGGAGATAAGCTGGACCCACATCTAGCCTCACAAAAAAGATCAGGGCGCCGTTACAATGCCGTTGACACGCTCAAGCCATGACGGCTGGTTTGGCTCGCACTGCAGCACCGCTTAGAAAGATCCGCAAGTGGTTAAGAACGCACTCCCGGATCGTCCCTAGGGAAGCAAGCTGGTCAGCACTGAGAGGATCAATGTTCAACGACATGTTCCACGTAGTGAATGGGCCAAATGGGCGTGAGTTTTTTGTCCACACCGACAGCTTGCCCGTGGCGATCGTTCTGGTCATCGCATTGCTTTTGGCGATCGCATTGTCCAGCATGCTCTGCTACTACATCACCCGCTTTATCTTGCTCCGGCTTGTTGGCTACCTGGCACGTGGCGAGCGCCGCAAGTGGCTGCGTGCCGCCGAGCGCCGCAAGGTGTTCGACCGGCTGGCGCCACTGGTGCCTGCGATCATCATTTATCTTTCAGCCCCGCTGCTCACTGGCGTGACGTTCCCGGTTATTTCCGCACTGGGTGGTCCAGTGGAGACGCTGTCCGCATGCTTCATGGTCGTGACCGTCTTGCGGGCTGCGTTCGCGTTCATGGAAAGCATTGAAGATCGCTATAGTCATTTTCCCTTTGCAACCCAGAGACCGATCAAAAGCTTTCTTCAGATAGCCGCCATCTTCCTGTACGTGCTTGCGCTGATTGCCGCTGTGTCATTGTTATTGCATCGCTCGCCGGCCAACTTCCTCACTGGCGTGAGCGCAATGACGGCGCTGCTGATCATTATCTTTCGCGATTCGCTGCTGGGTTTTGTCGCCAGTATTCAACTGGCCGCGTACGACATGCTGCGTGTGGGCGACTGGATCGAAGTACCCGGATTCGTGGCTGACGGAACGGTCATCGACATTGCGCTGAATACGATCAAGGTCCAGAACTTCGATAACTCCATTGTCATGCTGCCAAGCTATGTGTTGCTGACCAATAGCGTCAAGAACTGGCGCGGCATGGTTGAATCCGGCGGACGGCGGGTCAAGCATGCCATTAACCTCGACATGGAGAGCATCCGGTTTTGCGACGATGAATTGCTCGCCAGGCTAACGGCGAGCGCCGCCTTTCGGGTACCGTTCACCGTGCCCGAGGATGGGCATCGCCTGACCAACCTCGGCATGTTTCGACGGTACCTGACCGACTACTTTCGCCATTACCCGGCGATCCGAAAAGACATGCCGCTGGTCGTTCGCCAATTGCAATCCACGGAACATGGTTTGCCGCTGGAAGTGTTCTTGTTCATCGACGAGACGAGTTGGGAATCGTACGAACAAATCCAGTCGGACATGTTCGACCATGTCTACGGCATCTTGCCGCTATTCAACTTGCGCGTCTGGCAAATGCGCTAGCGGCGCCGGGTGAAAGCCCGGTCGCGCTGCGTTATCCGGCTAGCCCCTCGACAATACAGACCACGACGGTAAATGCGCCAATGCAGGCGGCCAGCGTGGCTACTGCCTTCGCGAAAGGATTCATGCGACCTCCAAAATCGATAACGAGAGTCGCATCTTATAGCGAAATGAAAGCAAAAAGAAATAATTGTATTAAATGAAAGCTTAGGCAAAATGCAGGTGCCGACCGCGGTGTTTGTTGAGGTGGATTCGCGAGGATCGCCAGGCCTTGACTTCCAAACCAGCTGAAGAAATTCCCGCAATGATTCCGATCGCAAGGTTGCCCGCGAGTGCTCGCTCAAGGTATTCGATGCACTGCCGATAACGCGTACACCATCGAAAAGAATAAAAAGGAAAATCATGAGAGGTCTTTCCCTGCTGGTCGCGAGCGCAGCGCTTGCCGTGCTGTCCGGTTGTTCGACCACACAGAGCGTCGTCCCGGGGCCTCAAGCGAAGTTATCGCCCATGACGACAGCTTGTTTCACAGCGCATGGAGGCAGGTCGGCGGACATGGATGCGGCCGTTCAACGCAACCTCGAAAATCACGGCGTATCCGTTTCGATCGCTCCGGCGTGCGACAAGGCCGACATGAACGTCTCCTATACCGATAGCTGGTTTTGGGACATCGTCATGTATCTGAGATCGATGGATATACGCTTTTACAAGGCACCAAGCGGCGGATTGATCGCTTCTGGCCACTGGAAAAACTCGGTGCTGCATCAGTTCCCGAATGCGGATGGCGTCGTTCAAGACTTGATGGATGGCATGTTCGTTCAGGCGGGCGAGCCCAGTGCCATTCGAACCAAGGCGGCATCGAATTAGAAATAGCTTATTCGCTCGCACCGCACGAGCAGCGCATCGGGGATCGACGTGACCATCCTGTTTTTTCTTCTACAGATCGTCTACAGCCTATTGCAGAGCGCAGCCCTATTCGCGGGCCTCGAATATTGGCTTGGCTGGCCGAACTGGGTATGTGCGCTGATCGGCGCCATCTTCGTCTTTGGACTTCGGATCACACCTATCACGGTTCCGCTTGGGATTCTCGGAGCACACTACGGCTTCCAATGGTCGTGGCCCATGTCGCTGCTGCTATTTTTCGGTCCGCTATTACTGCTCATCGCTCTAGCGATTTTCGGCCGCGCTGCGGGCGGTATCAAGTGGCTAGTGCGCTGGTAGGTTAGTAGCAAGGCTGCACTCTGCGAGAGGCGGCTGCTTTTCGCAATGCCCCAATGCCCCTTGCCTATCTTATTTTTAGACGGTATCTTGGCGGGGTTCTAATCGCTAGCGCGGGAGAGACTGTCACGGCAACATGGTGACGGCGCCGACGGAGCAACCGCCCCGGAAACTCTCAGGCCAAAGGACCGCGCAGCAGGAACATCTGGAGAGCGACGCTTTAATGCGTCCACCGACGGGGATGTCGTGCGTGCAACGCCACGACTGAAACTCTCAGGTACACGGACAGATGGGGCATAGACGCCGGCAGCGCCGGCGATGCCCAACTTTCATCTGGACTTTGTCATGTCACGAATCGCCATCATTGGCGCCGGTATTACCGGCGTCACGACTGCTTACGCCCTTTCCGAACGCGGCCACGACGTCACCGTTTTCGAGCGTCACCGATACGCCGCGATGGAAACATCGTTCGCCAACGGCGGCCAGCTTTCCGCCAGCAACGCCGAGGTCTGGAACAGCGTGGCCACCGTGCTCAAGGGCCTGCGCTGGATGTTTACGCGCGACGCACCGCTGTTGCTCAACCCCGCGCCGAGTTGGCACAAGTATTCGTGGATGGGCGAATTCCTGCGGCAGATCCCGAACTACCGGGCCAATACTGTTGAGACAGTGCGGCTTGCCATTGCCGCGCGCGAGCATCTGTTTGGGATTGCTAAGCGTGAAGGGATCGACTTCGATCTCGAGCAACGCGGCATCCTGCATATGTACCAGCACAAGAAGGACTTCGATACCGCCGCGAAGGTGAACCAGCTTTTGCAGACTGGCGGGCTTGATCGGCACGCGGTCACGAACGACGAAATGCGCGCGATCGAGTGTACGTTGCAGGGCGATTTTCACGGTGGATTTTTCACGCCGTCCGACTCGACGGGCGACATCCACAAGTTCACGCGCGGTCTGGCTGAAGCCTGCGAGCGGCGTGGCGTGCGCTTTCATTACGACGCGCAGATCGCGGATATCGTACAGCGTGGCGATAGTCCGTTCGCATTGCGGGTGCTGGAGGGCGGCATCGCGGGTGATGAGCAGCGGTATGAATTCGATCGCGTCGTGGTGTGCGCCGGCGTGGCAAGCCGGCAGATTGCATCGATGCTTGGCGACAACGTGAATATCTATCCGGTGAAGGGTTATTCGATCACCGTGTGCCTCGATGACGCCGCGAGCCGCGAGGGTGCGCCGTGGGTCAGCCTGCTCGACGAGAGCGCGAAGATTGTCACTAGCCGGCTTGGCGCTGACCGTTTTCGCGTTGCAGGTACGGCTGAAATCAATGGCTTTAATCGCGATATTCGATCGGACCGGGTTGCACCGCTCGTGGATTGGACGCGGCGTTATTTCCCCGGCGTGGCGACATCGCGGGTGATTCCTTGGGCGGGGTTAAGGCCCATGCTGCCGAGCATGTTGCCGAAGGTCGGACGCGGTAAGCGGCGGGGGGTGTTCTACAACACCGGGCATGGGCACTTGGGATGGACACTGTCGGCGGCGACTGCGTATAGCATTGCTGAGCAGATATAGGGCGTGGGTTTTCGCTCGCGCCGGTGGACGGGGGTGGGGTTGCTAGGTTCTGGCCTTAGCGGTCGGGTTGATTGCCGGGTTGCTGCTTTTCAGGTCTTCGCGCGTTTTATGTTGGATGTTTTCTTTATCACTATTAGCCACTGCGCGTGGCGGCGCGTCATTTCTTTGTCCAAAGCGACAAAGAAACGAAGCAAAGAAAACGCTTTCACCGCTCTACCCTAAGTGTCCACAGCGTGCAGTTTTGATTCATGGGTGCCCCAAAAGCACGGTGCTCGCAAGAGCGGAGGATGTTTGAACCCCTCTTTCTCGCGAATCCTGACAGTAAAACGCTTCGCCCCATACGCTCTCGGGCTAGCACCCGTGCCAAGGAAACCCGCACGGCCTCACGCGTATTTGCCGCAGTGGTACTTCGCGAGTTAGCTATCAGTTTGCATTGCTATTTGCCGGGTTAGGCCTCACGCATTCTGCAGATCCATTTCTCGGTGGTTTAAAAAATGGTTCGGCATGCATCGAAATTTGGAGGTTGGTTTTCCGCGGATAGCGCGGGGTACTCCTTGGGCAGGTTCAGTCGCTAGTGCTAGCCCGAGAGCGTACGGGGCGAAGCGTTTTACTGTCAGGATTCGCGAGAAAGAGGGGTTCACACATCCGTGGCTCTGGCGAGCACCGTGCTTTTGGGGCACCCATGAAATGGAACTGCACGCTGTGGACACTTAGGGTAGAGCGGTGAAAGCGTTTTCTTTGCTTCGTTTCTTTGTCGCTTTGGACAAAGAAATGACGCGCCGCCACGCGCAGTGGCTAATAGTGATAAAGAGAAAATCCGACTCTCGCAGACCACTAACTGTGAAAGCAGCAACCCGGCATTGACTCAGACCGCTAACGCAGAACCCGTGCAACCCGGCATTGACCCAGAACCGCTAACGCAAAACCCGCGCAACCCAACTAACCCCGACCGCTAACCCTGAACCCGCCAAACCCGACCCCCTCCCCGTGCCCCCCTTTCATGCAAACTGCTCCGCACTCGCCCGTAACGGCCGCTCGACCGGCGCATCGAGCACCAGCCTGCCAAACTCCTGCGCGGCGAGCGTCGGCTCCCCCTTCCCCCACAGCAACCTAAACTCCGCCTCCGGCAACGCCGGCAACCCAAACTGCCCATCGACCACCACAATCCCCGGCTCCAGGTCATCGCGAGTCAACGGCGTAATCCCAAGCCCCGCCATCACAGCAGCACGTATCCCCGACTGACTCGACGATGTAAACGCAACATGCCAATCCACCGGCAAGCCATCAAGCGCCTCGAGCGCCACTCGCCGATTCACACACGGCGCCGGAAAAAACGCGAGCGGCAGCGACGCCCCCGCACGCACTTCAAACGACTCAGCCGCCGCCCAGACAAACCGCGTGCGCCGCAACACCATTCCTTCAGTGCCCTGACCCGCGTCACCTTGCTCGCACAGCACCACGGCCAAATCCAGCTCTTCCGCGGCAACCATCGCCTGCGAATCAAGACTCATGCCCACGCTCACATCCAGCCGCACATTCGGAAACGCCCGGGAAAACTGCGTCAGCAAAACAGGTAACCGCTCACCCATGAAGATATCCGGCGCTCCAAAACGCACAACACCCGAAGCCGGTGACGATTGAAAACGCTGCGTCACCGCATCCATCGCATTCAGGATTTGCATTGCGTAACGCAGGAAATCGTCGCCATCTTCAGTCAGGGTCAAACTGCGCGTGGTTCGATATAAAAGCGGCCGTCCCACTTCGTCTTCCAGGCGCCGTATTTGGTGACTGATCGCAGATTGCGTCAGGTTCAGCCGTCGCGCTGCCTTGGTAAAACCGCCGGCTTCGGTGACAGCAACAAACGCGCGCAGGAGGGCAAGATCGAGGTTCATGGTCAGACTCAATGATGACGAAGCTTAATCAATGATAGTAAATTAAATCATTTCCATCATAAAGCAAGGACGCCGAGAATAAATCCAACGACTTCTCTCGGTATCCCGCCATGGATGTTTCGCCTCGCGTTTCGCCTGACTTCGCCAATCAACTGGCCGTCACGCTGCTGCTGACCGGCGTGATCGCTGCCACTTACGGGTTCGGCGTATACCTCTTTCCCGTCGTCCTGCCGCAGATGAAGCAGGACATCGGCTTTAACTATGCACAGGCCGGGTACATCACGGCCGCACGGCAAATGGCTAATGTCGCAATGGCTCTGTTATCAGGCCTCGCGGCCGCCCGTTTTGGCGCGGCCCGGGTCGTGCTCGTCGCAACCGCGCTGTCAGCGCTCGACCTCACCGGCCTCGCATTCGCCCACAACACATGGATGATGGGCTTCGCCCTGGTCACGCTCAATGCGTGCGCCGCCGCGACTTGGGTCCCGATGATGGCGCTGATCGCGCCGTTGATCGATGAGCGCCATCGGGCGAAAGCCATCGGCGTCATCGGCAGCGGCACGAACTTCGGGGTCTTGCTGAACGGGCTGATGGTGCCGGCGTTGCTTGCATCGTGGGGCTGGCGGTCTGTCTGGCTCGTGACCGCCATGTTGTCCACCGTATTGAGCGCGGTGATGGTCCTCATGTTTAAACGGTTTCGCCCGGCATCGGCAACGCCGCCACGCGTCACGCCGCCGCGCCAATTCAAAAGCCCGGGACTGCGGCCCATGCTCGCTAAAAAATTCCTGCTGGTGTACGGAATCGCAGTGTTATGCGGTTTTGCCGGTGTCCCGTTCATCACCTACTTCTCTGCTTATTCCCACGACGACCTGCATCTGGGTCTCGATGTAACCGCGCACGCGTGGGCGCTCGTCGGGCTGGTAGGCGTGGTGAGCGGCCTGGTGCTCGGCATGATCGGCGATATGCACGGCAGTCCTGATCGAAATGGCCGCACGCAGCGAGATGGCATGCGTGCCGCACTGGTCAGTGCGGGAGTGCTGCTCTTGTGCGCGTCGCTGATCGCGACGTCGCGTCCGGGCGGTTACGCCCTGATGGTCGCGGCAGTCGCATTCGGATTCTCTTTCTTCCCGATCTTCGGTCTGCTGCATGCGTATGTCGGTAAGACGAGCGCCCCAGCGCTGGCAGCGTTGGTGTGCGGAATCTGCGAGGCGGCGTTCGGCGTGGGCGGCGCGTTGGGCAACGTCATGGGAGGACTATGCAAGGCGCTGTTCGGTTCGTTTCAGCCGGTGTACGGGCTGGCATCGGGGGCGTCGGTCATCCTCATCGGATTGTCATTCCTCGTGCCGAGCACACGAAGGGATACGCCGGTTTGCAGAAGCGGTCTCGCCAACTCGCAGTGATGGCTTAGCAAGCTCACCGCTGTTCTTCCACCGCGCGGCGCAATGACAATGCAATACCTAGCGCCGCTCGCTTCACTTCATCGAGTGAGGGAAAGGTCGGTGCAACGCGCAGATGCCGGTCGCGTGGATCGAGACCATGAGGGAACGCAGCGCCTGCCGGCGTCATTGCAATACCGGCGTCGGCAGCCAGCGCGACCGTGCGTTTCGCGAGGCCATCGGGGCTATAGAGGCTGATGAAATAGCCTCCTTGCGGCACGGTCCAGGACACGTCCGGCAGATCGGCAAGGATCTCGGCGAACGTCGTTGTCATCGCGTCGAACTTGGGTCGCAACAGGGCCCGATGCCGCTCCATCAAACTCTCCAAAGTCTGCCGGTCCCGCAAAAATCGTACGTGCCGAAGCTGATTGAGCTTGTCCGGACCAATGGTCCTGATAGACGAACAACGCTGCCACCAGTCGATGTTACGTCGCGACGATGCAACGAACGCCAACGCAGCGCCCGCGATCGTGATCTTGGACAGCGACGCGAACACCAGCGCACGATCCGGATGCCCCGCCGCCGCGCAGGCATCGATCATGTTCACCGTGGTGTGCTTCTGCTCTGTCAGATGATGGAAGCGATACGCGTCGTCCCAGAACAGGCGAAAATCGGGCGCGGCTGTTGGCATCGAAGCGAGACGGCGAATGGTTTCGGCTGAGTAGATTTCGCCGGTTGGATTGCTATAGAGCGGTACGCACCAGATGCCCTTGATGGACGGATCGGCGGCGACCTGTGCTTCGACAAAATCCATATCGGGGCCATTGCCGGTCAGCGGCACGGGGATCATGCGCACGCCAAGCGCCGCGCAGATCGCGAAATGGCGGTCGTATCCCGGCACGGGGCAAAGGAACGCGATATCGCTCTCATTGCGCCACGGCTTGCCGTCAGTCATGCCATGCAGGATGGCAAACGCGATGGCATCGTGCATCAACTCAAGACTTGAATTGCCCGCAGCCACCACCTGCTCCACAGCAGTCCCAAGCAGATCGGCGCCGAGTTCACGTGCTTCGGGCAAACCCAGCGCATGACCATAGTTGCGGCAATCGATGCCATCGCGCGACATGAACTCACCCGCTTTCAGGGCGTTGGCCAGGGCATCCGATGAGAGATCAAGTTGTTCCGAAGACGGCTTTCCGCGCGTCATATCGATCTTTATTCCGAGCTTCCTGAAGTCATCGTAGGTCATCGACATCGTTTCTTTTCCGGCGTTTTCACGTTGAGGGACGCCCAGTATGCAAGGCCTGCCGGATTCAGGAAAGCGAGTTATATTGAAGACTTCGTTCAGTTTTTCTGATGACTTCAGCACCCCTTCAACACCCATGAAAACATTCGATCTCGACGCGCTCTCCATGTTCGTTGCCGTTGCCGACACAGGCAGCTTCCTGCGCGGCGCAACACTCGTGCATCGTTCGCAATCCGCCGTCAGCATGCAGATCAAGGCGCTGGAGGCGTCGCTGGGGAAGTCCTTGCTCTTGCGCAAACCGCGCAACCTCACGCTGACGCAAGACGGCCATGTGCTGCTCGCCTATGCGCGCCGGTTGCTTGCCTTGCGCGATGAAGCCTGGGCCTCCATCGTCCGCCCGGACGTCAGGGGGCGAGTGGCCATTGGAGTGCCGGACGACTACGCGTCGTCTCTCCTGCCCTCGGTGCTGAGAAAATTTTCCGCGACTTACCCCAAGGTCGAGATCCAGGTAATCGGCATGCCGAGCAATGCGCTGGCGCCGCTCATCAAGGAAGGCAAGATCGATCTTGCCTGCATGACGCGGATGAAGGGATTGAGCGGTGATTTCATCCGTCTAGAACCCATGGTCTGGGCCGGTTGCGCGGTCGGCAACGAAGTATGGAAAGAACGGCCGTTGCCTATCGCCGTCTTCGCACCGGGCAGCGTTGCGCGGTCCAAGGCGATCCACGCGCTGGAACGGGCGAAGATCAGCTATCGCACGTCTTATGAAAGCCCCAGTTTGATGGGCCTTTTCAGCATGGTCGAAGCGGGGCTTGCGATTGCCCCGTTGTCCCGATGCAGCATTCCGGAACGATTTCTCCAACTCGGCAGCGCTGACGGCTTGCCCGCCCTGCCCGACCTGGAAATCGTGCTCGCGCGCAGCGCGGGATCGAACCGGCCGCCCTGTGATTTTTTAGCGGAACAGATCCTGACCGACTTGCGAATCTGAATTCACGCCGCCGGGTTAAGCCGAGTTATGCACGCACCGCTTTCGGCTTCGTCCATCCCCTGCACGCAAACTCTTCAAATCCTTCAACGGGCAGGGGCCGGCAAAAATAGAACCCTTGGTAAGCATGACAGCCGGCGCCGGCCAGGAAGTCGCGTTGCTCTTCGGTCTCCACGCCCTCGGCGATAACCCCCAAGCCCAGGCTTTGCGCCAGCGCGACAATCGTCCTGGCAATCGCCGCATCGTTTGGATCGATAAGCACGTCGCGCACGAATGACTGATCGATCTTCAATTGATCCAGCGGCAAGCGCTTCAAATACGAAAGCGACGAATAGCCGATGCCGAAATCATCGAGTGAAAAAACCACGCCCCGGGCCTTGAGTGCGTGCATCTTTTCGATGATGTCCTGCACGTTGTCCACCAGCACGCTCTCGGTCAGTTCCAGCTTCAGCCGGTTTGGGTTGGCGCCCGTCCGGCGGATGACGTTCAACACCTTGGCCACGAAATCAGGCTCGCGGAACTGCTGCGCGCTGACATTGACAGCAATCGTCAAGTGGGACATGTCGGGCCGCATGGCCCACAACGCCAGTTGCGTACACGCGGTTTCGAGCACCCAGTTGCCCAACGCCAGGATCATCCCGGTCTCTTCGGCGAGGTGAATGAAATTGGCTGGCGGCACCATGCCGCGTTCGGGATGCTGCCAGCGCACGAGGGCCTCGGCTCCAACAACCCCTTCGCCATCGAGCACCTGCGCCTGGTAATGCAGCACGAACTGATTGCCCTCTATGGCCTTGCGCAAACCCGCCTCGAGCGCTGCCCGTTCCACTACCACGGTCTGCATGGCCGGGTCGAAGAAACACAGCGCGTTGCGCCCCAGTTCCTTCGACTTGTACATGGCGAGGTCGGCCTGCTTCAGAAGCTCGTCGATCGATGTCTGGTGGCCCCGGAACACGGTTGCACCAATGCTGGCTGTACTGCGGTAATCGACATCATCAAGCTGGTACGACTTGCCCAGGACATCAAGGATGATTTCGCCCATGCCCTCTGTCTGGCTGGCCGCTTCCTGCCAGGTTTCATGGAGGCTTCCGAGCACCACCACGAATTCATCGCCGCCTACTCGCGCGACGGTATCGCCCTCGCGTACGCTGGCGGCCAGGCGCTGCGCCACTTGTTGCAACAGCAGGTCACCTTTGTCGTGGCCCAGGGTGTCGTTGAGCGTCTTGAAGTGATCCAGGTCGATGAACAGCAACGCCCCGCACGCCCCACTTCGTGCGCTCAGCGTGATGGCTTGCGTCAGGCGATCCAGCAGTAACGTGCGATTGGGCAAACGCGTGAGGGCATCGAAGAAAGCCAGCTCCTTGATGCGCTCTTCCGCGATCTTGCGTTCGGTAATATCGTGATGCGTGCCCACGTAGTGACTGACGACGCCGCCCTCGCCCGTCACCGCCGAAATCGTCAGCCATTTCGGATAGACCTCACCATTCTTGCGACGCCCCCAGATCTCGCCCTGCCAGCCCCCGATGTGGTGAATCGTCTCCCACATCTCCCTGAAAAAAGCAGCGTCGTGATGATGCGAGCGAAGCAGTCGAGGTGTCTGACCCACCGCCTCGTCAGCCGTGTAACCGGTGCATTCGGTGAACGCCGAATTGACCCGCAAGATGGTGTTGTTGGCATCGGTGACCATCATGGCTTCGAGCGAGTCGAAGGCGACTGCCGCAATGCGCAATTCGGCTTCGACTTGCTTGCGGTCGGTGATGTCGCGTCCGCTGGTCCGGAACCCCGTCAAGACACCTCTGGCGTCGGTGATTGGAACCCAGGAAACGGACAGCCAGACCAGCGTTCCATCCTTGCGAACGCAGCGGAATTCGAGGTCGTCGCCGCGAGAGCCCTGGAGTCCCCTCAGGAATTCGGGGGCGACGCGGGGCATGTCGTCGGGATGGATCAGCGTGCCGGCGAGATCGGGCATGGCCATGCATTCTTCGACGGTATAGCCGGTGTAGTCCTTAACCGATGGATTGATCCAGCGCGGCTTGCCATCCGTTCCCCACCAGACTTCCCAGTTCACCGTGCAATCCGCGATGGCCCGGAACTTCTCTTGGCTCTCGCGCAACTCGCGGGTCATCTTGGAGGCCAACCGCATCGCACGGCCGCGGCCGGTGGCCATCAACCACGCGAGGAGCGCGAGCAGCAGGCTCAGACCCGTGCCGGCGACGGCGATCAGTACTTCGGCGTTACGTCCGAAGCGGCCCTTGAAGTCGTCGAGGGTCCGCATCGAGAGCGTCCAGTTATGCCCGCCCACCACCAGGTATTCGCTGGCTGAAATGAGCGGCGGCTGATGCTGCTCTTCGGCGGAACGGGAGCGATACAGCAAGGCCCCGGTGGACGGCTCGACGCCGTCGTAGATGGCTAACGCGAGGCCGGGCATGGTATCGCCGTACAAGCTTGCGATGACGTCGTGCATGCGAAACGATGCATACACCCAGCCGGCCAGATGCGCCCGACGCTCGGCGACGCTGTCGTGCGGCTGGCCCCGGGTGTAGATCGGCAAGTACAGGATGAAAGCGGGTTTTGCATCCGGTCCGACGTCCACGCCCAGGCGGACTTTCCCGGAAGCCGCCACCATGCCGGAATCGCGGGCCCGCTCCATGGCCTCCCGCCGCACAGGATCGGCCCAGGAATCCACGCCGAGCGGGGCGCGGACGCTGGACGCAGACGGTTCGCGCTGGATGATCGGCGCGTAGTTCTCACGCGGTCCCCGCGGCTGGATGGTATAGCCGGCAAAACCCAGCTGGCGCATCGCGGCAACATGAGCGTCCTTGCGCGCCCCCGGCACCCAGTCGATCACCCCAATAGTCTGGATGCCGGAAAAATTGGCATCGAGATTGAGCGCGCTGACGTAGTCGCGGAATTTGTCGCGGTCCATCGTGCCGGTGGCGGCGAACAGGCCCTGCACACCGCGCAGCATCTGCTCGTAAGTCGACATACGCTGTTCGACGCGGCTGACCACGTCGCCCAGTGAAAAATCGAACTGGGAGAGTAACTCGTGTTGGGAAGCTTGCCGCTCGTGATCCCACACGATCCATGTGACGCCGAGCCCGGCGGACAAGATCAGCAGGGGCAGCAACACCAGGCGAGCCCAGGTCACGGGGGTGCCTGGAAATCGACCATGGATTTAGCCAGATCGGGTTTGAAATACTTCTCGAAAATTCGCAGCACGGTTCCGTCCGCGCGCATCTCGTTCACCAGCGCGCGCCACTTGTCCTGCTCGGCGGGCGACAGCGCTTTCTTCGACATGATCAGGCCATGCGGAATGGCGGGATCGTTGAATTCGATGATCGTGGTGACATCGCGGATCTTCTTTTCGTCCAGCGCGGGGTAATCGAAGGGCTCCATGATCATGCCCTGGATACGCTGGTGGATCAGCGCCTCGTAGAGCGGCGCCAGCCCGCCGGCCTGGCTGACACGGTTCTGGGCCGCGAGGGTGTCGACCAGCTTGTTGGCGGAATCGCTGTAGCGGAAGCTGCGGATTACGCCCAGTTGAAACTGGTCGCTGCGCTCGAAATCGGCCAGCTGATGCATGCCTGCGTCCTTGCGCACCAGCAAATAGTATTTGTCGCTGAAGTACCAGGCGAACGACGCAAAGCGATCGCGCTCGGCGTTGGTGATGCCGGACAAGCTGAAATCGAGCGCACCGGATTCGATCAATTGCCAGATGCGCGCACGCGACATGAGGCTGACCTTAATCTGGCAGCCGCTGCGGCGGATCAGTTCATCGGCGAAG
This sequence comes from Caballeronia sp. LjRoot29, assembly GCF_964252755.1. Lineage (NCBI taxonomy): Bacteria > Pseudomonadati > Pseudomonadota > Betaproteobacteria > Burkholderiales > Burkholderiaceae > Caballeronia > Caballeronia sp. LjRoot29. Next base: position 32,880 of record NZ_CAXUPU020000025.1, on the reverse strand, counting down.
TCTTTATCGATACCGGTGTCGGTATCGGCCGAATAAAGCAGGCCGTGATCGTGCAGCGCAAGCGTCAAGGGCCGTGTGCAAGCGGGACCTGCCGCGACCGCACGGCCGAGGCACAAGATCACCAGTAGCAAGCCGCCCAGGGTGTGTCGGATCACAGCGTCGCCATGGTGGAAGTGACTAAGATACAGCCCTCTTTTTATTAACACCGGTCTCGACGGCCTGTTTAGTGATTTTGGCCCTTCGACAACGGGTTATGCAGGGAGACTTTTGCGCGGCGCCTTTGCTTGCCCTATCCGTCACTTAAAAAAACGACAGAAAATTGCTTATCCAGGCAGTCCCGGCAGGGAACCGGTTTAGTAAAAAATCAGTTCCACCGGCGAATTAATGTTACCGGACGCTTATTAAAACTGCAACTGAAGGGAATCGTTTGCGAACCGCGACCTACCCGTTGATTTGTATCAGACCGGCAATTCTGGCAGCGGATTCCGGATTAGCGGAGTCCGGCTCTGACCGCTGGCCGTTGCTGCTCCAAGGCCGCACTGAGCGGCCCAGCGCGTATCTTACTTCGTGTAAGTGACAGGTTTGTGTGTGCTGTCCCCGCCAATGAATTTACTTTGCGCCCGTCAATCCGCTGATTCGGAATCGGCCGTCTTGACGGAAAACATATAGGACGCGTATAGCACGCTTATAGGGTGCGTATAGCAGTATGCAGGGAGGGTTTTCCATTGGAGTGAGATTAAGCGCTCGCTTCATCCATGGATCTATTTGACGGCATTACACGGATGTTACGCAGCCGTGCTATTGCGAAAAAGCAAAAGATATCGCAATAGCACGGGGTACGCGGGTTCGCCTGATTGCATTGAAGCGAATGCGCGTCGTACAGGCTTTAGTTGCCGATTTTCAACAACTCGACTTCAAACGTCAGCGTGCTGTTCGGTGGGATCGGGCCTACGCCGCGTTCGCCGTAGGCTGTTGCCGGCGGGCAGACGAGCTTGGCCTTGCCGCCCACTTTCATTTTCTGAAGGCCTTGCGTCCAGCACGGGACGACCTGACCGAGGGGGAACGATGCCGGCTGCCCACGTTTATACGAGGAGTCGAATTCGGTGCCGTTCGCGAGGGTGCCGCGATAGTTGACGGTCACGGTGTCGGCGGCGGTAGGCTGAGCGCCGGTACCTTCCTTGATCTGCGTTACGGTGACGCCGGAGGGTAGCGTTTCGGTCGCACCCGTGGCGGCATAAACCGATGACGAAGCAATAACAGCAAGAGTAAGCAGCAGCGATACTTTTTTCATAAGCGTCCAGAGCGTCCCGAAAGGGCGTGGTGAGTAAAGTACAAAATCAACGAAGCCAAGCCAAATACAGTAGCACGGACGAGCCACGGCATGGCAGAACCTCGCTTCGAAGCGGTTCTTTACGGGTAAGCTCGGGTGGACTTGGGCGTCTGCCGCTTGCGGGCGTCAAGCCGCTCAGACCTCCGCTATTTCCCTGCTTTTCGCAGTCAACGCCTCTCGCACGGCGCGGGCCGCCAGGATCATGTTGGTCAATGCCGCTTCTGTCTCCGGCCAAGCGCGCGTTTTCAAGCCGCAGTCAGGGTTGACCCACAGATGCTCCGCAGGAACGACCTCGCATGCACGCTCAAGCAGGCGCTGCATTGTTTCCACGCTCGGCACCCGCGCTGCGTGTGAGTCATACACGCCTGGCCCGATTCCGTTCGGATAAGCGAACGCACCGAAGCCGTCCAGCAGTTCCATTGATGAGCGCGATGTCTCGATCGTGATCACGTCGGCATCCAGCGCTGCGATGGAAGGCAGGATGTCATTGAACTCGGAATAGCACATGTGGGTGTGAATCTGCGTTGCATCGGAGACGCCGCTAGCGGCGATCTTGAAAGCGCGGGTTGCCCAGTCAAGGTAAGCGGGCCACTCGGCCTGACGTAATGGCAAGCCTTCGCGGAACGCCGGTTCATCGATCTGGATGATGCGGATACCCGCCTTTTCAAGGTCCATTACCTCGTCGCGGATAGCCAACGCAAGCTGCAGCGCCGTTGTTTCGCGGGGTTGATCGTCACGGACAAAAGACCACTGGAGCATGGTCACCGGGCCCGTAAGAATGCCCTTCATCACGCGGTCGGTCAGCGATTGCGCATGGCACATGTTGTCCACCGTCATGGGCTCCGGACGATAGATATCGCCGTAGATAACCGGCGGCTTGACGCAGCGCGAGCCGTAGTTCTGAACCCAGCCGTGCTCCGTCAGCGCACATCCCCATAGCTTCTCCGCGAAAAACTCGACCATGTCGCTGCGTTCCGCTTCGCCATGCACGAGGACGTCGAGCCCGAGTTCTTCCTGCTTGCGCACGGCGGTCGTTATCTCCGCGCGCATGCGTTCCAGGTAATCCAGTGCGCCCAGTTCTCCGCGCCGGTACGCTGCGCGAGCTTGCCGGATCGCGGTTGTCTGGGGGAACGAACCAATGGTCGTGGTCGGCAGGAGCGGAAGCCTGAGCGTATGCCGCTGCACTCGCTTGCGGATGGCATAAGGACTTTTACGGCTCGCCATCGCTTGAGTGATGGCAGCAGTTCTTCGCTGCACAAGGGTATTGATGACCGCGTCCGAATTGCGTCGCGTATCGAGCGCTGTGTTCGACGCGGCGAGTGCAGATTCGGCCTCCGTTGGATTTTTTAACGCGAGCGCAATAGCAGCAACTTCATCAAGCTTCTCAGTCGCGAAGGCAAGCCACGACGTCAAACGGTTATCGAGCTTCTTCTCAGAGGCAAGCGTGACCGGTACATGCAGCAACGAACAGGACGGTGAAATCCATAAGTTATCCGAACGTTCCACACTTAAACTCCGAAGCGAGTCGACAATTTTACTCAGGTCCGCCCGCCAGATATTCCGGCCATCGATCACACCCACCGAGAGCACTTTGTCCTCTGGCAGTGCCGCGCGCCATGCGTCCAGTTGTTCAGGCGCCCTGATCAGGTCGATATGAACACCCTGCACAGGAAGTGTCGCGACAAGCGGCGCGTGCTGAGCGGTTGTGTCGAAATACGTGCCCAGCATGACCTTGCTGCCTGACGCGCCAAGCACATCGTAGGCCGCATGAAACGCCTCGAGCCATTCATCATCCAGATCCAGGCACAGTGCCGGTTCGTCCAGTTGACACCATTCAATCCCGCGTTCTTTCAACTGGTCGAGAATGCGCATATAGCGAATCACGAGCTTCGGCAGAAGTGAAAGCCGGTCAAAGGCGGGAACGGGACTCTTGGATAGCCATAGGTACGTAATCGGGCCGATAAGCACCGGCTTGATCGAATGATCCAGTGCTAGTGCTTCATCGATTTCATCGAAGAACCAATCCACGCCGCCATTAAATGTGGTGTCCGGGCTCAGCTCCGGCACAAGGTAATGATAGTTGGTGTCGAACCACTTGGTCATCTCCATGGCGGGCTGCGCCTGGTTGCCTCGCGCCAGTTCATAATATTGGGCGAGCGAGAGCGCCGACGGGCCAAATTTGAACCGCTCCGGCAATGCGCCCAGTAACGCAGTCACGTTCAGCATCTGGTCGTAGTAGGCGAAATCGCCAACTGCTACAAAATCCAGCTTGGCCGAGCGTTGCAACGCCCAATGGCGCGCACGCAAAACCGCTGCGACGTTACGCACATGAGCTTCGTCGCACTCCCCGCGCCAGAAAGCCTCTTGCGCGAACTTGAGTTCGCGTTGCGCGCCGATGCGCGGAAAACCGTGTAGATGAGTGCGAGCCATAATGCGTCCTTAACCGAGTGGCCCACAGTCTGAATGCCGCCGTGTTATTCAACAAGGGACATGTTTTCATCGTCCTATTAGTTTCATTCATGTGTGGACAACTTGCGCATCTTCGCGACAACGCCGGCTAGCGTATGGGTCTAGCGGCTAACCTCCAGCTCATCAAAACGCTTGGCGCGATAGATCACGACCGACACGATCCAGCTAAAGACGAAAATGCCGATGATGACAAAGCCCAGCGTGCCGAAATTATCGTTCAGGGTCCCTATTGCATCCCATACCGGACCTTGCAGCTTCAACTGATCTGCAAGCAGCCCAAGCACTTCTATTCCGCCAATCACAATAGCCACGATCACGGACACCAGCGTGATGGTCATGTTGTAGTAGATCTTCCGGATCGGCTTAAGGTAGGCCCATCCGTAGGCACCGAGCATCAGGTGACCGTCCAGCGTGTCGATCAAAGACATGCCGGCGCTGAACAGTACCGGGAACACCATGATCGCCCAGGGAGACAGCCCTTGCGACGCCTGGGTAGCCGCTATGCCGAGCAAGCCAATTTCGGTCGCGGTATCGAATCCAAGACCGAACAGGAAACCTAGCGGATACATTTGCCAGCTTCGCGTGATCATGCGAAACAGCGGGCGAAAGAGGCGGGCCAGAAATCCGCGATCAGCCAGAAGCAGATCGAAATCGTCATCGACATAAGCGCCGCCATTCCGGATGTTGCGCCACGCTTTATAGATCGACCTGAGGATAATCAAGTTCATCAGCGCGATCGCAAACAGGAATAACGCCGACACCAACGTGCCGACCACTCCGCCAATTTCCTTGTAATGATCGAATCGCCCTTGCATGGCCGACGTTGCAACAGCCACCCCGACAGACGCGAGCACGACGACGGTCGAGTGCCCAAGGGAAAAGAAGAAGCCGACCGTAACCGGCCGTTTTTTCTCCTGCATGAGCTTGCGGGTGACATTGTCAATAGCTGCAATGTGGTCGGCATCCACCGCATGACGCAGTCCGAATCCGTAGGCCAGCAAGGCAGTTCCAAGGAGCACCGGATGATGGCGGAACGCCACGAGCGCCCAAACCCAGGCGAGGACATTGATCGCAATCAGTAAGCCGTAAATGCCGAAAAGCTTGCTCCGTACCTTGGCGCCCGAGTCGTTGAAGATCTGTACCAGTCGAGTAATCAATGGAAACCCTTTGGGAATGCGCGTCCCGCTTGAAGTAGTTTTTAACTTCATACACAAGAGTTGTGCCAATGGCAAGGATGCCTTGGCCGTTGGGTTGACGAAAGGTCTTTAGCCGCGATTGGCGGGGCGACCGGCGGCGCAGGGACGCCCTACGGGATGCCCTAAAGTGGCGCTGAGCGAGCGGTGATTGGGCGGGTTCGCACCGGTAGCAGGCTAAGCCACAAGTCGCCGAGTATTACCCCAGCCGATCAGCACCATAACCAATACCGATTGTTGTTGATCTGCAATTTTCTCGTTCCTAAGATGAATCAGCCGAAAAAAGAGCGATAACACGGAGACTGAATATGGATGCGCAAGCGAAGCCCGAACGGGCAATCAAGACGGTGGAAGATGCGATTCGTCTGGTGGAGGCAAGCAGGCTGACGCATATCAAAGTGGGCCTGTCCGATATCGACGGCATCTTGCGCGGAAAATATCTGCGCAAGGACAAATTCCTCGGGGCGCTGCGTTCGGGATTCGCCTTCTGCAATGTCGTACTGGGCTGGGACGCCGACGACCAAATGTACGACAACACGAAATACACCGGCTGGCACACGGCCTATCCGGACGCCATGGTGCGCATCGTGCCGGAGAGCTGCCGCCGGTTGCCGCTGGAACAGGGCGACGGCGAAGACATGCTGTTCTTCCTCGCTGAATTTGTTGGGGATGCCGAAGCAATTTGCCCGCGAGGTTTATTGCAGCGCGTATTGAAGCGCGCAAGCGACATGGGATTCGATGTCTCCGCCGCGCTTGAATATGAATTCTTCATGTTCGAAGAAACGCCGCATTCGGTGCGCGAAAAAAACTATCGCGACTTGAAGAACTGGACGCCGGGCAATTTCGGCTACTCGGTGCTGCGCAGTACCGTCGAAGGCGATTTCTATCGGCAATTGCTAGATATGTGCGAGCAGATGGACATGCCGATCGAGGGCTTGCATACCGAAACCGGTCCCGGCGTGCTGGAGGCTGCGCTCGCGGTTGACGGCGCGGCGGCGATGGGCGACAAGGCCATATTGTTCAAGACCTTTACCAAGGCGCTGGCTCAGAAAAATAATCTGATGGCGACCTTCATGGCGAAATGGTCGCATGACCACCCGGGACAGAGCGGTCATATCCACTTGTCGTTGCGTGAGGCGAGCACCGGCAAGTCGGCGTTTTACGACGAAAGCCGTCCCTACAACATGAGCGCCAAGCAAGCCAGTTTCATGGCGGGGGTGCAACGCTATCTGCCGGAATTTATGTCGATGTTCGCGCAGACCGTCAATAGCTATTCACGTCTGGTGCCGGGCTATTGGGCGCCGCTGGATGCAACATGGGGCGTCGAAAATCGAACGACGGCCTTGCGCCTGATCCCGGGTTCGGAAAAATCCCAGCGTGTTGAAGTCCGCATTGGTTCGGCCGATGCAAATCCCTACATTGCGTTGGCAGCCGCGCTGGGCGCCGGCTTGCATGGCATTGAACAAGGCCTGGATCCGGGGCAGATTGTCGAGGGAAACGCCTATACGCAGGAATTCCCCGCTCATCTGAAATTGCCTTGCACCCTGTGGGAGTCCGCGCAGCGGCTGCGCCATTCGGAAGCCGCGAAGACCTTGTTTGGCGAGGCGTTCGTCGAACATTATGTCGCGACCCGCGAATGGGAAGAGCGGCAGTTCCGCCGCCATGTCACCGATTGGGAACTCGCCCGCTACTTCGAGATTATCTAAGTCAAAACATCCGAGCCCACTATGAAAGAAGACCTGATTACCATTAGCCCGATTGACGGCAGCGAATTCGTGCGCCGGCCTTATGCGAGCGAATCGCAGATCCAGCAAACACTACAGCACGCGAAAACTGCGCAGAAGGCGTGGGCTGCACGACCGCTGTCGGAGCGGCTGGCACTGGTTGGCCGGGCCGTTGAACTCTTCGTCGAAAACAAGGCGGCAGTTGGCGAGGCAATTACGCGTCAGATGGGGCGCCCGTTGCGCTATACCGCCGGCGAAGTGGACGGCTTTGCCTCACGGGCACGCCACATGATGGCGATTGCCGAAGATGCGTTGAAGCTCGTGCAAGTGGCGCCACAGGAAGGCTTTACGCGGTTTATATCGCGTGAACCGGTTGGCGTTGTGCTCACTATCGCGCCATGGAATTACCCGTTGCTGACGGCAGTCAACAGCATTGTCCCGGCATTGCTCGCAGGCAATGCCGTTATTCTCAAACACTCCGACCAGACACCCTTGTGTGCCGAGCTCATTCATCAGGCTTTTGTCCAGGCCGGATGGCCCGAGGGCGTGTTCCAGTATCTGCATGCGGATCATGAACGTGTGCGCCGATTGATACGCGCGAGCGAGATCGGCTTTGTCTGTTTCACCGGTTCGGTGGGCGGCGGACGCATTGTCGAGGAATCGGCGGCCGGGCGGTTTATCGGCGTTGGGCTGGAATTGGGCGGCAACGATCCGGCCTACGTACGAAGCGATGCCAATCTCGACTACGCCGTGGAGACACTGGTCGATGGCGCCTTCTTCAACTCAGGGCAGTCATGCTGCGGCATCCAGAGAATCTATGTGGCGCAGCCTCTGTACAAGGATTTTATCGAGCGCGCGGTGGCGCTGACGAATCAGTATGTGCTGGGCAATCCGCTTGATGCGCAAACCACGTTGGGGCCGGTAGTCCGTACCGCAGCCGCCGATGGAGTGCGGACCGTCATTGCCGAGGCGCTCGCCAAAGGCGCAAAAAATCTGATCGATGAAACTCGCTTCGACATGTCGCGCGCCGGCACGCCCTATGTGGCGCCGGGCCTGTTCGTGGACGTCGATCACGGCATGACGCTGATGAACGATGAGTGTTTCGGTCCAGTGGTCGGCATCATGCCGGTGACCGGAGATGAGCAAGCCATCGAGCTGATGAACGACAGCCCCTACGGTTTGACGGCGAGTGTATTTACGAGCGACGAAGAAACTGCGTTATCGATCGGACGCCGTGTGGAAACCGGCACGTTCTTTATGAACCGCTGCGACTATCTCGACCCTGCGCTCGCCTGGACCGGCGTGAAGAATACCGGCCGAGGTGTGACCTTGTCGGCAATCGGATACGAGCACCTGACGCGAGCCAAATCTTTTCATCTGAAAACCCGTCTTTGAACGGATCATCGAAGGAATTTCGTATGTCACAGCCGTCACTTCCCTCCGCAAACTGGAATTACCCGACCGCAGTCAAGGTCGGCGCAGGCCGGATCCGCGAATTGCCGCAATGGTGTCAAAGCCTCGGCATGCGCCGGCCGCTATTGATTACCGACCCGGGTCTGGCCGCATTGCCACTGATCAGCGGCGTCCTCGATCACTGCCGGTCCGCCGGACTGGAGAGCGGGCTATTTCACGAGATCAAGGGCAATCCGACCGGCAAGAATGTCGACGATGGCGTCGCCATATTCAAAGCCGGCGGCCACGATGGCGTGATTGCCTTCGGTGGCGGCTCAGCGCTTGACGCAGCCAAGGCCGTGGCGCTGATGGTCGGGCAGGATCGTCCGTTGTGGGATTTCGAAGATGTTGGCGACAACTATCTGCGCGTCAATGTGGCCGGCATGGCGCCCGTTGTTGCCGTACCCACTACGGCCGGGACGGGCTCGGAGGTCGGGCGCGCGTCAGTGATCACCGACGATCACGCTCATGTTAAACGCATCATTTTCCATGCAAACATGCTGCCCTCGGTTGTCATTCTCGACCCCGAGTTGACGGTCGGCTTGCCGGCGAGGCTGACAGCAGCAACCGGCATGGATGCCCTCTCGCATAACCTCGAAGCTTATTGTTCGCCCTTCTATCATCCGATGGCGACGGGCATCGCGGTCGAAGGCATTCGCCTGATCAAGCAGTATCTGCCGCGTGCCGTCAAGGACGGCCAGGACCTCGATGCACGCCTGCAGATGCTGGTGGCATCGAGCATGGGCGCCACCGCATTTCAGCGCGGCCTGGGCGCGATGCATGCGCTGGCGCATCCCTTGGGCGCGCTGTATGACGCCCACCACGGCATGCTCAACGCCATCCTGATGCCGTATGTGCTCAAGGCCAACGAATCGGTCATCTCGGACCGGATCGAACTGCTGGCGCGTTATCTGGAACTGGCGCAGCCGTCGTTCACATCGTTCCTCGACTGGGTCCTGATGATGCGCGACACGCTCGGCATTCCTCATACGCTGAACGAGATCGGTATCAATGGCAACGATGCCGCAAAGGTCGGCGAAATGGCCGTGGTGGATGGATCCGCCGGAACCAACCCGATTCCGTTTAGCAGCGCCGAGTACAGCTGCATTTTCGTAACGGCCGTCGAGGGCTTGTTGTAAAGCCCATGTTGATTTGAGGGGATGGTGTGGCAAGAATCGGGATCGCTGGCTTTCTACATGAGACGAATACCTTTGCTGCCAGCCGGGCGAGTTTTGCTACTTTCGTCGAAGCGGACGCGTGGCCGGGCTTGCTCGTTGGCGAAGAGATGTTCGGCGCGGTCGCGGGCGTCAATCTGGCAATAGATGGCTTCATTCAAGCTGCGCGCACATCGCATCAACTGGTGCCGTTATTGTGGGCGTCGGCCAATCCTAGCGGTCCGGTAACGCAGGATGCATTCGAAGCAATTGCCTTCATGCTTGACCGGATGATCCGCGATGCAGGCCCGCTGGACGCGCTGTTTCTCGACCTGCATGGCGCGATGGTCAGCGAGCATCTGGAAGACGGTGAAGGAGAGTTGCTGCGACGCCTTCGTCAACGCGTCGGCAGCACGATGCCGATAGTCGCGGCGCTCGATTTTCACGCCAATATCACGCCGGCCATGATCGACCATGCGAGCGGTTTGGTGACGTATCGCAGCTATCCGCATGTCGACATGGCGCAGACCGGGCAGCGTGCGCATGTGCTGCTCGACCGGTTGCTGGCAGGCGAGGTGTTGCACAAGGGCTATCGTCAGATACCTTTTCTGATTCCGATGCCTTGGCAAAGCACCTTGAGCGAACCGATGCGTGGTTTGGTGGCGCTTGGTGAATCGCTCGCGTCGGACCGGGTTTTTGCCGCCGATTTCGTGCCGGGTTTTCCGCTTGCCGATATCCACCATAGCGGTCCCAGCGTCATTGCTTACGGCGCAAATCAGATTGCGGTGGCCTCTGCAGTTGAGTCTTTGACGCAGGCTGTTCTAGACAGACGGGCTGACTTCGGCGGGCGTCTCTACGCGCCGGCCGAGGCGGTCGCGCACGCGCTTGAGCGAGCGATGCAATCAGACGGCGGCACAGTCATCCTCGCCGATACCCAGGATAATCCGGGCGGCGGCGGCAACGGCGACACCACCGATATCCTGCACGAACTGCTGCAGCAAAAAGCGCAACGGGTGTGCGCCGGGGTCGTGTGCGATGCGGCATTTGTCGAAGCAGCAACGAACGCGAGAATTGGCGCCGTTATCTATGCCCCGCTCGGCGCGGCTGACGGTTTGGGCGCGGGGCCGGTGCAGGCGCCGTTCGAAGTTCTGGCGCTGGGAAGCGGCCGCTTCACCGGCACAGGGCCCTTCTACCACGGCTGCCACATGGATCTGGGGGCGATGGCCCGGGTGCGCTGCGGCGGCCCGCGTGGGATTGAAATCGTGGTGTCGAGCAAAAAACAGCAAGCGGCTGATCAAGCGATGTTCCGCCATGTCGGCGCCGATCCAGCCGAATACCGCACGCTGGTTCTAAAGAGTTCGGTACATTTCCGAGCCGACTTTGCATCGTTGGCAGACGAGATTTTGGTGGTGGCGGCACCCGGTATCAATGTCGCGGATTTGCGCCAACTGCGTTATGAAAAACTGAGGGCGGGCGTCACGCTGCTTTGAAGTTAGCCCAGCATAATAGATGGCAACACCCATGGCGCATTCGCCTCGATGACCGGCAGGAAGCGCTTCTTCAGCAACTCCACGCTGTCCTGCGCGAGTTGCTGCGGCAGCAAGCCGAGATCGTCCTGACGGGCGACCATGGTCAGTTCTCGAAAGAACTCTTCGCCGGGAATCGGGGACAAGCGAAATGCTTGGGAAAATTTATTGTCCAGCGTCAGCCCCGACTGCAACAGGCATAGCGGCGTGGTGATGGTCCAGCCTGCGTTGGCCATCACGAGGGACATGATGGCGAATGTATTGTCGAGTTGCAGTCGCAGCGGCGGTTGAATTCCCCACTTCTCCAACTGGGTTTCGATGCTGCGGCCAATGACGGTTGTATTGCTATAGCGAATGAAGTCGCCTCTGACCAGCAGGTTGCGCAAAGAGGGAACGGGTCCTTTGACGTCGCCGGGTAAAACCAGCACAAAGGGTTCGCGCAAGATACGCTGGCGGTATAGCAAAGGATTTTTTGCCACGACGTCATCGGAGATGATGATGTCCACTCGTCGGGACAACAACGCTTCGGCATGTTGATGCGATTGCCCGGTCACCATCGACCAGTTCGCGGTGCGCTGCCGTATTGCAACCAGCAGGTCGGCGCCAATGCTGGTCGCCATGGAATCCACCAGTGCAATCCGAATATGCTTGAGCGGTTCACCGAGCGGCTTGCGAAACTCCTGGCTCAAATGCCTGGCGTCATCGAGCAGCGTACAGGCGCGGTTGTAGAACTGGCGTCCGACGGGTGTCAGCATCGGCGGCCGCTGCGAGCGATCCAATAATTGCAGATTGAGTGTTTGTTCGAGATTCGACAGCGTTTGAGAGACTGACGATTGCGTGATGCTCAGGCGTTGGCCGGCCGCCGTCATGCCGCCGGATTCGACGACAAGCACGAAGACTTCAAGCGCCTTCAGATCGAAAGAAATGCCATTTTGCATAGGACTGGGCGGGGGGAGCCGCAGCGGGAATTGGGCGGGGATTTGTGGCTCGCGCCGTGTTTTGGTGGCTCGCGCCGTTTGTCGAGGTAGTGTAACCGCTATTGGTTTTCGTTCGCACTCGGGGTTTGAGGGGATGGGGCGTGGGGGTATGCCGGGGGGTGGGTTCTGGCGTTAGTGGTCGGGGTTAGTGTTGGGTTGTGCGGGTTCTTGCGTTAGCGGTCGAGGTCTATGCCGGGTTGCTGCTTTTTAGGTCTTCGCAAGTTTAGTGTTGGCTGATCTTTTTCGCTCTATTAGCCACTGCGCGTGGCGGCGCGTCATTTCTTTGTCCAAAGCGACAAAGAAACGAAGCAAAGAAAACGCTTTCAACTCTCTAAAAATTAAGTGTCCACAGCGTGCGGTTTTTATTCATTGGTACCCCAAAAGCACGGTGCTCGCCAGAGCCACGGATGTGTGAACCCCTCCTTCTCGCGAATCCTGACAGTAAAACGCTTCGCCCCGTACGCTCTCGGGCAAGCACTAGCGACTGAACCTGCCCAAGGAGCACCCCGCGCTATCCGCGGAGAACCAACTTCCAAATTTTTATGCATACCGAACCATTTTGAAAACCCGCTGATAAACGGAGCGGCAGAGTGCGTGGGGCCTAACCCTCAAAAATAGCAGCGCAAACCGAGCAGCTAACCCGCGAAGAACCGCACCCATAAGAGTGCGTGAGGCCGTGCGGGTTTGTGGGGCACTGGTGCTTGCCCGAGAGCGTACGGGGCGAAGCGTTTTACTGTCAGGATTCGCGAGAAGGAGGGTTTCACACATCCGTGGCTCTGGCGAGCACCGTGCTTTTGGGGCACCCATGAATAGAAACTGCACGCTGTGGACACTTAGGGTAGAGCGGTGAAAGCGTTTTCTTTGCTTCGTTTCTTTGTCGCTTTGGACAAAGAAATGACGCGCCGCCACGCGCAGTGGCTAATAGTGGTAAAGAAATCAGCTAACACTAAACGCGCGAAGACCTGGAAAGCAGCAACCCGGCATTGAACCCGACCGTTAACGCAAGAACCTACCCCCGCCCCCCCGAACAGTGCGAACGATATCCCCTCAACAATGCGCCAGCGCATCCGACAAATCGGCAATCAGATCATCCGGATGTTCGAGCCCGACCGACACGCGAATCAACCCCTCCGATACCCCCGCCGCTGCGCGAGCCTCAACAGGTACGCCCGAATGCGTCGTCGATGCCGGATGACAAATCAACGATTCCGTCCCACCCAGACTAACCGCCGACTTGAACAACTCCAGACCATTGATCAACCTGAAAGCCTGTTCGCGTCCGCCATCGAGTCCAAACGCGAACGTAGACCCCGGTCCAGTACATTGACGCCGATACACAGCCTGATACACAGGGTCATCGTTCAGTTCAGGATGCAGAACCTTCACCGGCCGATGCGGATTGCTCGCCAGCCATTGCGCAACGGCAGTGCCGCTTCGGGCAGCCTGCTCCATGCGCAAGACCAATGTTTCCATCGAGCGTGTAATCATCCACGATGAATGCGGATCGAGTTGCGAGCCAAGCGCACTCCGGATTGAACGCACCTTGGTAACAAGGCTACGGCTGCCTGTCACGCCACCCGCAACCAGATCACTATGTCCGCCAACGTATTTCGTCAGGGAATACACGCAGAGATCGATACCTTGCTTAACCGGCTTCTGATACAACGGCCCAAGCAGCGTGTTGTCGCACACCGATAGCGGACGATAACCATGCCGCGTCTCGAACGCACCAATCTCCTGGCGCAGCCCTTCAAGATCAAACAACGCATTCGTTGGATTAGCCGGCGTCTCGATGTAGCACATCCGCACCTTGCCTTTTTGCGCGGCGGCTTCGAGCGCATCGCGAATAGCCTTAGGTGAAAGACCATCGTCGATGACTTGCGATGTGATGCCCCACTCCGGCAGAAACTTTGCGATCAGCGTTTCCGTCCCGCCATACAGCGGCGCGGATTGCACGACGCAATCTCCCGGCCGCAGGAACGCCAGCAACACCGCTGCAATGGCAGACATGCCGCTCGATGTCACAACGGCCGATTCAGAGTCGTCCAGAAGCGCGAGCCGATCCTCCACGATCTCCAGGTTCGGATGATTGAAACGGCTATAAACCAGTCCCGCACTTTCGCCCTCCGGTGAAGGTTTGCGGCCTGAGACCATATCGAAGAAATCGGCGCCATCTTCTGCTGTACGAAAGGCAAACGTCGATGTCAGGAACACGGGCGGCTTGACCGATCCTTCCGAGAGGAAAGGATCGTAGCCGTAGGACATCATCTGTGTCTGGGGATGCAATTCGCGGTCGCCAATCTTGCGCTTATGGTAGTTGCGATAGGCCATGGTTGCTCCGAATGAGGTTTTACCGGCAGTCGAACGTTGCACGCGGTTCTGGCGTGTTGGCCCGCGGCAAGGCGAGACCATGCTACTCCAAGGTAGTCGTTAGCTGGTACAAGCAAAGCGCGCGCCGCCTGAAAAAAACGGCCGCCCGAAGGCGGCCGTCGTCACATTCATGCTTCTAAGAGGCGTATTAATCACACACCCGCGCGCAACGTCTTAGCGGCGGCGACCATGTTCTTGAGCGCGGGGATCACTTCATCCCATTGTCGCGTCTTCAACCCGCAATCCGGATTGACCCACAATCGCTCCGCCGGAATCCGCTCCGCCGCTTTACGCATCAATTGAACAATGTGCTCCTGGCTAGGAATATTCGGCGAGTGGATGTCGTACACGCCCGGTCCAATCTCGTTAGGGTAGTTGAAGTTATCGAAGGCATCGAGCAGCTCCATGTCGGAACGCGATGTCTCGATCGTAATCACGTCGGCATCCATATCGGCAATCGACGCAATGATGTCGTTGAACTCCGAATAGCACATATGCGTATGGATCTGCGTTTCATCCTGCACGCCATTCGCCGTGATGCGGAACGATTCAACAGCCCACTGCAAGTATTCGTTCCATTGCGACTTGCGCAACGGCAAGCCTTCACGCAACGCTGCTTCGTCGATCTGAATCACGCGCACGCCGGCCTTTTCCAGATCAAGCACTTCTTCGCGAATAGCCAGCGCCAACTGATGGCACGACACCGAACGCGGCTGGTCGTCGCGCACGAACGACCAGTTCAGGATAGTCACCGGCCCGGTCAGCATGCCCTTCATCGGCTTGGCGGTTTGCGATTGAGCGTACTTGATCCATTCCACGGTCATCGCCTTCGGACGGCTGATGTCGCCGAACAGAATAGGCGGCTTCACACAGCGCGAACCGTAGGACTGCACCCAGCCAAACTGACTGAATGCGTAGCCATCGAGCTGCTCGCCGAAGTACTCGACCATGTCATTGCGCTCGGCTTCGCCATGAACGAGCACATCGAGTCCCAACGCTTCCTGTTCACGCACGCTGCGCGTGATCTCGCTGTGCATGACGGCCTTGTAACCGGCGTCATCCAGTTCGCCGCTTTTGAACTGGCTGCGAGCCTGGCGAATCTCAGCCGTCTGCGGGAACGAGCCAATCGTCGTTGTCGGATACGCCGGCAGCTTCAACAACGCCGACTGCTTCGTGGCGCGTTGCGGGTAAGCGCTTGTACGACGGCCCAGTGCTGCATCAATTTTCGCAACCGCTGCCTTGACAGCCGGGTTGTGCACGCGCGGCGACGAACGGCGGTCCTGAATCGCGGCCCCGTTCTCAGCAAGCGCCGCTTGCACCGATTGACGTCCGCCGTTTAGCGCTTGGGCCAGCACCTTTAGTTCGTCGAGCTTTTGCAACGCAAATGCGAGCCACGATTGAATTTCTTTATCTAGCTTTTGCTCGCTCGTCAGATCAACCGGAACGTGGAGCAACGAGCACGACGGCGCAATCCACAAACGGTCCTGCAATTCCTTATGAATCGGTTCTACCCAATCCAGCACCGCGCTCAGATCGCTCCTCCAAATGTTCCGGCCGTTGATAACACCCAGCGACAACACCTTGTCCGAAGGCAATTGCGCGAGCACCTTATCGACTTCGGCACGTGCGTTGATTGCATCGATATGCAAACCTTGAACCGGCAGCTTGCGCACAATTTCCAGGTTGTTCTGTAGCTGTCCGAAGTAGGTCGTTAGCAGAAGCTTGACCCTCGAACCTTTCAATGCGTCGTACGCGGTGATGAACGCTTGCTGCCATGTTGCGTCGAGTTCCGTGACGAGAGCCGGCTCGTCGATCTGCACCCACTCCACACCTTGCGCCGCGAGTTGTTCGAGCAACGCTGCATAGACCGGCAGCAGACGCGGCAACAATGCGAGCTTGTCCGAATCATCTTTTGCCTTGCCGAGCCACAAATACGTCACCGGGCCAATGATCACCGGCTTGGCCTTCACACCGAGCTTACGAGCTTGCGCCAACTGATCAAGCAGACGCGATGCGTCGAGTGAAAACTCCGTCGATGCCCTGAATTCCGGCACGATGTAGTGATAGTTAGTATCGAACCATTTCGTCATCTCACCAGCTTGCACGCCGCAACTGCATGCCGACTCATGCGCGGAACGGCCACGTGCAACGCGGAAGTAGTTGTCGAGCGGATCACCGTCAAAACCGCGAACGCGTTCCGGGATGTTGCCAAGTGTGAAGCTCGTATCAAGCACTTGGTCGTAGAACGAGAAATCGCCGACGGGCACATGGTCGAGACCGGCCTGGTTTTCCCAATGCCGCTCGCGCAACTGCGCGCCCAAGCCGGTCAATTCGTCACGTGACGACTGGCCTTTCCAATAACTTTCCTGCGCGAACTTCAGTTCGCGTTTTGCGCCGATGCGGGGGAAACCCAAATTGTGCGTCGTGACCATTGCTGTGCCGCTCCTGAAATGAACGGCTCGATCATAGGTTGCGTGGCCTATGAAATATAATGGTCTTTTCTCATTGATCGATTAGTTCCTTTCATGGACGCCGCATGCTTGAACGAACTCATCTGGCCATTATTCGGGAAGTGGACCGTCACGGTTCGCTGACTGCCGCCGCGAACGTGCTGTGTCTGACGCAGTCCGCGCTGAGCCATACCGTCAAGAAGATGGAACAGCAACTCGGGACCGCCGTGTGGAGCCGTGACGGGCGCAATTTGCGCCTGACCCAGGCGGGGCAGTATCTGCTGGCGCTCGCCAACCGCGTGCTGCCGCAGATGGAACATGCGGAAGAGCGCATGCGGCAATTTGCGCTGGGACAGCGTGGAACGCTGAGGATTGGCATGGAATGCCATCCTTGCTACCAGTGGCTGCTCAAGGTGGTGTCGCCCTATCTCGCGCGCTGGCCCGACGTGGATGTCGATGTCAAACAGAAGTTCCAGTTCGGCGGCATTGGCGCGCTATTCGGCTATGACATCGACATATTGGTCACGCCGGACCCGCTGAGAAAACCCGGCTTGCGCTTCGAACCGGTGTTTGATTATGAGCAGGTGCTGGTGGTGGGCCGGCAGCATCGGCTAGCGCAGAAGTCTTTCATCTTGCCCGATGAACTCGCCGACGAAGTCCTGATTACATATCCGGTCGAGATCGATCGGCTCGATATCTACAACCAGTTCCTCATGCCCGCGAACGTCATGCCGAAGCGGCACAAGGTCATAGAAACCACCGACATCATGTTGCAGATGGTCGCGAGCGGCCGGGGCGTCGCGGCATTGCCTCGCTGGCTCGTTGAAGAGTATGCGGAAAAGGTCGCGGTGAGTGCGGTCCGGCTGGGCAAGCAAGGTATCGCCAAGCAGATCTTTCTGGGCGTACGTGACACGGATACGACCACCGATTATCTGAGCGCCTTTGTTGAGCTTGCGCGCGGCTCCGACTGGAACGCGGCGGTGGAAATAGAGCAGACGTAGTTCATATTAAACGCCGTAGCGCCTTATCGATTCAATCGATCCTGCATGAAATCCACGAACGCTCGCAGCTTGCGCGGAACGTGAACGCGGCTGGGGCAATAGAGATAATGGCTTGTGCGCACGGTTTTCGCGGATCGCGGCGCAAGTCAAAAACTCATTTGATCAACGGGAAAATCAGGACGAATCGCGTTCCCTGCGGTTCGCTTTCCGCATGCACCTTGCCGCCGTGCAACTCCATGATCGTGCGCACTATCGCTAGCCCCAGACCCGTCGATCCGCTCGCCGACGCACCGCTCGTCCTCGACGGATCCGCGCGATAAAACCGGTCGAAGACACGCTCAAGCAGGCTCTCGTCCAGTGGAACGCCTTCGTTCATCACTTCTACGCGCACCGCGCCGTCGCGTTCGGCAACGGACAACATAATCTCGCCGTCACGCGGCGTAAAGCGCACCGCATTTGCAAGCAGGTTGCTGACGGCGCGCCGGAAAAGTTCGAGATCCGCCTTCAACCGCGCATGCCCCGTCACGCGAATTCGAACGCCAGCGTCTTCCGCAATTCCCTCAAAATAATCAGCTATCCTGAGAAGCTCTTCGTCGACCTCAAACTCATACAAGTGCCGGGAGAAATGAGGATGCTCCGCACGGGCGAGAAAGAGGACATTTTCGATCATCCTTGAAAGGCGGTCGCACTCTTCTAGATTCGATGCCAACAGCGTCTGATATTCCTCACTGGAACGTGGCCGGGCAAGCGCGACCTCGGTCGAGCCACGCAGGTTGGCCAAGGGCGTGCGCATGTCATGGGCCAGGTCTGCTGTAAATCGGGAGAGCCGGTTGAAACCCTCTTCGAAACCGGAAAACATGCGATTAAGCGAGGCAATCAGCGCCTCCAGTTCTCTTGGCACTTTGCGCACCACAATTCGCGCACTAAGATTGTCAGTCGTAAAGCCCGCCGCGCTATGCGCGATATCATGCAAGGGCTTGAGTGACTGACGAACCAGCAGGAAGCTCATCAGGAATGCCAGCAATGCACCCGCGCCGCTTGCCAGGGAAAGTCGATCGCGATACTTCCGTAGCAAAAGTCGCCGGTCGGCCACGTTGCGCATCAGGACGATCTTCACGTTCGATCCATCGGCTAGTTTTGCCTCGGTGGCAATTCGCCGAAACGGCGTGCCGTCGCTAGCGGTCAAGGCGGTGATTGCTCCCGGCGTTATTCTCGCGGAGGCATCGAGCTTGGCCGCGGGCCAGACGATGCTGAGCGCAGCATTGGACAAGTTATGTTCCAGCAGAACCTGACCGGACGAATCGATTACTTCCGCCGACAAAGCTTCGTTGCCCAACACCTGACTTACCAGCCGTTCCTGATGCTGCGACAGGTCATTCACATTGGCCAACTCCTCCGTCAGGCGACGCATGTGCCGCGCCGCCAGCACAATATCTTGATCGTCTTGCGTGCTGATCTCGTGCGCCAGCGCCACATACACGTAGGTTCCAACCAGGGCGAACACGGCCAGCGTGGTGCCTGCAAAGGCCAGTGCCAGTGTGGCCGTCAGCGACCGGGAGCGCATCAGTCGTCCTCTTTCGTGTCGATGACGTAGCCCACGCCGCGTACTGTCTTGATGAGCTTGACGTCGAAGTCATCGTCAATTTTTGCTCGCAGCCGGCGAATGGCGACTTCGACCACATTGGTGTCGCTATCGAAATTCATGTCCCAGACATACGATGCAATCTGCGTTCGGCTCATCACCTCGCCCTGCTTGCGCGCCAGCAATTGCAGCAGCGCGAACTCGCGCGGAGTCAGCTCTATCCGCTTGCCTGCACGGCGAACCTTGCGGCGGGTCACATCGATTTCCAGATCCGCGAGCGTCAGCAAATCGTGCTCCCGTGGCGGTCCTCTACGCGCCAATGTACGGACTCGCGCGAGCAGTTCGACAAATGCAAACGGCTTGACCAGGTAATCATCGGCGCCTAGTTCAAGCCCATGCACGCGATCGATTACGTCGTCACGAGCGGTCAGAAACAGGACAGGCGTCGCTTTCAAGGTTCGAAGGTTCTTCAGGACACTCCAGCCGTCCATGGTCGGCAACATCACGTCCAGCACGATGACGTCATACGTATCCTCTCGCGCCAGGATCAGGCCTTCCGCGCCGTCAGCCGCCACATCGACAAGAAAGCCGGCCTCTTCAAGACCCTTCTTGATGTAGGCGAGCGCTTTTTGCTCATCCTCAATGACCAGAACCCTCATATCGACGCCTCGCTGCAACATTTTATTTAACCGAAAGAATAGTACGCCACCCCGTTTGATAACGATCGACGGAAAATAACCCCGGGCCTCGCCTACGCGATCACTAGCGCTTTACTGCTGAGCATGCGTGGCCGCATCTTCGATCACGGCGGCCACTTCCTTTGGACGCGACTCATAAACCGAGTGACTTGCACCCGGGATCACGGTCGTGTGGCTATGCGCACGGGCGTAGTACCAACGTTCGAGATCCGGGTTGATGATCTTGTCGGCTCCGGCGACGATGCCCCAGCTAGGCTTGGTGGTCCAAGCGGCAACGGTCATGGGCGTAGAGAAAACCTTGGCCGCCGTCAGTATCTGCGACTGCGCTTCGAATTGAGCTTGCTTGAGCGGTAAATCAGCTGCGAAGTCCTTCGGGAAATCTGCCGGATTCAGATACGTGTAACCGTCGTCGGTTTTCTTGATTGCGCCCGCCTGCTTCGACGTAAAGCTGGGCATGCCCTTGCCAAGATCGCTCTCATCCTCGCCGACTGCCGGTGCGTGCGCCGCCACATACACCAGCCCGACAACCTTCGGATGCACGCCTGCTTCAGTGATGATGGAACCGCCATAGCTGTGAGCTACAAGAATAGTGGGACCGTCCTGCAGATCGAGAACGCGCTTGGTTGTCGCGACGTCGTCTTCGAGCGAGCTCAACGGTTCCTGCACCATGGTGACGTGATAACCGTCCTTGGTCAGGATGTTGTAGACCGGTTTCCAGCCTGAGCCGTCTACCCACGCGCCATGGACCAGGACAATGTTCTTGACCGGGGCGTTCTTGGGCTGAGCATCCTGCGCCATTGCGCCGGTCGAGGCAAAGAGGCAAGCAGACAATGACAAGGCCGAGGCCGAGGCGACCAAAGGCAAAAGTTTCACGAGAGACTCCGTTAAAAGTTATGTAGAGAGAAGGGATCGAATTGCACGACAAGTTGCGGGCGAAATCAGGTCCTGCGCAAGTCCGTGTCATTCGCATGACTTGCGCAGGTCCTGAACCGCGCCACTTAGCTGCCCGCGTAGATGTTGCAGAAGCTGACCGGACCAACGCAGGTCGAGTGCATGGCCGTGTGCATCGGGGCGCCTGACGACGAAGTGCCGTTCTCGGCCACGCCGCCATAGGATTGCGTCGCCTGTTGCTGGCCGGTTTGCGCCGCGACCTTTGCTTCAGCAGCCTGGATGTCGGCCGGGTAATCGACGTCGCCACCGCGCGACGGGTTGTAGCCCGCCTGTTCAACACGCACCAGGTCTGCACGAACTTCAGCGCGCGTCACAGGAGCATTCGATTGTGCGAAGCTGAGGACCGGAGCGGACAATGCGCCAGCGGCAAGAGCGAGGCAAACAAGAGCTTTTTTCATGATGACCATTCCTTAAATGAGTGCGATTGAATGTGATTAAGTAGCGGGCAAATGCCCAGAAAACGGATGACGCTGTATCTGCCGAAGTGCGATGACGAGCCTTGACGCTGCGGTTCAGTGGCTTTGTCTTCGTTTCGGCATCCTTACTTAGTTGAATCTAATCTGCCGTGTTCATGTAGTGGCAAACACGGCGGCATTGCGGTTATTCCACGATCGACCAAAAATTCTTGCGGCTTGCTACTGACAGACCTTCGTAAGCCACCGCTAACGGCGTTGAATCTTGCTTACATAAGAGTAAGCTTTGCCATCAACTTCTATCCGTGAGCACTTGATATCGCGGTGACTTGCAAACAGTATGGGCTTTCAAGCTTTGCCCAATACTGACGTCAGCATTACCAAATTGTTATCTTGGGCAGAAGCAGGCAGATTGGGATCCGTAGCTTGAGGGCTCCCGCCCGGCGCGTGAGCGGACTTTCAGCCGGTCGCAAGCGGCGGATGATTGAACCGTTCCACAAGCGTTCCTGTTCGCACGGGACCCAAAAAAAGCGCGCTGTGACCACAGCGCGCTTTTTGTTTTCTTTAGTAAATGAACTGGCTTAAAGCGTTGCCGTCACGCCGCCATCGACATAAAGAATGTGTCCATTGACAAAGTTCGAGGCCGAACTCGTGAGGAATATTGCCGCGCCCACGAGATCTTCGATATCGCCCCAACGCCGCGACGGCGTACGCCCGATGAGCCATGCGCTAAAGGTTTCGTTATTCACGAGCGCTTCAGTCAATTCTGTCTTGAAGTAGCCCGGTCCGAGCCCGTTCACCTGGATGCCGTGCTTGCCCCAATCGATCGCCATACCCTTGGTCAACATTTTCACGGCGCCCTTCGTCGCAGTGTATGCCGCGATGTCGGGTCGTCCGAGTTCACTTTGAACCGAGCAAATATTGACGATCTTGCCGGCGCCCCGCGTGATCATGAAACGCGCGACCGCCTGCCCCACCAGGAACACGCTGTCCACGTTTGTCCTCATCAACTCTTGCCACTGCTCGTGAGAAAACTGCTCGAGAGGCGCACGACGCTGCATGCCGGCGTTATTGACGAGAATGTCGATTGGGCCGTCCTCACGTTCAATTTTTTCGATCGCCGCTGACACGGCCGATGGGGACGTCACGTCGAAACTGAGTGCGTCAACGGTCATTCCTTCACCACGCAAACTTGCCACCGCTTCTGCGAGTCGCGCCTCATTGCGGCCGTTCAGAATAACCTTCGCGCCGGCGCCCGCGAGTCCGCGCGCGAGCGCAAAGCCAATCCCGCTACTCGATCCGGTCACGAGCGCGCGCTTGCCTGACAGATCAAACATCTTGAGCATCTGATTCAAAATATCTCCTGGTGTCGAGTCCTTCATCTTGCCCTGCTGCAGCGCTAAGGGACGCTGACATGCTCAGCGTACTTTTTTCAGCGCGCTGGCTTTGTGAATCGCCGCTTTGCCGCTCTTTGCGCTTTTGACTTCGTATTGCGGATCGCGAGGAGACGCCTTCGCAACGTGGCCGCCCACCTTTGCGGTACCGGTCACTTTTCGCGTGACCGTACCTTCGGTAGGGCCTTGCGATGTTTCCCACTTCACTTTGTCGCCTTTAGATACCGTAGCCATGTCGAACTCCTGAAAAATGCGGCGGTTTCAAGAACATGGTCAGCGTGCTGCAATTTCAGTTCCCGCTTTTCTCCGTCCGAAGGTCAGCGTTCGACCTCCGCACGGATTCACCTCTCAACGATATTAACCAAGGCAACAACAGGCCGACGCTCTACAGCCCTTTTGCCTCCAGCCACGACCGGATTGCTTGAACAAGTTCGCTCTTGCGCTCGAGTGGAAGCCAATGGCCCGCAGGCAGGTTCGCTATGGAGAGGTCCTGGCAAGCGCCGCGCATGGGTTCTCCGAGGCGGCCGCGGTTGATGTCGCAGATGATGTCCCAATCGCCGTTCACGAGCAGCACAGGCTGGTGCAACCGGCCGCCATCCGGTGCGGCGTGAGCGTAGGCGATGTTGGCGGCATCGTTCAGGTACCAGGTATTGGCCGGGCGAAAACCCGTGACGTGGAACGCCTCGGTCAAGGCATCGAAGTCCGCGAGCGGCCATAGTGCCGGGTCAGGCTGCGTCGGCGGGGCGCGATGTGCCGCGCCATAACGGCCGCCGTTTCTTGTGATCAAGGCGGACGGAGAAACCAGGCCACCCGATGCGGGGTTTCCCGGGCGATAGAGTGACGCGAGCGCGGCCGGGATATCTGCCTCGAAGTCGCTAACCGTCTGTTCAAAGTGCGTTAGATAGAAGCGGTAGTAGTCCCACTGCCCATCCGGATATTCATCGGATGGATACAACTGACGGTCGATCAGGCGCACGAGATTTGGCAGCGCAAAGCCTTCGGGGAAGTAAGGCAACGAGACCAGCACCACGCCGCGACTCCGGTGCCCGTGGTGCGCGGCCAGCGCAGCGGCTACCGGACTTCCCCAGTCGTGTCCAACCCAGATTGCAGGGCGCGCTCCCAGATGATCGTGAAGCTCCACCATGTCGTGAACGATCTCGCTCAAGACATAGTCGCCGGACGAAGCCGGCACCGATGAACCGCCGTAGCCGCGCATGTCTGGCGCGACGCAACGCCATCCTTCGGCTGCGAATGCTTCGATCTGCGCGCGCCACATGAGGCCAATTTCGGGCCAGCCATGGACGAAGATCATCAGCGGGGCGTTGTCTGGCCCGCACTCCCAGTAACGTGTCGTGTGACGGGGTGAGCTAAAGATGCGCGAGGTCAGCTTGGTCATGGTGGGAATCGGGCCGTGTCAGGCCGTGGTTACAGTGCGTAAGAACTGCACGAGTTGGTCGTTGACCACGTCAGGGGCTTCGTGTTGTACCCAGTGGCCCACATTATCGAGTTCAAGGCCCCCTGCGAGACCGGGAAGACCCGCGCGCATCTGGTCGATCGAAAGAGGATAAAGCTCTTTCAATCCATCCGCTTTTCCCCAAATGAAAAAAGAAGGCTGGGTGATCTTCGCGCCCTTCCATGGCGCAGACAAATAGAAATACGGTTCGGCGGCACGATAGTAGTTCAGGGCGCCGTGAAAACCGGTGCGCTGGAATTCCGCGATGTTATGAGCCATGTAATCGGGTTTCGCCCAGGAGGGCGAGGGTCCGGGAGCCGCGCGATGAAGGCTTCGTCCGGGATCCATAGGACTCCATCGCGTGTTTTCCGGAGCGGAACCTGATGCCCAATACAGAATGCCTGGAATGGTCACTGAGGCGTCGGCCCAAATTTTATCGGCGTCTGGCCGGATCTGTTCGAACATGTAGAAATCGTTTTGATGACCAGCCTTCCGCATGCGTTCAAAGACACTCACGTCCCCGCGTGGAACGTAGGGTACGCTCAGGCAGAACACCGCCTTGAAACGGTCGGGACGCATCATCGCGGCATTCCATGCATGAGTCGCGCCCCAGTCATGGCCCACTAAAATAGCGCTGGATATCTTTAGCGTATCGAGCAGTCCAATCAGGTCGCCCGCCGTGTGCAGCGGCGTGTATAAGGCGGCGTCTGCTGGCGCCGAGCTGCGGCCATAGCCGCGCATGTCCGGAGCAATGGCGCGGTATCCGGCCGACGACACCGCTTCCATTTGTCGACGCCACGTATAGGACGTATCCGGAAACCCGTGGCAAAAAAGGACCGCTGGTCCGTCTCCTTGCTCAGTCACGTGCATGGAGATGCCATTGGTGCTGATGTCGTATTCTTTCATAGCGAAGCTCCCACCGCTTTTAGAAATTTGCGCCTTCGGTCAACCGCCTCAGGCGATTCGTCGCAATTCGAGTGACCATGCGAACGGTTGATGTAGCTGTTTCTCTGCTCACTGGCTTAATGTGCTCTTCCGCTAAGCTTACGATGATTGAAGCGTTTATCCCCCGGCTCGCTTCGCGTTGTGGCCATTTTTCTTGAGCGCTTCGATAACCCGCTCGCAATGGTCGCCCTGCACTTCGATTACGCCGTCTTTCACCGTTCCGCCGGAACCGCAGGCTGTGCGTAACTGTTTGCCTAGCGACGCCAACGCGATTGGATCGAGGGTCAGGCCTTTAACGATTGTCACGCTTTTCCCGCCCCGGCCTTTGGTCTCGCGAGACACTCGCACCACGCCATCACCGGCCGGTTGTGTCTTGGCCTTCTTGCAGGCACATTCCGCGAGTGGCTGTCTGCATTCAGGGCACATTCGTCCGGCATCGGTGGAATAGACAAGACCACCATTTGCTCTGCTTTTTTCACTGGTCTTCATCGTGGGTTGGTTAGTGGTGGGTTGCACGGGTTCTGGGGTTAGCGGTCGGGGTCAATGCCGGGTTGGTGCTTTCGGTGTTAGTGGTCTGCGTGAGTCGAGTTTTCTCTTTATCACTATTAGCCACTGTGCGTGGCGGCACGTCATTTCTTTGTCCAAAGCGACAAAGAAACGAAGCAAAGAAAACGCTTTCAACTCTCTAAAAATTAAGTGTCCACAGCGTGCAGTTTTATTTCATTGGTACCCGAAAAGCACGGTGCTCGCCAGAGCCACCGATGTGTGAAACCCTCCTTCTCGCGAATCCTGACATTAACACGCTTCGCCCCGTACGCTCTCGGGCTAGCACCCGTGTTCCACGGACCCACACGGCCTCACGCGTATTTGCCGCCGTGGCGCTTCGCGGGTTAGCTATGAGTTTGCATTGTTATTTGCCGGGTCAGGCTTTATGCATTCTGCAGATCCATTTCTGGGTGGTTTAAAAAATGGTTCTGCATGCGTACAAATTCGGTGGAAGGTTTTCAGCGGATAGCGCGGGGTGCTCCTTAGGCGGGTTCAGTCATTGGTGCTTGCCCGAGAGCGTACGGGGCGAAGCGTTTTACTGTCAGGATTCGCGAGAAGGAGGGGTTCACACATCCTAAGCTCTTGCGAGCACCGTGCTTTTGGGGCACCCATGAAATGGAACTGCACGCTGTGGACACTTAGAGTAGAGAGGTGAAAGCGCTTTCTTTGCTTCGTTTCTTTGTCGCTTTGGACAAAGAAATGACGCGCTGCCACGCGCAGTGGCTAATAGTGATAAAGAAATCAGCCAACATAAAACGCGCGAAGACCTGGAGAGCAGCAACCCGGCATAGACCCCGACCGCTAACCCTCCCCCCTTCAACCCCAAAGTGCGAACGAAACGATCAGACCGATATTGCGTTCGCCCCTAAAATGCCCATCAACTTCAGCGCATTCTTCTGCCCCTGGTCTTCATAGTTTGTATTAAAAACCACATGCGTCAATTCAACCGCCTTCGAAATTTCGATAATGTGACTAGCGAGCGAATCAAGTTCATCGTCGTTGTACTCATAGTTAAATCTCGACGATGATGCAACCGCGCCCTTGATATTCCACGTATCCTGATTGCGTCCGTGCATGCGAATCAACGCCAGCCGCGGATGCGTTGTTTCCCAAATAGCAGGGATGCTGTTACTCGACCCTTGCGGTTCATCCACCACCACATTCACCAGCCCGCGCTCACGTTCCATAGCCAATGTGGAATCGCGGCGTTTTGCGTCGAACCAAGTCTGGTTGCGAAACTCAACTGCCATGGTGTAGCCGTCCATTGCGCTCATGACGTCCGAGCAGTGCTCGACATGCCTGATGCCATGGGGATTGCAGATCACCCACGGCGCGAACTGAAAATGCACGGCGCCGAGCTTACCGGCCGCACGAAGCGGCTCAACGGCTTCAAAGTACCGGCACCATAATTCCTGCTGCAACTCGCCCGGCAAATCCTTGTAATACAGGCTCGTCTTGCCGTTCTGCGGCAGGTGCGGCTGCATGTCCGGCGGAAACATGTCGCGTGCGGTCTGATGCCCCGTGAACAAGCGGAACGCCTTGATGTTGAACACGAACTCCGGCGGTGTCCGCTCAGCCCACAACACCGAATTCGCGGCGTTCGGCATGGCGTAATAGCTGGAATCGACCTCCACCAAAGGGAAAACGGACGCGTAATAACGCAACCGCGCCTCCGCGCTCGAACAGCCGGGCGGATAAAAACGCTTGCACTTGATCAGCGTGGGGTCCGTCCACGAAGCCGTGCCAACCATGATGGTCACCGTGCATTCTCCCTACCATTTTTGCCGCATCTTTTGCCACATTCACAGGTCATATTTCCCTCCCCGTTTTTCTCCCTGCCTTTTAAAAGGGGCAGTTCAGGCTCGACCGAATTCAAGGTAAAGTACTGTACATCCATACAGGTAAATTTGCCATGTCAGCCTTGCTCCAGAACGTCGAAGACATCCACCCCGCCTTGTGGCGCGGGTCGCAGCTCGCGCGCTCGCATGGGCAAACGGTCGACACGGGCTACGCCATGCTGTCGGCCGAGCTGCCGGGCGGCGGCTGGCCGCTGGGCACCCTGATCGAGTTGCTGGTGCAGCAGCCGGGCGTGGGCGAAGTCAGGCTGTTACGCCCGGCGCTCGCCGCAGTGAGCCGCCGCCCTATCGCCTTGGTGCAACCGCCTCATAGTCCAAATTCTCTCGCTTTTGCATACCTGGGTGTGCCGCTCGAAAAGCTGCTCCAGGTGCGTGCATCGAAACTGGCTGACGCATTGTGGTCAGCCGAGCAAATCCTCAAGACCGGCAGCTGCGGCGCGCTCATCTTCTGGCAGCAATACGCGCGCACGGAGTCGCTGCGGCGCCTCCACATGGCCGCGCAATCCTCTGAAACGCTATTCCTGATGGTGCGGCCGCTCGCGAGCGCGGCGGACTCGTCACCGGCCACGCTGAGGCTGTGCGTGCGGCCGGCCGGCGACGGTATTGCTGTCGACATCATCAAGCGCAAAGGCCCGATCCGCGCCGAAAGGCTGTCCGTCACCCTGCAACCCTCTCCCGTTCTAATGAGTCCCCATGCCCGTGTACGTCGGCATACATCTACCCCGGTTGTCGCTGGAAGTGTTCCGTCCACGCTGGTCGCGTAGGCCCGAACATGGTTGCGTCGTCCTCGACCGAGACACGGTCTTTATCGGAGACCAAGGCGCTCGCGAGGCCGGCGTGTGCGTAGGCATGAAACGCGGCGGCGTCCTCACGCTCTCGCCCGACACCCTCATGTTCGAGCGCGAGCTGAGTAAAGAAAATGACTTGATGCGCGAGGTAGCTTTTTCGTCGATGAAATTCTCACCCATGGTCGCGCTTTGCGATGAGGAAACCATTGTTATCGACGTCACGGCGAGCCTGCGGCTCTTCGGCGGCATCGTGCGGCTATGTCATCAGATACGAGACATTGTCGATGCCATCGGCGTGACGGCACGCCTTAGCACGGCGCCGACCGGCCAGGGCGCGTGGCTGCTGGCCAAAAGCACCCGGAACGCGAATCTCGGCAAGCGGCGCGTGCTGAAAATGGCGTCGCTTGAACGCAAGCTCGGAACGCTGCCGTTCCAGGCCGCGCCGGAAGTGCGTGCGTTCGCGGACTGGTTCAACGGGCTGGGTTGCAAGACACTGAATGACATCCGCCGCCTGCCGCGTGCAGGGCTTAAAAAGCGTTGCGGCGTCGCGCTGCTGGATTCGCTCGATCGCGCTTATGGACTCGCGCCCGAGCTATACGAATGGCTGGCTGTGCCGCCGGCTTTCAGCGCGCGCATCGAGTTGCCCGATCGCATTGAGCACGCCGAAGCCATGCTGTTTTCCGCGCGCCGGTTGATCGTGCAATTGTGCGGCTGGCTTAGCGCGCAGCAACTGGCGCTCACGCACGCCACGCTCACGCTGGAACACGAGCGCGGCCGCGATGCTATCGACCCCACCGTTATCCAGATCGCGCTCGCCGAACCCACCTGGCACGAAGAACATCTGGTGCGCTTGTTCAAGGAGCGGCTTGGCCGCACGGAACTCGTGGCGCCGGTGATCGCGCTGCGTCTGAGCGCCGCAAAAATACAGCCCGCCGAGCCGCCTACCGAGACGCTTTTTCCCGAACCCGGCGGCTCGCCTGAAGACCACAACCGTTTGCTGGAATTGCTGGTTGCGCGGCTGGGCGCCGACAACGTACTGCGTGCGGCGCCTTCATCGGATTACCGGCCTGAACAGGCTAATCGATGGATCTCCGTCGCCGATACCACCCGTCCTCAAAAGCTGGAAGCCGTGCCGTCCGATCTGCCGCGTCCAGCTTGGCTGCTTGAAAAGCCCCTGCAATTGATGATGAAAAATCATCGGCCGTTTTATGGGTCGTCGCTGAAACTGGTGTCGCCGGCGGAACGCATCGAAGCGGGATGGTTCGACAGTAATTTGATGAGCCGCGATTATTTCGTCGCGCAAGCCAGCGATCAAAGTTGCTACTGGATTTATCGCGAGCGGCCTGGCAGTGCTGACGCCGAAGATCCGCGCTGGTTTCTCCACGGCCTGTTTGGATGATGCGCCGTGGATACCACCTTCTCCATGCTGCCCGCGTATGCGGAGCTTTTCGCGTTTTCCAATTTCACGTTCCTGCACGGGGCATCGCGTGGAGAGGAGCTGGTCGCGCGCGCGGCGCAACTCGGTTATGCCGGTCTGGCAATCACCGATGAATGCTCGCTCGCCGGTGTCGTGCGCGCACATGTGGAGGCGAAGACCCTGAATTTTCCGCTGATGATTGGCTCGTATTTCAAGCTCGTCAACGCGGATCTTTCGCCCGCCTTCGGGCTCATTTTGCTGGCAACGAACCGCAATGGGTACGGCAATTTGTCCGAGCTCATCACCATTGCCCGCATGCGCTCGAAAAAAGGCGCGTACTTGCTCACGCCTAACGATCTGGCACGGCCCGATAAAGACTTCGCGCATCTGCGCGGCATGCCCGATTGCCTCGCGATCCTGGTGCCCGATTTCCCCGCGAAGCAGGCCGCGCTCGATGCCCAGATAGAATGGCTCGACACGACGTTTCCTCAACGCGCGTGGGTTGGATTGACGCTGCATCAGCGCGCACTCGATGACATCCACCGGGGGATTGTCGAGCACGTGGCTGCGTTTCATAAGGTGCCCGTGGTGGCAACCGGCAACGTGGTCATGCACGTGCGTTCGCGCAAACCGTTGCAGGACACCATGACGGCCATTCGCATTGGCAAGCCGGTGTCCGAATGTGGTTACGATCTCGCGCCGAACGCCGAACAGCATTTGCGCTCCAGGTTGCGGCTCGCGAATCTCTATCCGGAATACACGCTTGGCGAAACGCTCAACGTGCTCAAGCACTGCACGTTTTCACTCGATGATTTGCGTTACGACTATCCCGACGAGATTGTGCCGGCCGGTTATACCCACGCCGCGTATTTGCGGCAGGAAACCTATATTGGCGCGAATCGGCGTTTTCCGCTCGGCGTTCCACACAAGGTTCAAGCGCAGATAGAACATGAACTCGAGTTGATCGAGCATATGAAATACGAGGCGTATTTTCTCACCGTCTATGACCTCGTCCGCTTTGCGCGCGCTGAAAATATCCTTTGCCAAGGGCGTGGTTCCGCAGCGAATTCCGCTGTGTGTTATTGCCTCGGTGTGACTGAAGTGGACCCGGCCCGCAGCAATATGTTGTTCGAGCGGTTTATCAGTAAAGAACGCGGTGAACCGCCGGATATTGATGTCGACTTCGAGCATCAGCGGCGTGAGGAAGTCATCCAGTACATCTATCGTAAATATGGGCGTGATCGGACGGCGATTGCGGCGGCGGTGTCCACGTATCGGCCGCGCGGCGCATTGCGTGAAACGGGTAAGGCGCTAGGCGTTGATCCGCAGATTGTGGATCGCGTCGCGAAGTCGCATCAGTGGTTCGATACCAGTCATGACCTGCTGCAACGCTTCACAGAATCCGGGCTTGATCCGGAGAATACGTTGATTCAATCGTGGGCTTCGCTGGCCGCGCAGTTACTGAATTTCCCACGGCATTTATCGCAGCATTCAGGTGGTTTTGTGATCAGCCGGGAGAAACTGACGCGACTGGTTCCCATCGAAAACGCGGCTATGGTGGATCGCAGCGTGATTCAGTGGGACAAGGACGATCTGGAAGCGCTGGGGCTTTTAAAAGTCGATGTACTCGCGCTCGGCATGCTCTCGGCCATTCGACGCACGCTCGATATTGTCTCGGAGAAACGCGGCGAGCGCTTCGAGATGCAGGACATTCCGCCCGACGATAAACCGACTTACGACATGATCTCGCAGGCGGACACTATTGGCGTGTTTCAGATTGAGTCGCGTGCGCAAATGTCGATGTTGCCGCGACTGCGGCCGCAGGAGTTTTACGATCTGGTGATCGAGGTGGCGATCGTACGGCCCGGTCCAATTCAGGGTGGTGCCGTGCATCCGTATTTGCGGCGGCGTCAGGGGTTGGAGGAAGTTAATTATCCTAGCGAGGGGTTAAAGGTCGCGCTCGAAAGAACCTTGGGTGTGCCGATATTTCAGGAACAGGTCATGCAGATCGCGATGATCGCAGCGGGGTTCACGGCTGGTGAAGCCGATGCATTGCGGCGGGCAATGGCAGCATGGAAACGCAAAGGAGGTCTGGAAAAATATTATGACCGGATTGTGAACGGCATGGTCGAGCGCGGTTATAAAAAGGAATTCGCAGAAGCTATTTTTGAGCAGATCAAGGGCTTTGGTGAATATGGTTTTCCTGAAAGCCATGCGGCGAGTTTTGCGTTGCTTGTGTATGTCAGCAGTTGGTTGAAGCGACACGAACCAGCAGCATTTCTCGCCGCCATGCTGAACTCGCAACCGATGGGTTTCTACTCCCCTTCGCAACTCGTGCAGGACGCCAAGCGGCATGGCGTAGTTGTGTTTCCCGCCGACGTGACAGTGAGCGGTTGGGATTCGGTGCTTGAGTATCCAGATGAATGCCGTGGCGATGACAGCAGGCCTGCAGTGCGGCTGGGGTTATCGCTGCTTCGCGGGATGCGTGATGGTGCGGCTGAGCGGATTGAAACGGCGCGTTGTGTGCGTCAGTTCGAGAGCGTGGGGGACCTCGCGCAACGGGCGCAACTTGACCGGCATGACTTGCAGGCGCTGGCTGCGGCCAACGCGTTGACTTCGCTCGCCGGGAATCGGAGGGAAGCGTTATGGCAGTCCGTGGCCGCGGTGCCCGACAAGGACCTGCTCAACGATGCACGCGTGGAAGATGTCACGCCGCTGCTCGGCGCGCCTTCGGAAGCCGACGATATTGTCAGCGACTACAAGGCTACGGGTCTGTCTCTCGGGCGTCATCCGCTTGAACTATTGCGGCCGGCGTTGCTTGAGCTTCGGTTGATGTCGGCGGCTACGTTGCGTGATTACAGGAATGGGCAATTAGCACGCGGGTGCGGACTCGTGACGGTGCGTCAACGGCCTGGAACCGCGAAGGGCGTGATGTTCGTTACGATTGAAGATGAGACCGGTAATGTGAACGTTATTGTGTGGCCTAGTCTGCTCGAGAAGCAGCGGCGCGAGGCGCTCGGTTCGACGTTGCTGGCCGTGTATGGTACGTGGCAATGCGAGGGCGAGGTTCGACATCTTGTTGCACAACGGTTGGTGGATATGTCGCATCTGCTGGGTGGATTGACGAGTGTTAGCCGCGACTTTCACTGATATTTTTGTCATTTTTTATTATCAGCACTCCATTTAAATTG
>NZ_CAXUPU020000024.1:0-124651 GCF_964252755.1 Caballeronia sp. LjRoot29 | reverse complement strand
TCTTGAAGGAACGTCCGCCCAGACCGCATGAGCGATAGGGTGCCGCGCGAACCGCGGCGCTCTATCGCTTAAGTGCTCCAGGTACGATAGCTGACGTCGCTTGCGTTATCCAAACGACTGGATAGCAAACGTCAAGCGATAGAACCGTTTCTTTGGGCACCGCGCAAGTCAGGCAAAAATCAAAGTATAAAAAAGTCAGGCACTGTAGTTCGATGCGCACGAGCCTTACCCGCGAAAGAGTTGTTACCGGTTAGCTCACATGCGGTGTATCCCGTTTCGACCGACGGTGATCGAACCGTGGTCAAGCTGGCGTGGCAAAAGCATTTGCGCCGGTTAATGCCCGGCATGTATCCTTGAGTCGATCGGAATCCGTTGTATCAAAGCAGGCCAATGCGTTTCTACGCGAAAGCGGCCACCTGCGTGGCGTGCGCAACGCTGGGCGCGGCCAGCAGCCGACGCGTCGCTAGAGCCCTGAATCGGCATTGACTCATGCGAGAGAGTTGGGTGCGTTGGCCTCTCCGGCTATTGGCAACACGATTTCTCCTTTCCCTGGGACAGGGTGTTTGCGGGTTCGAGAATTGGCCTACCGCGTCACCAGGCCGTCGACACCGTCGGCCCCTGCTTAGCCCTGTTTCCCGAGCAACTTCAAGGTCCACACGGATGGGTCCATACGAAGTGTCATGGCCATTGGCCGCGGCGTTCGCATTCCGGGCGACGCACAAGGAGCGCTGAGGATGGTGCTAGACGAAGTATCAGCGCTGACGAATGCGGGTTCGCTGCTCTCGCCCGGCGGCGAGATGGTCGCGTCATACGATCTGGAAGTGACCAATACACCCGCTCTCGGATATCGCGCTCTCGGGCGGTCCAATAACATCAATAACGCCGCATTGAGCGCATTCAATCCGGATTACGCGGCGGTATCGCGCGTACACGTGATTAATGGCATGGGCGTGACACTAGGCGATTCAGTTATCGGCCTCACCGCTCTTATTGCGATCAAGGCGCGATTTCCCCACCTTTCATTCACGATTTATCGGCCGGCGCACGCGCCGGCTTATGTAAAACGCCTCTATGAACTGGCTGCTCCGCTATTGGGTTCCATCATCGATTTACCTGTGAAGCTCGACACACTCTCTTACACAGAGTTACTTATCGACTTAGGCAATCATCTATTCTGGCCAAAGTTTGCTTCGCTGCCGATGATCGATTTCTTTCTCGACGCAATGGGGATAAAGGCAGACGAAGTCCCAGCTATGAACAAGCGCAATCACTGGCTGCAGGAGCTGGTGCTGCCAAGGCCACAAGCAGTAAAGGGCGATTATGTTTTACTGTGCCCCACCGCGAGTACGCCCGTGCGCAGCATCCCTGCATCGTTGCACAAGGACCTCGTGGAAGCTTTGTGGCAGCGTTACAGGCTTCCCGTGGCGGGTTTTGGCGATATCGATCATATGCTTTACACTGACGTCACTTCGCGAGCGCCCGATACGGCAGATTTTCTCGCGTGGATCAAGCACGCCGCGTATCTGGTAACACCCGATACCGCCGCCGTTCATATAGCAGCCGGCTTCGATATCGCCACGACCGCGTTTTTCACTACTATCGCGCCAGATTTGCGGGTGCGCGACTATCCGTTTTGCAAGTCTGTTTCCTTACCCGTTCCTGAATTGAAGGGCATACAAGCCAGTAACCAGGCATCAGATGTGGAACGGGTTGAACGCGCCTATCGTGCGCTGAAGTTAGATATGGATTTTTATGGATTTGCTTAACAACTGTGCTTACTACTTCAACAGATCAATCGGAATAAATTACTTGTAGATGTAAGAATTATTTCTAATAACGTTCCCTGAAAATCTACTGCTTTGTCATATTCGGGCAAACCATTAGGGTGGTATGCTTCCTGCACATAATCTTCATACGCAAGTGTTACGGTGAGTTGTGCGCCGCTTTGGAACCTGTTCTGCACCACTAGCGGAATAGATGCAAATTACATGCACCATCTTGTGGTATTTAGCAAACGTTTGCGAACACCCCGAATTTCTTGATTCATCCGTGCGTGGGCAGTAAAGACGCCCGCTACGCTTGGTTCAACATTCGCAGCGCAGTCCGGCTGCATGGAGCAACGCAATGTTTTTCGACGAACTTAGTAATGAAGAATGGACACTGGTTGCCGCCCTCGTGACGGAAGGTGAAGTCCGTGAACATCGGCGCGGCCGTCCGCGTGCGCACCCGCGCACGATCGTGAATGCTGTGCTGTGGATTCTCACCACAGGAGAAACCTGGTCGAAGCTGCCCAGTCATTATCCGACCGTGCCTACCTGCCGCCGTCGATTCAACGACTGGCAAATGAACGGCACGCTGCTCGAAATGGTGACGCGGCTTGCATCGCGTGGCCGGTCCTTCGCCATCGTGCCGTCCACGCCGACCGAAGCGCCGCCGCGCCAGACGCAGGCCACTTATGAATGCGATCGCTTGCGCGGCGTGTTCTGGCAGAACCCGGAGTCGTGGGGCGATTCGGACGGAAACAGCGCAAACGGGGTGGACGCGCTTTTCGCCGCCGTCCCGCGCCGGATTGCCGAAGCGCACGACGTCGCGCGCGCCAACGCGCCAACGCCGTTGTCGCCGACCCGTGCGGCCATGGCCGCCTCGGCGTCGCATTCGTTCCAGCGTGACCCGTCGGACGCCCGGCATCATTCTGTCGATCCGTTGCCAATGGCTTTCGAGCCCGACTGTGCCCCCGTGCATGACGGTCACGGTTACGCCATCTACGCCATCGCGCGGCCGGTAGCGGGCAGCATGTTCCGCGGCTGGGCCGAAATCGTGAAGGACGGCCGTCGGGTGGAACGTTCCGGGCTGATCGGTCCGCGCTTCGAGAACCCGCAGGAAGCGGCGGAGTACGCGCTCGAATGGTCTCGCAGATGGATCGCGGCGCAATCCACTCGCATGACCCACCCCGTGCAAACTCCCGCCGACGTACCGCATGCTGCGCCTGCAGCCAATCCTGCGGCCGGCCAGGCGCAGCAGGAGTCGAAGCGTGAACGCGCTGCAGCGCCGGAGCGCGTCGAGGTTCGCCGCTATGCGGATGTTCAAGGCTAAGACGTTCAAGGCTAACGCTGGATAGTGCACTGAGCCAGATCTCATCCGGTCTGAATGGTTTGACAGGAAACGCTGTGCGGCGCATGTGAATCACGCGCCGCACAGCGGTTTTTATTGCCGGCCGTACTTGTCGTCGAAACGGACAATATCGTCTTCGCCCAGATAGGTGCCCGACTGGACCTCGATCATTTCAAGCGGCATCTTGCCCGGGTTTTCAAGCCGATGCTGAACGCCAATCGGGATGTAGGTGGACTCGTTTTCCGCGAGAATGAACGTCTCGGTGCCGCGCGTGACAAGCGCCGTGCCCCGGACCACGACCCAGTGTTCCGCGCGGTGATGATGCATCTGCAATGACAGCCGCGCGCCCGGTTTCACAACGATCCGCTTGACCTGGAAACGCTCGCCGTTATCGATTGAATCGTAATGACCCCACGGCCGATGTACCTTGCGATGATCCGCGGCCTCCTTGCCTTGCTCCGCCTTGATGCGCACGACGATCGCTTTCACGTCCTGCACGCATTCCTTGTTCGCGACAAGAATGGCATCCGCCGTTTCCACGATCACGAGGTTATGCGTTCCCACGCAGGCGATCAGCCGTCCTTCGGAATGCGCATAAGTCGATGTCGCTCCCTGGAACATCACGCGGCCACGCGCGACATTTTCTTGGCCGTCCTTCGGCAGGATTTTCCAGATTGCGTCCCACGAGCCGACGTCGGACCAGCCCGCGTTCAATGGCACAACCGCACCTGAGCAGACGCTCTGATCGTTGGCCAGCTGCTCCATCACGGCATAGTCGATAGAATCCGACGGCGACGCGGCGAACGCTTGTTTGTCGAGCCGGAAGAACTCGCCGTCGTGGGTGCCGGCATCACTGGCGGCGCGGCAGGCGGCGTAGATGGCAGGCTGGAAGTGCTCGATGGCCTTGAGCCATACGGAAGCGCGCACGATGAAAATCCCCGCGTTCCACCAATACTCGCCGGAGCTGACGTACTGGCGCGCGAGTTCGAGATGCGGTTTCTCGACGAACTTCTGGAGTTGCCATGCCCCCGAGCTCAGCATCTGCTGGCCGACCTTGATGTACCCGTAGCCGGTTTCCGCATGCGTCGGCACGATACACATGGTGACGATCGCACCGTCTTGCGCGCATTTGGCGCCCGCGCCAATCGCCTTGTGGAATGCTTCGGTATCCGTAACAACGTGATCTGCCGGCATGACCACCAGGATGGCGTCCTCGCCGGCCGCCATCGCGTGCATGGCCGCAACAGTCAGCGCGGGCGCCGTGTTCCGCGCAAGCGGCTCCAGGATGAGGCGTGCGCGCCGGCCACCGGCCAGCAACTGGTCGGCGGTGGTGAAGCGATGATCTTCGCCGCAGACGATGATGGCGTCGTCAATGCGCGCCGTGCCATAAGTCAGTCCGTCCAGACGCTGCGCAGTAGATTGCAGCAGCGACTTGTCACCGATCAAGCCAATCAGCTGCTTGGGGAAGTGCTCGCGCGACATGGGCCATAGGCGTGTGCCCGCGCCACCGGCCAGGATAACCGGCTGGATCCTGAGCTTCGTTTCAGCTCCGCCAGGGATAAGCGGAGTGGTGTTAAGTCTCGTGTCGAGAGCGGTCATGACGGGGGAACTCCTTGAGCTTGATCGGGTATTACAATTTTTAGCACGTAGTAAATGGCTGATAAATCAAAAAACCGAAAAATAATCATCGGACATACTCGAATCGGTAACTTGGTAATTAAAACGTAACGAGAATAGACCGCTGAATTTTTTTCTTACTTTTCTGGAATTTTTTCTCGAAAATTAATTGCTTAATATTCGGCGGCAAGCCTTTCCCAGTAAGGCGCGGGTCGATCAGTAACAATCTGAAAAAAATTCACTGAAGCATCGCCTGTAGACTGCTGTGGTGGCCTTGTCGCGACTTTCAAACCGCTTCGTGACGAAAATAAATCCGCGGAAAGACGTTAATTAACCCGCGCATTATTTTGCGGTTGCAGCATGAATTAAATTCCAGCCTCATACGGGTATGTACCAAGGCGACGGGCGCTCTCGTTTCTCCGCCTTTGCTTCCGGTCTTTGCACCAGACGAATGAGTGAAGCTGAAGCGAGACCCGAGCAGATTGTGTCTTCCCACCCGAGGTGTCTTACATGTTGAGCGTGCTTTCGAGAATGATCGACATCGCGATGGTAGCGCTGGGCGCGCTGCTGGCCGCGTCGGTGCACGCCGGAAATCCCGTCTGGCTCGACGACATGCAAAGCACGCTGCTCGCATTCAATTGCGTGCTGGTGATCATGACGTTCCCGTCCTTCGGAATCTACAAGTCGTGGCGCGGCAAGCCCGTGTATGACCTGCTGTGGCGCGTGACGCTGGCATGGCTGATGGTCGAAGGAGCGGGCGTGCTGCTGACGTTTAGCGTGCATCGGGCAGATTTGTTGTCGCGTTTGTGGCTGCTGTATTGGGGTGTCGCCGCTGCGGGCTTGCTGATGCTTTCGAAGGCAGTGGTACATGCCACGCTCAAGTTGATCCGTCGCGAAGGGTTTAACCAGAAGGCGGTCGCCATCGTCGGTGCTGCGCCTTATGGAGAATTCCTGATCGAGCAGATGCGCAGCCGTCCCGAAGCAGGTTTCAGCCCGGTCTATGTGTTCGATGAAACCTTTCCGGAAGTCACCCTCGCCGGTGTGCCGGTAAGCCGCGATCTGGGTGACCTCACGGCGCTCGTGCGTCGGCGTGCGATTCGCGAGTTGTGGCTGGCGCTGCCGATCTCGCAGGAGCGAACCATCCACAAGCTCGTCACGGAGTTCCGCGACGACTTCGTGAATATCCGCTTCATACCGGACGTGCGCAGCCTGTCGTTCTTCAATCACGCGGTGGTGGATCTGCTCGGCGTGCCGGCCATCAACCTGGCTGCATCGCCGATCACGGACCTCAAGGTGTTGCCGAAGCGGGTGTTCGACCGCTTGTTCGCGGCAGGCGTGCTGCTGTGCCTCGCGCCGCTGCTGATCGTGCTGGCGGTGGCCGTGAAGATGTCCTCGCCCGGGCCCGTGTTCTTCAAGCAGAAGCGCAAGGGTATTGATGGTTACGAGTTCGAGATCTACAAGTTTCGTTCGATGAAAGTGCACAGGGAAACGGCCGGCCACGTCACGCAGGCAAAGAAGGGTGACAAGCGCGTGACACGCGTGGGCGCGTTCCTGCGCAGGACCAGCCTGGACGAGTTGCCGCAGTTCATCAATGTGTTGAGAGGCGAGATGTCGGTAGTCGGTCCGCGCCCCCATGCGCTCGAACACGACGACATCTACAAGGACTTGGTCAAAGGGTACATGTACCGCTATCGCATCAAACCCGGCATTACCGGCTGGGCGCAAGTGAATGGTTTTCGCGGCGAGACTGACCGCATCGAAAAGATGATGGGACGCGTGAAACTCGACCTGTACTACATGCAGCACTGGACCTTCGGACTCGACATGAAGATTGTTGCAATGACCTTGTGGAAGGGTTTCGCCGGTTCGAATGCTTACTAAGAATTTTTTGAATAATTTGCCAACCCTGGAGCGCGTGCTATGAAACTGACCATCATCGGTAGCGGCTATGTAGGCCTTGTGACGGGCGCGTGTCTGGCCGATATCGGTAACGACGTTCTATGCCTCGATCTGGACGAACGCAAGATCGCGATCCTGAACGGCGGCGGCGTGCCGATCCACGAACCGGGTCTGCAAGAGGTGATCGCGCGTAATCGCGCGGCAGGACGCCTGCACTTTTCCACCGATGTTAAGGCTGCGGTCGAACACGGCGATGTGCTCTTCATTGCAGTGGGCACGCCCTCCGACGAGGACGGCTCCGCCGACCTGAAATACGTGCTTGCGGCGGCGCGCGATATTGGCCGTTACATGAACAACTTCAAGGTGATCGTCGACAAGTCGACGGTGCCGGTTGGCACGGCGCGTCGCGTGAAAGCGGTGATCGATCAGGAGCTTGCAACGCGTGGCGAGCAGCACATGTTCTCGGTGGTCTCGAACCCGGAGTTCCTGAAGGAAGGCGCGGCTATCGACGACTTCACGCGGCCGGACCGGATCGTGCTCGGCTGCGACGACGACGTACCCGGCGAACGCGCCCGCGAACGCATGAAGCGCCTGTATTCGCCGTTCAACCGTAATCACGAACGCACGCTGTACATGGACGTGCGCTCGGCCGAATTCACCAAGTACGCGGCTAACGCCATGCTCGCCACGCGCATCTCGTTCATGAACGAACTCGCGAATTTCGCGGATCGCGTGGGCGCGGATATCGAGGCGGTGCGTCGTGGCATTGGCTCCGATCCGCGCATTGGCTACGACTTCCTGTATGCGGGTTGCGGTTATGGCGGTTCGTGCTTTCCGAAGGACGTGCGTTCGCTGATCCAGACGGCTGGCGAGTACGACGAGCAGATGGAAATCCTGAAGGCGGTGACGTCGGTGAACGAGGCGCAGAAACAAACGCTCGCCAACAAGATCGTGGCCCGACTGGGCGATGACCTGAGCGGCATGAAGTTCGCGCTTTGGGGCTTGGCTTTCAAGCCGAATACCGATGACATGCGCGATGCCCCGAGCCGGGTATTGATCGAAGCGCTGCTCGCGCGGGGCGCGTCGATCAGCGCCTACGATCCGGTCGCAACCGACGAAGCACGCCGCGTGATCGCGCTCGACCTGCGTGCCACGCCTGCTTTGCTCGCTCGCCTCACGTACGCGAACAGTCACACGGAAGCGCTTGATAACGCCGACGCATTGATCATCGTGACGGAATGGAAGGTGTTCAAGAGCCCGGACTTCGACGGCATGAAACGCCGCCTGAAGACTCCACTGATTTTCGATGGCCGCAATCTCTACGAGCCGGAAACCATGAACGAGATTGGCGTGGAGTATCACGCGATTGGACGTGGCGTTCGGCAATCGGTGAAGGCGCCGGTCACGGCCTGAAGAACAGGCTGGCAAGACAAGAAATCTGCGGTTATTAAAAAAATATCGACACACCCAGGCGCTGCGAGCGCGGCTTCGGTTGAAGGACCCGATTCCGCGACTGCGCCGCTTTAACGGATACAACCCATGTTTCGACGCGTCTTGATTGTGTGCCATGCGAACGTTTGCCGAAGCCCTGTTGCGGAAATGCTGTTCCGCGCATACGCCGGCAAGCTCGCGGTGAACGACCCAAGTCGCCCGATCCGCCCGATCGAATTTCGCTCCGCCGGCCTCTTCGCCGAAGAAGGCCGCGAAATCGATCCAACGATGCACCGCTTGCTGGTGGAGCGCGATGTCGATCCGTCGGGACACTCAGCGCGCCGGCTCGACGAGTCCATGGCGCGCGCTGCCGAGTTGATTCTCGTACCTGAAAGGCAGCAGATTGCCGCCATTGAACAGATGGCCCCGCACACACGCGGCAAGGTGCATCTGCTTGGCAAGTGGGAAGACTCTGAA
Organism: Caballeronia sp. LjRoot29; assembly: GCF_964252755.1. Lineage (NCBI taxonomy): Bacteria > Pseudomonadati > Pseudomonadota > Betaproteobacteria > Burkholderiales > Burkholderiaceae > Caballeronia > Caballeronia sp. LjRoot29. The sequence goes on along the minus strand of NZ_CAXUPU020000024.1, from coordinate 116,116 downwards.
GTGGCCGATCCATACGGCGGCCACGAAGATGCCTATCGCGAGAGCTTCGGCTTAATTGAACGTCTGGTCCAGGGATGGCTGAATAAAATATGGTGAACCGGTCTCTAGTCTTATCTGTTTCCGTGGTCTTTTCGCTGACAACCTTTTTGTCGGCTTGCGGCGCGTTGCCGGGTTACAACCTGAACACGTCGCGCCTGAACGATACGGACCCCACGCCGACCGCGACCTATCCCGTGCACCTGATCACGGCGGACGTGATCATGCAGCAAAACCGTCCCGGTCCGGCAGCGCAACTGCCGCCCTCGCGTTTCGCGGACCCGGCGCAATACGTGTATCGGCTGGCGCCGCAGGACGTGATCGGCATCACGATATGGGATCACCCGGAGCTCACCACGCAGCAGGGGCAGACCATGTCGGCGGGTGGCAACACCACGCAAACAATTGCTGGCGCGCTCGCGCAGCCATACACCACTGCGTTGCCCGGACAGGCCGATCCGTTCGGACAGACGATCGCGCCTGACGGGACGATCTACTTCCCGTTCGTCGGCAAGCTGCGCGTGGCGGGCAAAACGGCAGGCGAGATTCGGGATCAGCTCGCGGCGGGCTTGTCGCCCTACCTTAAGAAGCCGCAAGTCGACGTTCGCGTGCTGGCTTATCGGAGCCAAAAAGTTTCAGTGACCGGCGAGGTGAAGACGCCCGGACCGCTCGCGATGAGCGACGTGCCGCTGACGCTGATCGACGCAATCACCCGTTCGGGTGGTACGAATTCCGACGCAGATCTGCAGCGCGTGCGTCTCACGCGTAACGGCAAACTCTACGTGCTTGACGCCGACGGCGTGCTTGATCGTGGCGAGATTTCGCAGAATGTGATGCTGCAGGCGGGCGACATTGTGAACGTGCCGGATCGTACCGACAGCCGCGTGTTCGTGATGGGCGAAGTTAAAACCCCGCTGCCTGTTTCGATGATGAAAGGCCGCCTGACGATCGCCGATGCACTGACGCAAGCAGGCGGCATCCTCGACACGGACGCGAACGCACGGCAAATCTACGTGGTGCGCGGTGCACGCGACAAGCCAACTTCACCTGAAATCTACCGCCTGGATCTGACGCAACCGGATTCGCTGCTGCTGTCCTCGCAATTCCAGCTTCATCCGCTCGACGTGGTGTATGTGGGCACGTCCGGAGCCGTCCAGTTCAACCGTCTGGTCAACCAGGTTCTGCCGAGCTTGCAGACACTCTTCTACCTGAAGGAACTGACGCGATGAACGCTATCCATAACGTCGAATGCATCGAAACAACCGGGGATGAATCGTGAGCACGCCAGCACATTCGTTTCAAGTCAAGACCGAAGAAGAGGACGTTGTCCTGGGGCAATTGCTGCAGGTGGTCCTCGACGACATCTGGTGGCTGATCGGCACCGCGGCCTTCATCATTCTCGCCGCGGCCGGTTACTGCTACGTCGCAAAGCCGGTCTACTCCGCCGATGCACACGTTCGCGTGGAGCAGTCCGACAACACGTCGCAAGCGCTCACGCAAACGCAGACGGGCGCCGCGATCGGTAATTCGTCGGGCGCGCTGCCGACCGACGCCGAGATCGAGATCATCAAGAGCCGGGGCGTGGTCGCGCCTGTCATCGAGCAGTGCAAGCTCAACTTCTCGGTGAGCCCGATGACCGTGCCCGTGCTCGGCAGCATCGCCGCGCGCCTCGCGACCTCGGGCAAACCGGGGAAGCCGTGGCTCGGCATGTCGTCGTATGCGTGGGGCGGTGAACAGGCGATGGTCGATTCAGTGGAAGTGGTCCCTGCGCTGGAAGGCGTGAAGATGACCATGACCGCGCTCGGCAACGACCGCTATTCGCTGGCCACGCCTGAAGGCGTTCCGTTGCTCCAGGGCCGCGTGGGTGAGATGGCCAAGGGTAATGGCGTATCCATCGATGTCACGAAGCTGGTGGCGCGTCCCGGTACGCGGTTCGTGGTGCTGCGGGCCAATGATCTCGATGCCATCGCCTCGTTTCAATCGGGCATTACGGTTGTCGAGCAGGGCAAGTCCACGGGCGTGATCCAGATCTCGCTCGAGAACGGCGACCCGGCGCGTGCCGCTGAAATTGCGAATGCGCTGGCTAATTCTTATCTGCTACAGCACATTGAAAGCAAGCAGGCCGATGCGGAAAAAATGCTCGCGTTCCTGAAGAGCGAACAACCGCGCCTGAAAGGTGATCTCGAACACGCTGAAGCCGCGTTGACGGAGTATCAAAGCAAGTCCGGTTCGATCAATGCAAGCGACGAAGCGAAGGTTTATCTCGAAGGCAGCATTACGTATGAAGCGCAGATTTCCGCGTTGAAGCTGCAGATTGCCACGTTGGACCAGCGCTTCGAGAGCAGCCATCCGGCGCTTATCGTCGCGCAGCAGCAGCTTGGGCAACTGGAAGCTGAACGTGCGCGTTTCACCGAGCGTTTCAAGAATCTTCCGGCTTCCGAAGTAAAAGCGGTGTCGCTGCAACGCGATGCAAAGGTGGCCGAAGATATCTACGTGCTGCTGCTGAATCGTGTACAGGAACTGTCGGTGCAGAAGGCTGGAACGGGCGGTAACGTTCATATTGTCGATGCAGCGCTGCGCCCGGGTGCGCCGATCAAGCCGAAGAAATTCCTGATCATGTCGGCGGCTGTGATTCTCGGCCTGATCCTTGGCACCGGCCTTGTGTTCCTGCGCCGCGCCATGTTCAAGGGCATCGTGGATCCGGACAAGGTCGAGCGTCTTGCAGGCTTGCCGCTGATTGGTCTTATCCCGATGAGTACGGAGCAGGCTAAGCTCGACGCGGAAGCGAAACGCACGGAGCGCGACCGTGACCGTGTCTCGCCTATTCTTGCGACCATGCGACCGAACGATGTCTGCGTCGAAATCATGCGCAGCCTGCGTACGTCGCTGCAGTTCACGCTGATGGAAGCGCGCAATCATACGGTGATGCTGACAGGCCCCGCGTCGGGTGTCGGCAAGAGCTTTCTCGCGGTGAACCTTGCCGTATTGCTGGCGGCATCGGGCAAGAAAGTCCTGCTGATCGACGCCGACATGCGGCGTGGCAAGCTGGAGCGTTCGTTCGGTGTTGAGCGCACAAACGGGCTGGCTGAATTGCTTGCCGGCACGATCGGACTCGAGCAGGCCATCCGCACCACGCGCACCCCGTTCCTGAGTTTCATGCCTGCGGGCAAGCGTCCGGAGAATCCGTCGGAGCTGTTGATGTCGCCGCGCCTTCAGCAATATCTCGATGGCCTGGGGCGCGTGTACGACGTGGTTTTCATCGATACCCCGCCGGTGCTCGCGGTAACGGACGCATCGCTTATCGGCAAGCTGTCGGGGACCAACTTCCTCGTGATGCGCTCCGGTGCGCACAACGAAATGGAAATCTCCGATGCCATCCGCCGCCTGCGCTCCGCGGGTATTCCGCTGCACGGCGCAATCATGAATGGTATGCCGGCACGTTCGCGTGGCTATGCCCGCGGACACTATGCAGCGGTTGAAGACTACTTGAATGTTTGAACGCGAGCGGAGAGCCGCATGACATCGACCTCGACCTCGACCTCGACCCTTAGCATCTCCGTGATGGTGCCGACATATCGTCGCCCCGCCGATCTGAAGCGTTGTCTCGACGCGTTGCGCGCCCAGGCGCGTCCAGCCGATGAAGTGCTGGTTGTCGCGCGTCCTGAAGACGATGCGACGCATCGTGCGCTCGAGACAGAGCTGGCTGCAAATAATCCGTTCGAGTTGCGCGTGATCGAGACGGGTCTGGGCGGGCAGGTCGCGGCGCTGAACCGCGGACTTGATGCGGCGCGTGGCGACATCATTGCGATCACCGACGACGACGCCGCGCCACGCGTCGACTGGCTGTTGCGGATTGACGAGGCCTTCAGCAACGATCAATCGCTGGGTGCGCTCGGCGGCCGTGACTGGGTGTTCGAACGCGGCGCGCTGCTCGACGGCGAGCGTTCGGAAGTCGGCGTGATCCGCCGCACCGGCAAGATTTGCGGCAACCATCACCTGGGCGTGGGCGCGCCGCGAACGGTCTCGTTGCTGAAGGGCGCGAACATGATTTATCGGCGCTCGGCGGTGGGCGGATTGCGCTTCGATACGCGTCTGCGCGGCAAGGGCGCACAGCCCGGCAACGACTTGTCGTTTAGCTTGAGCGTGCGGCGCGCGGGATGGAAGATGGTCTACGATCCGCGCGTGGCGGTCGATCATTTTCCCGCCGAACGTTTCGATGACAACGGCCGCGATGCGCAGACCCTTGGCGCACTCACCGACACCGCATACAACCTGCACCTGGTGCTGCGCGAGCACCTGGGTCCGATCGCGCGGCACGTGGCGTGGTACTGGTACGCCGCCATCGGAACGCGTGCAATGCCCGGCCTCGCACATGCGTTGCTAGCACTTTCACGCACTCGCGATACGGCCTGCTGGGCGCGTTATCGCGCAATGCGCAAAGGCGCTCAAGATGCGCGCCGTGACGCGCAACATGAGCCCGCAGCCTACGCGCTCGCCATGCGCGGCCGCACCGACGGCGCGAGCGCCGCATGAGCCGCGTATCGCGGGTTCGGAACTCACAGGACCACATCGACGTGGAGCTTTCCCGCATGCCAGCGACTAACGTTCACGTGCATTTGTTCTATGGCACCGACCCCCGGTTCTATCGCAAAGGGGAGAACATCGGTTGCCTGTATGGTTATCACCATGCAGAGTCGCCGGAGCTCAAGCTGACGTATTCGCGCGACAAGCCGGAGAACAAAATCGTGCGCGTTGTGCGACGTGGATTGAAAGCAGCGCTCGGCTTCGACTTCATTCATACGTGGCGTAACCGCGAGGAAATTCTCAACGCCGATGTCATCTGGACGCATACGGAGGCTGAACACTTATCGGCGGCGTTGTTGCTGCGTTTGAAAGGCCGGGCTCGCGGCAATCCGATGTTGCTCGCCCAAAGCGTCTGGCTCGTCGACCGGTGGGCGCGCTACGGAGCATTGCGCAAGTGGGCGTACAAGAAGCTGCTCGCTCGCGCCGATGTCCTGACCACGCACGCGAGCGAGAACGCGCAAATGGCGCGCGACTATTTCAAGCGTGATGTGGAGCAAGTGTTCTACGGTATCAACCCGATCGACTTTCCGTTGCAGGAACCGACTGCATGGCAACCCCATACGCCGGTGCGAATCGCCGCAATTGGTAACGATCGCGATCGCGACTGGGAATCGCTTGCTCAGGCGTTCCGGCAGAATCCGGCGCATGAAGTACGGATCGCAACGCGTCGGCGGGTATCGAAAGCGCTGCATGCAAGTAACGTGAAGATCGCGCCCGCGATCGGCATGAAGGCGGCGCGTGAACTGTATGACTGGGCCGACGTGATCGTGGTGCCGCTGCGCCCGAACTCGCATGTCTCGGGGATAACGGTGGTGCTCGAAGCGGTGGCGCTCGGCAAGCCTGTGATCGTCTCCGATGTCGGGTCCTTGCGCGATTACTTCGGACCAGAGCATGTGTTCTATGTACCGCCGCACGACGTGCCCGCGTTGCAGCGCGCGCTCGACATGATAGTCGCTGATCCCGCGCTTGCCCTGCAACGCGCGCAGGCGGCGAGCCGTCATTTCGCCGCGCGCGATTACACCACGCGCCAGTTCGCGCTTCAGCATGTTCGTCTTACGCAGGAGTTCATGAGAACGCGGCACGTCGTCGCTGCGCGTTCCCCTGATACCGTGCTGCATGCCGAGATTGGTCATGTTGCGCCTCAACGCCGGGTGAACTGATCCATGAGCACGCCGGCCTCTGCCCGTACGCCGAAGTATCTGGCCGATCTGATCGAGAACGGTGGTAAGCCCCTGCGCGCTGGTTTCCTTGGCCTGTTCCGCGACGACCCAAAGCATTGGGTGCCGCAAAGCGGGTTCTGGGCGTTCACGCTGCTGCTGATTCTGGCGCATCAGGGAACGGCGCTGACCTATGGCTTTCCGGCCCTGGCGACCGGCGTCGGCTTGTGGCTGTACTTCAAGAGTCCCGCGCGTTACATCGGCTTCGTCTGGTGGCAGTGGTTTCTCAGTCCCGAAGTACGCAGGCTCTCGGATTTTGCCAAGGGCGGTTTCACGGCCACGAGCCTGATCCAGGTCGCGCCCGTGGTCGTGACCATGATCTGCGGCTTGACGGTGGTTCGGCACTACAAGGTGCTGGCTGAGCGCCGTGGCCTGCCGTTCCTGCTGATCTTCATGGGCCTCGCTTACGCGTACCTGATCGGCGTGATGTCCAACGGCCCGATGGCAGCCACCTATGACTTAGCGGCGTGGCTGTATCCGGTGCTGATCGGCTTTCACATCATGGTCCATGCTCGCGAGTATCCGAAGTACCGCCAGGCGATCCTCGATACATTCATCTGGGGCATGCTGTTCATGGGTGGCTACGGTCTCATTCAGTTCTTCCTGATGCCGGGCTGGGACTCCATGTGGATGATCGGCTCGCAAATGGCGTCGCAAGGCGATCCGGTACGGCTCGGCGTGCGCGTGTTCAGCACCATGAATTCATCGGGGCCGTTCGCGCTTGCCATGATGGCCGCGCTCACCTTCACCATGGCCGGCACGCAGAGCGTGCGCTGGGTGGCGGGCGGTCTTGGCTTCATCTCGTTTGGCCTGTGCATGGTCCGCTCGACGTGGGGCGGCTGGGTCATCGCGATGGTGTTGCAACTGCTCAAGGCGAGCAACAAGGTGCGGGTGCGGATACTGGTCGGCGCGGTGGTGCTGGCGGGGCTTTCCGTGCCGCTGCTCACCTTCGGGCCGATTGCCGACAAGATGGCGACGCGCTTGCAGTCCATCACCAATCTCAGCGATGACAACAGTTATGCCGCGCGCAACGAGTTCTACGCATCGTTTGCGAAAACCGCCTTCACCGACGTCTCCGGCGAGGGATTCGGCGCCACCGGTTCATCGACGAAACTCTCGACTTCCAACGGCGATCTTGGTAAATACGGCAGCTTCGACAGCGGCGTGATGAACGTGCCGTTCGTGCTCGGCTGGCCCGGTTCGCTGATGTATCTCGCCGGGTTGGGCTTGCTGCTCGCACGTGCGTTCCGTGCTTCGTTCTCGCTGCGCGACGACAAATACGCGCAAGCCTCCTTGAGCGTCGCGTTCGCGATTGTCGGCATGCTGGTGTTCACGAATACCTTCACGTCGATTGGCGGGATGATCCTTTACATGGGCCTTTGCTCGGTCCTCGCCGCGCGCCATCACCAGCGGCTTGCGCGTCGCCGGGAGCAAGCAATCCTGGCACTTTCCTTCCCTGATAAGGCACCCCGATGAGAATCGCCATCGTCACTCATGTCGTGCGTCATAACGACGGACAAGGCCGCGTGAACTACGAGATCGCGCGCGCTGCTTTGGCGGAAGGACATCAGGTCACGCTGCTGGCATCGCACGTAGCGCCGGAGCTTGCTTCCGAAGCGCGCTTGCGATGGGTATCAATCAAGGTTGGACGCTTCTGGCCGACCAAGCTTTTCAAGCAGCAGATCTTTGCGCTTAAGACGGGGTTGTGGCTGAAGGCGCACAAGAATGAATACGATGTGTTGCATGTGAACGGGTTCATATCGTGGGCGAAAGCCGATGTGAATACGGCGCACTTCGTGCACGGCGGCTGGGTGCGCAGTCCGTATTATCCGTTCAAGCTCACAGGTGGCTTGTGGTCTGCGTATCAGGTGTTGTATAGCCGCGTGAATGCACGGCTTGAACACTGGGCGTATCAGCGCTCGAATATCATCGCCGCGGTGTCGGAGAAAGTGGCTATCGAGATTCGCGCGAACGGTGTAGCGGGTGAGCGTATCGAGGTGGTCTATAACGGCGTGGATACGAGCGCGTTCAAGGCGGCACGCGTGAACGGCGCCGATAGAAAATCGTTCGGATTACAAGACGATGCCTGCCTGTTGCTGTTCGTCGGCGACTTGCGCACGCCGCGTAAGAACCTGGACACGGTGCTAAAAGCGCTGGTTCAGCTTCCAGCCCATGTGCAACTGGTGGTGGCCGGTTATCTTCCGGGCAGTCCTTATCCCGATGAAGCCAAGGCGTTGGGCATTGCGGATCGCGTGCATTTCCTGGGGCTGGTGAAGAACATGCCCACGCTGATGCATTCCGTCGATGCCTTCGTGTTCCCCTCGCGTTACGAAGCGATGAGCCTTTCGCTGCTGGAAGCGCTCGCGGCCGGCCTGCCGATCATCACGGCAAAGACCGCGGGTGGCGCGGAGATTATCGGCACGGACTGTGGCATCGTGCTCGACGATCCCGACGACGCCACCGCACTCGCGGGTGCGATCACCAAGCTCGCTGACGCGCCTGAGTTGCGTCGTGAAATGGGTGAAGCTTCGCGGCTGCTGGCGGACCAGTTTGGCTGGGCGCGCATGGCGCGGCGGTATCTGGATATGTATCGCGGCTTTGCGAATCAGGCCGGTGCGACGGCGTCCGGCGAGGTGCACACGGAGGGCGGGGCGCCTAAAGCGGCGGCGCTGATGAAGAGTTCGGCGATCAGTTCGACGATCGTCGCCGGCCATTCCGTGTTGCGTGGGACTACGAAAAAATCAAACGTGTCGCCTGTATGAGCAGATTGGCGGTTGTCGTTATCCATCTACAATTTCGATCAAGGTCGTGGACATGAGCACGCAAGCCATCAAGTCGCTGCAAATTGGAATGCACTGGTTCCCCGAGCGCGCGGGCGGTTTGGACCGGATGTATCACACATTGGTGGGCGCGCTGCCGGGAGCGGGCGTGTCGGTACGCGGCGTGGTCGCGGGGTCTCCGCGGGTGGCGGCGGATACGGAAGGGGCCATTCACGGTTTCGGTCCGGCGGCGCAGTCGTTGCCGCGGCGTTTGATGGCGGCACGGCGTGCGTTGCGGGCGTCGTTGGGCCGTGAGCGGCCCGATGTCGTCTCGTCGCATTTTGCGCTCTATACCTTCCCGGGCCTCGATGTCACCCGTGGCATTCCACAGGTCTCGCATTTCCAGGGGCCGTGGGCGGATGAGAGTCATGTCGAAGGCGCTGATTCCATCGGGCAGCGAACCAAGCGGATGCTTGAGCAGCGGGTGTATGCGCGTTCGTCGCGGTTGATCGTATTGTCGGAGGCGTTCGGCGAGATCCTGCAGGCGCGCTATGCCATTCCTGCGGAGCGGATTCGCGTGGTGCCGGGTTGTGTCGATGTCTCGCAGTTCAATGTGCCGATGAGCCGTTCCGATGCACGTCGCCGGCTTCAGTTGCCGCAAGACCGGCCGGTGGTGTTGGCGGTGCGTCGTCTGGTCAGGCGGATGGGGTTGGAAGATTTGATCGAAGCGATGAAGCGTGTGAAGGCTCGGCAGTCGGATGTATTGCTGTTGATTGCGGGGAAGGGGCGACTTGCTGATGAGTTGCAGGCGCGCATTACCGATGCGGGACTTGACGACAATGTCAGGCTGCTTGGTTTTGTGCCTGACCGGCATTTGGCGGCGCTGTATCGCGCCGCGGATGTGAGCATTGTGCCGACGGTGGCGCTCGAAGGATTTGGGTTGATTACGGTTGAGTCCTTGGCATCGGGGACGCCGGTGCTGGTGACGCCGGTGGGTGGTTTGCCGGAGGCGGTTGCGGCTTTATCGGCGAATCTTGTTTTACCGTCGAGGGGCGTGGATGCAATTGCCGATGGGTTGATTGGTGCGCTGGATGGCTCGCTGAAATTGCCGACTGAGCAGGAGTGCCGGACCTATGCGCGCGAAAATTTCGATACCCCGGTGATTGCCAAGCGCGTGGCGGCGGTTTATAGCGAAGCCATTGATGCGGGCGCAGTGCATTGATAGTCGTGTGCGCTGCCGCTGGGGGGCCGGGTTGCTAGTTTCTGGCGTTAGCGGTCGAGGTCGGTGGCGGGTTGCTGCTTTCTAGGTCTTCGCGGGTTTAGTGTTGGCTGATTTTTTTTGCTCTATTGGCCACGCGCAGTGGCAAATAGTGATGCTGAGAAAAACCGACTTTTGTAGACTGCTAACACTGAAAGCAGCAACCCGGCATAAATCCAGAACCACTAACGCTAGAACCACCCCTTCCAAGCGAAAGACCACAAAACCGTCGTACTATCCCACTTTGGGCCCGCGCAGCAGCAAAAAGCCAGCCACCTGACATTTTGCGGGCCAGAAAAATGGGACTTCCCGGCATGGACCGTTTTCTAGCAATGAAAGTTTTCGTGCGTGTGGTCGAGAGCGGCAGTTTCTCCAAGGCCGCAGAAGCCTTGCGCTTGCCTGCCGCGAGCGTGTCCCGCACGGTACAAGCACTCGAAGCACACCTTGGCGCACGGCTTCTGAACCGCACGACGCGCAGCATCAGTATCACCGAAGACGGTGAGATTTATTATGAGCGATGCGTGCGCGTACTAGGCGAAGTGGACGACATGGAATCCGTCCTGTCGCGCTCCAAGCTCAGCCCAAAAGGCACTGTACGAGTCAGCCTGCCCGCGCTCATGGCGAAAAGCACCATCATCTCGACGCTCCCTGAATTCTTCGCCGCCTACCCGGATATCCGTGTAGAGATGAGCCTGACCGACAAGCAAGTCGACATCATCGAAGCGGGCGTGGATTGCGTGATCCGCGTCGGTGCCGTCGGCGATATTGGCCTGGTCGCGAAGCAGATAGGCCGCTATTCCCAGGTCACTGCTGCAGCGCCGTCGTATATTGAGAAATATGGCGAGCCCACGACACTCGAGGATCTCGAGCATCACATGTGCGTGGATTACCTCGTGAGCAAAACGGGTCGCGTCAGAAGCTGGGAGTTCGTGGTGGATGGCGAAACCAGGACCATTCCGCTGAAGGCGATTCTAGCGGTCAACGACGCCGATTCGTATGTGGAGTGCGGACTCGTCGGCCTCGGCCTGATCCAGGCGTCGAGCTATACGCTGTCGTCGTATCTGGAAAGCGGCGCGCTGATAGAAGTGCTGCGGGCGTATCCGTCGTACCCGCGCGTGGTCTCGATCCTGTATGCCGCGAACCGGCATCAGCCACGGCGGGTGAAGGTATTTATAGAATGGATCGCGGAGATTTACAGACGGCAGTCGTCACTGCAAATAGCCGAGGATGATCTGATTTCCGGCCATACCGTACACGCCGATCACGCGAATCACGCAAGCGACGTCACGTCTTGATCCCAGCCTCGACCTGCGCGCGTGCATGTTTGAACATCCATTCGAGGGTGTCGTAGATCGGGGTGACGGGCACGCGGCCAATCGCGTGCTGCAGCTTGGCGTTCGATCCCACCAGCTTCGCAATCTCATTGCGCCGCACGAATCGCGGGTCGACGAAAATCTCGATCTCGTATCCGGCAATGCGCTTCATCATGGTCAGGATTTCGCCAAGCGAATAGCCAATGCCCGAACACGTATTGAATACCTCGCCCGCGGGCGCGATCTCCAGCAGCCGTGTATAGACTTCGACGACATCGCGGACATCGGAGAAATCGCGGCTCACGTCCAGGTTGCCAAGCGACATGCGTGCTTCATGACGCGCGTGATGATTCACGATCTTCGGCAACAAGAAGTCGTCGCTCTGACCCACGCCCGTGTAATTGAACGGCCGCGTGAAGAAGACGGGCAGGCGGTCGAGCCACAAACGCGCCATGTTCTCCATGGCGAGCTTGCTGACCGCATAGTCATTGCCGGGATTCAGCGGCACGTTTTCGTCGATGACTTCCACGTTCGCATTGCCATACACATTCGATGTACTGGCCATCAACACGGCACGCGGTTTCTTGTCGAGTTGCGACAACGCCTCGAGCAGATTGCGCGAGCCCATGATGTTGACAAGGTAACTTTGCGTGGGCGGGTTGCCCGTGACGTGCGCGAGACCGGCGAGATGAACGACGACATCGGGCTGAGCGTCGCTCACGCATGCACGCACGGCATCGAGATCCAGCAAGTTGACCGGAACGCCGGTCGTGCCGGGTACGTCGGGCTCGGACGCGGGTGTAGTGGTGCCCCACACGTCATACCCTTCGTCCAGCAGACGCGCGGCCAAATGGCGTCCGGTAAAGCCTGAAAGACCGGTGATGAGAGCGCGACGGCTCTTGCTGCCGTCAGATTGTTTTATGTCGTTCATTGCGCTTGATATAGGCGGCGGCCGCTTCGCGAAGGGTTGCAGGATGATGGGCGGGTTTCTGCCTGCCTTGCCCGATGACGCAGGCGACTTGCCCCTTTCCATCAACGATTTCCGCCGATGTAGCCGCCGAGAACATGGAGTTCCGCCCTGCGCCTCGCGCCACGGGGCTTTTCAGCCATTTCCGCATCAACTTTGATAATGAATTTTATCACGCGGCCCTATCTTTAAAGGGAGCAGCGCACGCGGCGCGATCTACGTAGAGGGTATTTCCCGTCCTTCGCCCGTCTCAGTGTGGCGAAGCGAAATCCATTGCGCGCCGCTTCTGATCCGATAGCCGAGCATTACGCTTTACTTATTGTATGAAAGAACACACCCAAAAATATTCAATAGCCGACGCCGACGCGTTAAATAGTATTTCGGGGTGTGCGCATGAGCAAGCTCGAAAGGCCGTGGATTTATTACTTTTCGAAACATTTTTTTGAATGAAATAAGTCAGCAAAAAAGTCATTCAGAGGCTCTGGTGGCCCGCTGACAAAGGCTCCGGGGCTCTAACGGTTATTTACAGGCGACATGGGTGGCGTTTAAAAGTCGTTTCGAACGGTAATTGATCTCCATGTGTGGCTCATTCACCACTGGTGATCCAACATCAAACCCCATTTATTTCAGATTTTTTTGCAATATTTGAACGGTAGTCTTGGCTAACCGAGTAACGACCGTGACGCCTCTTCTGCACCATCGACCGATGGGGAGCAAAGCCGGCCGCTCTCAGACGGAGAAGACCTCTTGCATCGTTTTCCGCGCTTTTCGCGTTTTTCGTTTTTAGCATCACGTTGTCTGGTTGTAGGAACGCTCGGTCTGGCTGCAATGGGCTCCGCGTATCCAGCGTCACCCACGGTGCTGCAGGCGCGTACATCGTGGATTGGCAACACCTTTGGTTTCGGCGACGGAACGTGGACGCAGATCAACATCACCGCGATCGCAGTCAAGCCCGATGGCCGCGTGTACACCAACGCGCCGTGGGACGAAAGCGGGGCGGAAGTCAGCGTCTACAAGGACGGCAAGGTGCTTGGCACGGCCGGCGGCACGCACGGCTGGGGCAACTACGGCGGCAACGCGATTGCGCTTAACGGACGCTATGCGTTCGTTGGGGTCAGCGTAGGCAACGAGCGCGGCAATTTGGCGAAGGTGGGCGTGTGGCCGCCCAAGGGCAAGCAGTGGTTTGGCGTGTCGCGGAGGGACATCGGCGACATGAAACGCAGCATGGGATTCCAGGCGAACCTCGCCGCCGATAAAGACGGTCACGCGCAGCTTGCCTCCGCTTTCCTCATGATTAACGAGGTGCCGGAAGCCAAGCGCGGCGCATCGAAGACGGACGACGTGAAGCCGGACGTGGGTGGACTGGCTGCATCGGATGCGTTGTTGTACGTGGCGAATACCGCGATGAACCGTATCGAGGTGTACGACGCCGAGTCGATGCAGCAAAAGAGCAAATGGAACGCGACGCAGCCGGGGCGTCTGGCGCTCGCGAAGGACGGCACCCTGTGGGCGCTGGTCAATACGCAGGGCGGTCAGGCGCGGCTCGCGCATTACAGCGCGGCGGGCGCGGCGATTGATGATGCGCCTGGGCTCGCCGCGGGCAGCGATGCCGTCGATTTAACGCTCGATGCGCAGGGGCGATTGCTGGTTGCTGACAACGGACCGCGTCAGCAAGTGTTGATCTTCACGCGCGATGGCGGCGCCGGCAAATATCGCGAGTCGAGTGCGCTGGGTGAGCGCGGCGGCATTTTTTCTGGCGTCGCGGGCCGTCCGGGTCCGCAGCGATTCAATGGGCTGACCGGCGTGGGGGTGGATGCCGCCGGGAACGTTTATGTATCGACGAACGGGATTGGCGTGCGGCAGGGTTCGACCGGCGCGGGACTGGGCGCGACGCTTGAGAGTTACGCGCCTGATGGCCGGCAGTTGTGGCAAGTGCAGGGATTGTTGTTCGTGGATGGCGCGTGGATGGACCCATCGCGTCCGAATAGCGTCTACACCGGCAACAAGCGTTTTGAGCTGGATTTAACGAAGCCGGTAGGACAGGAATGGAAGTACGTGGGGTTCTTGTCGGGGCGATTCAAGTATCCCGAGGATCCTAGCTTCGGCGTTGATGACTGGCCGGGGCAGCCCATTGCTCGCAAGGTCGACGGCCGCACCTTTTTGTATTTGACGGACATGTATTCGGATCATTTGAAGATTTATCGATTCGATGCAAAGCGTGACGGCGAGGTGGCGATTCCTTCGGGCTACTTTGCGGGACGTGAGCGTGGTGCGCAGGGCATTGCGAATCATCCGCCGCATGGTGACTGGATCTGGCGTGACACGAATGGCAATGGCCGTTTCGAGGTGAACGAGTTCGTTGCGAACAATGGAGTACTACCTAATCCTGGCGGATGGGGGTGGTGGGTCGATACGAAGGGTGATATTTGGCATACGAGTGACACGCGGGGCATCAATCGTTTCCGATATGGTGGTGTGGACCGTGTGGGCAATCCGGTTTATGCCTATGACAACGCGCGGAACTACGCGATGCCGGCGCCGTTCAATGTGGTGAAGCGGGCGGTGTATGAGGCGGATACGGACACGATGTATTTGACTGGGTACACGGCTGACGAGCCGTTTGATCGTGGGTATTGGAAGGAAGTGGGGCGACGGCTGGTTCGATACGACCATTGGTCGAAGGATCCGGCGCAGCGGTATTCGGTTGAGTTGCCGTGGGATACGAAGAGCAAGCCGTTGGCTACGACGATTGGTGTGACGGTTGAGGGCAAGTATGTGTTCACGGTGGAGCCGGTTGGGATGGTTCATGTGTACGAAAAGGAGTCGGGTCGTGAGGTTGGGGTGATCAAGCCCGGACCGGAAGTGGGTGGTGCGTCAGGGTGGGTGGATGTGCCGAATGGCATTAGCGCGAGCCGGCAGGCGGATGGTGAGTATTTGGTGTTTGTTGAAGAAGATGCGCGAGGGAAGGTGATGATGTACCGGTGGCGCCCATAGGCTGTTCGTTCGTATTTTTTGGGCTTTCGGTGGGCAGGGTTGTTGAGGGTCGTGGGCGGGGGTGGTGCCAAGGTTCTGGCGTTAGCGGGCGGGTTCTGCGCCGGGTTGCTGCTTTCCAGTCTTCGCGCGTTTAGTGTTGGCTGATCTTTTTCGCTCTATTAGCCAATGCGCATGGCGGCGCGTCATTTCCTAGTCCTTAGCGACAAAGAAACGAAGCAAAGAAAACGCTTTCACCGCTCTACCCTAAGTGTCCACAGCGTGCAGTTTTCATTCGTGGGTGCCCCAAATGCACGGTGCTCGCCAGAGCCACGGATGCGTGAAGCCCTCCTTCTCGCGAATCCTGACAGTAAAACCCTTCGCCCCACACGCTCTCGAGCAAGCACCATTGCCAAGCAACCCGTACTGCCTTACAGCTATTTTTTTGCTTCATTTCTTGGCGGTGATTGCGTGGCCTGCGCTGTTGTTTTCGTTGGTGACGGCCTCGCAAATTTTTTGGACTTTACTATTTATCAGGTTGGCGATGTGGTTTGTCAGGCGTACAAATTCGGTGGCACGCAGTGGACACTTAGGGTAGAGCGGTGAAATATTTTTTTACTTCGTTTCTCTGTCACTTTGGACAACGAAATGACGTGCCACCACGCGCGGTGGCTAATAGCGATAAAGAGAATAGCCAACTTAAGCAGACCACTAACACCGAAAGCATCAACCCGGCGATGACTCAAAACCGCTAACGCAAGACTTTGGCATCAACCCCGACCCCTCCCCAAACCCTGACCAACCCCGAGATCGAGTGCGAACGATGGAAAAATCGATGCTGAAGAACATGGCGATTAACTTCTCGGGACTGGTACTGCCTACATTCGTCTCGTTGATCACCGTACCCGCATACATCCATCTCGTCGGCGTCGAACGTTACGGTGTAATCAGCCTCGTTTGGACCCTCATCGGCTACTTCGGCATTCTCGATCTCGGCATGGGCATGGCCGCTCAACACCAGATCTCAAAGGCTCACGCCGCCAACGACCCCGGAGCCCGCTCGCGCGTGTTCTGGAGCGCCATCTGGCTCAACCTGGGCACGGGCATCATCGGCGGAATCTTGATCTACTTCGGCGCCTTCGCCTACACCGCCTACGTCGCACATTCATCGCCCGCCATGCAACGCGAGGTCTATCACGCGCTCCCATGGCTCGCGCTGGCCATTCCCATCGCGAACGTGTCATGGGTCTGCGCCGGCGCCATCAACGGCGTCGAACGCTTCGGTATCTACAACACAAATCAAACGATCGGCACCTTCCTGTTCCAGTTGCTGCCGCTAGCCGCCGCCTGGAAAATCGCGCCGAACCTGCAAACCGTTCTCGCCGCCGCCGTCCTCGCACGGGTCCTCGCCGTGATCATGCTCGCACGTGCAAGCTTCAAGGTGCTCGACATAAAACGCATCGAATGGCCGCAGCTCGGCGTAGCCGGCGGCCTGTTCAAGTTCGGCGGCTGGATGCTGGTCGCGACCATCTCCAGCATGATCACCGACTCCCTCGACCGCATCCTCCTTGGCGCAAACCTTGGTGCGCGTTTCGTCACGTACTACACCGTGCCGCAGAACCTCGTTACCCGCCTGAACATGCTGCCGAACTCACTCGTTCGCACCCTGTTCCCGCGCTTGTCGGCCGTCAAACGCGAACACGCCGATGCCATGGTCCAGCAGTCGCTCGAATTCCTCAACGGCATCTTCACGCCCATCGCGCTCTTTGTCATGCTCGTGCTCGCGCCGTTCCTGCATCTCTGGGTCGGACAGGAAATTGCTATCGCCAGCGCACCCGTGGGCCGGATCCTGATCATCGGCGTATGGCTCGTCGGACAGGCCAGCGTCACGCGCATCATGATCCAGTCGCAAATCAATCCCGCCACAGCGGCGCGCATCGGCGTCGTTCAGCTCCCCTTCTTCGTGACGGCGCTGTGGTTCAGTATCGCGCACTTCGGTCCTATCGGAGCCGCCAGCGTGGTCGTACTGCGCTCGCTTGCCGACTACGGCCTCCTGTTGTGGATTTCGCGTATCCACGCCCGCCCCATTGCTGCCGACATGCTGTTGCACCTCGCGTTCCTTATCGCGGGCCTGGGCGTGGCGTTTGTCATCGATCCATTCGAGTATCCGTTGCAATCCATCGCGGCGGCGTTTGTACTCGCGGGCCTGAACCTGGGCTGCTCCCTTCTTATGCGGCCCGCGTTGCGCTCAATAGCGCGCGGCTTCGTCCATGAGCTGAATGTGCGCCTGAAACGGCGTGTGAAATCCACGGTTTAAGGTGAGGAGTGACACATGAGACATGATCTCGATGAATTGGTCATCGACCCGGTAAGCGTGACGCTCGACCCGGTTGAGCAACCGCCGCTTGTCGTGCAGGACACGCTGCATCGGCACCGCGCGCGAGTGGCGAAACGGGTGCCACGGGTCGCGATCGTGCACGACTGGCTCGTCGCTTTCGCCGGCGCGGAGAAGGTGCTCGAACAGATCGTCATCTGCTTCCCCGATGCCGATCTTTTCAGTGTCGTCGATTTCATGGAAGAGCGGACGTGGATGCGCGGCAAGAAGGTCACGACCTCGTTTATCCAGAAACTGCCGCAAGCGAAAAAGCGCTACCGCTCGTATCTGCCGTTGATGCCGCTCGCGATCGAACAACTCGATGTGTCCGGCTATGACCTCGTCATTTCGAGCAGTCATGCCGTGGCGAAGGGCATCCTGACCGGCCCCGATCAGATTCACGTGAGCTATGTGCATTCGCCTATCCGTTACGCGTGGGATCTGCAGCATCAGTACTTGCAGCAATCGAATCTCACGGCCGGCGTGAAGTCGCTGCTCGCGCGCATGGTGCTGCATTACGTGCGCAACTGGGACATTCGCACATCAAATTCGGTGGATCATTTCATCGCCAACTCGGCTTTTATCGCGCGACGGATCCACAAGGTCTACCACCGCGATTCGCATGTGATCTTCCCTCCCGTCGATGTCGAGGCATTCGGCCTTTGCGGGGAGAAAGAGGATTTCTATCTGACAGCCTCGCGGATGGTGCCGTACAAGAAAGTCGATCTGATCGTGGAAGCATTCGCGAAGATGCCGGAGCGCAAGTTGGTCGTGATCGGCGATGGTCCCGACATGCGCAAGATCCGCGAGAAGGCCACGCCGAATGTGGAGATAATGGGCTATCAGCCGTTCTCCGTCCTGCAGGAAAAGATGCAGCGCGCAAAGGCGTTCGTGTTCGCGGCCGAAGAGGATTTCGGCATCTCGGTGGTCGAGGCGCAAGCGTGCGGGACGCCGGTGATCGCATATGGGAAGGGCGGCGCGCTGGAGACCGTGCTCGACAGTTCGCACGCGTGCCCGACAGGGCTTTTTTTCGATGAACAAACCACCGATGCAATCATCGACGCCGTGGAAGGATTCGAACTTGGCGCGGTGCAGATCAATCCAGCGGATTGCCGTGCAAACGCGGAGCGTTTTTCGATCAAGCATTTCCGCGAGGGACTGCGCGCATACGTGCAAAGCGTTGCGCCGCATTTCACGCTCGTACCGTCGGCGTTGCCGCCAGTGCCCGTGGCGGAGCCAGCCGTTGAGTCAGTGGCGGAATCCTTGGCCATTGCTGCGGCTTCGCAGATGGTCCAGGATCATGACGAGGCCGACTCCATGCGCGTTCTCGCCGTTGATCAAAGCGGGGTGCTAGGAGGCGCGGAACTATCGTTGCTCGAAGTGATGAAGAACATGCGCGGCACCAACGAGACGGTGTTGTTCGATGACGGTCCGTTTCGCATCGCGCTCGAAGCAGTCGGAATCAAAGTCGATGTGCTGGACGGCGCCGCACTCGGCGGCTTGAACAAGGACGGCGGAGTGACGCGGCCGAATGCCGGCATGATCGGCGGCGTGATGGCCCTCGTGCGCGGCACGTTGGAAAAGTCGCGCAACTCCGATGTCATCTACGTGAACACGCAGCGTGCGATGGTAGTGGGCGCCATCGCCGGATTGATCTCACGCCGGCCGGTGGTGTGGCATCTGCGCGATATCGTCAGTCAGGAGCATTTCGGCAAGACGCAACTCACCATCATCAAGTGGTGCACGAAGCTCATGCTCGAGCGCGTGATCGCGAACTCCACCGCTTCCGCGGTTGCGCTGACCGCGTTGACGCGCATGAAAGAGGAGCGGCTCGATGTGGTGTTCAACGGCATCTCCGCTGAACCGTTCGCCGCGCTGGAGTCGGTCGAGCAGAACGAATTGCGAGCCCGTTTTGGTTTGCCGCAGAAAGCGTTTCTCGTGGGATCGTTCAGCCGCCTGGCACGCTGGAAAGGGCAGCACATCTTGCTTGAGGCGCTCCTGCAGGCGCCCGAGATGCACGCCGTGCTCGTAGGGGCAGCGCTCTTCGGCGAGGACGCCTATGAGGCGGAATTGCGTGCCTACGTGCTCGAACACGGTCTCGCTGACCGCGTGCATTTCCTCGGCTTCCAGCATGACATTGCGGCGTGCATGAAAGCTGTCGATGTCGTCGCGCACACCTCCATCAGCCCGGAGCCGTTCGGCCGCGTGATCATTGAAGGCATGCTGGCGAAACGGCCGATTGTAGCGGCGCGGGCGGGCGGGGTGACGGACATCGTGGCAGACCGCGAAAACGGCATTCTCTGCACGCCGGGCGATGTGTCCGAGCTGGCCGGTGTGCTTGGCGAACTTTCCGCCGATCCAGGTCTGCGCGACCGTCTTGTCGAGCAGGGTTATGCGAACGCGATCAACCGCTTCGGCACGGAGCGGTATGTGGAAAGCGTGCAGAAGATTCTTTCGGATGTGGCGGGTAAAGGGAGAGCGAAGCGGGCGTAAATGTGTAATAAATTGATGCAGCTTGTCATAAGTGGTTGAGGTTTGTAGGATGCGGCTATAAATCGCATCCAGGCCTTCGCTAAAGGGGGTGTGACCTATACTGACCTTCGAATAGGCAGGCCGACGGGGCCCACTATGGCTAGTTTCTGAAGATAAGGTGTTCTGGTCGCGATGCTACTGGCAGCAAGTCCGGCGGCGAAAGCCGAGATCGACTGCAGCACGAGTCGCGGGGAATTCCGCGTGTTGACGTCGGACGGCTGGTTTGGAATCGACAAGGCAGAGCACTTTGGCGCGTCGCTGCCGTTTGGCGCTTTGGGAGGCTACCTGACGCGCGACCGCGATCCCCCTCTCGTTTATGGCGCGCTCATTGGTTCGATACCCGGGCTGCTCAAGGAAAGGTTCGACGGCACATGTCTAAGCGACGGTTTTTCCTACAAGGGTCTCACAGCCGATGCCGTGGAGCGTTCACAGGCACCGCACGTGCAGGCTAGTCAATTACGTATCAGGGAAACGCTCACGCCAGTGAGATTGCTCTCGCCTATACTATGCAGTTCTAAGTTTAAATGGAGCGGCATAGGCCAGCGACAGCTCCGCGTCAATCTCATACCTCAGACGAGAAGCCCCGCCTGAACTGCAGGGCCTCTCGTTTTGTCGTTCTCAGCAAGTGCGCCTCGAAATCGTCAAGCCTTCCGCTTGAAACTAGCGGACCAGTTCATCGCGGGGCGCTCGACCAGGAGATAAAACACATAACCCGCCGCAATCGGCACGAACATGAAGGCGAACGATGCCCAGATGGTCGTTTGCAGTGCCGAGTGGAACAGCGCCGATCCGAGCAGGATAAAGATCGGAATATGCACGACATACAGTGAGAAGCTGAACTCGCCGAGCCACGAGAAACCCCTTACCGGCAGCGAATTGCGCATGGGTTTATCGAGTGCCTGGAACAGATACAGCGCGAACGCCAGCGCCCAGAACTGGAACGCGAGGTATTGCCCGAACTTGAACGCGCCGCAGCCAATCACGGCCACCACCACCGCCGCGATCTTCAGCTTCATTGACCCTGTGGGCCGCTGGAGTGCATCGGGCGAGGCCTTCGCTTCGGCTATCCACGCGCCGAGCGTCCATGAGAACCAGTACGACGCAAATAGCACGATCTCATGCCGCTCGAACACCAGTGCCGAGATCACATTCACGATACCAACGCCAGCCAGCACCGCTTTCATCCCGATGCGCCGGCGCAGGGCAATCAGCAACGGATACACGAGATAGAACTGCACTTCAAGCGACAGCGTCCACAACGCTCCGTTCGATCCGAACGTACCGCCGGCCACGCCCTGCAGCGAAAGCAGATTGACGATGAACAGACGCAGGTCCGCCGTGCCAATCTTGGGGCTCACCGGCGTGAAGCCGAGGCTGAACGTGTCCAGCACGTACGTCAGCACCAGCGCGGCCAGCAGCACCGGATAAATACGCGCGAAACGGCGCATCAGGAAATTGCCGGTATCGAAGGGCGCCGCGGGATTGGCAAGCAACTTGCGCGCCGTTCCGCGATGAATACAGTATCCGCTGATCACGAAAAAAATCGGCACGCCGGCCGAGCCCCACGCAATGGGGAAGGTCAGATAGCTGAAAAGAGTGTTGAGATCGAACCTGGCCCCGGTTTTGTGGAATTGCTGTATGCCGATCCAGGTGATCTGGCGGCAATGGAAATAAGCCACCAGTAATGCCGCGAAACCGCGCCACGCGTTAACGGCGACATCGCGGTCGTCGATGCTGACAGCGGCGGCGCGTTCGAGCGGTACCTGCAGGGAGGACCGCGCGGGATCGAGCAGGGACGAATCGCTCATTTGAAAACCTCGTGTCCAGGTTGGAATCAAGGCCGGGGACGGTTCGAACGTTCTGGACGTTTCGAGCGTTGACCGGCCTTACGGCGCCTTATCTTTGGCCTTATCTGGTTTGCTTGGGCGCTGAGTGAGGCAACTCAAACTGGCCATTCAAGCGGCGCACTTTGCTGACGTCATATTAGTCCGGCAAATAATGGAAAAATATGCAGGGCAAAGACCCCATCGTCCTGATGACGAGCAAGAACTTCGTAACGGTCTGTTCAAAAGGTAACGAATTTATTCGGCAATTATTTGTCGTTTTTTTTCTGCTAACTTCATTTCAAACCATTAAAGAAAGGGGTACATCATGGACATGCACGCATTTGCTGGTATTGCTGTTTTGTTGATCCTCGCCGCGGTCTCCGCCTATCGGGACGCGCTACGTGACGATCCGATGTCGAAACTGAACGCCTCAGGCGTCCGTTTTCCGCATACGGATGATCAGGAATAAGTCAGTAATAAGTATTTTAGAACGGTCGTGCTGCGTCGCGGCGGAAGGTTGATTATTTTTTTCTTGCATCCGGCTGACGCCAGATGGCGAAAGGGCCAGGATATTCCGGTTCCTCGACGCGCGATGCAGCAAATATATTTATGCTTTCAAAAGCCGCTTCTGGCAAACCGGATGTCGTTATTGAAAGTTATGGGTAAATGTAAATTCGATGGGTCGAATATTGCATGACCGCGAGCATGAACGCATTGTGAACGAGCGTTCGTGTATTCATTGAAAGTATTTTAGGGAAGCGC
Source organism: Caballeronia sp. LjRoot29 (assembly GCF_964252755.1). Classification (NCBI taxonomy): domain Bacteria; kingdom Pseudomonadati; phylum Pseudomonadota; class Betaproteobacteria; order Burkholderiales; family Burkholderiaceae; genus Caballeronia; species Caballeronia sp. LjRoot29. Next base: position 93,518 of record NZ_CAXUPU020000024.1, on the reverse strand, counting down.
GCGCGATGCTGAAAGTCACCAAAGCCGTATTTCCAGTGGCGGGACTTGGCACCCGTTTCCTCCCGGCGACAAAAGCGAGTCCGAAGGAAATGCTGCCTATCGTCGATAAACCGCTAATCCAGTATGCGGTTGAAGAGGCGATAGCGGCGGGAATCACGGAAATGATATTCGTGACGGGCCGCAGCAAGCGAGCGATTGAAGATCACTTCGACAAATCCTACGAGATCGAGGCAGAACTCGAAGCGCGCGGCAAGGAACAGTTGCTCGAACTCGTGCGTAACATCAAGCCCGCGAACGTGGACTGCTTTTACGTGCGTCAACCGACCGCGCTCGGGCTCGGACATGCAGTGCTATGCGCTGAAAAGTTGATTGGCGAGAATCCATTCGCCGTAATCCTGGCAGACGACCTGCTTCACAGCAAGGAGCCGGTCATGAAGCAATTAGTCGATGTGTTCAATCACTACCATAGCTCGGTCATCGGTGTAGAGCGGATCAGCCGCATCGACAGCGGGTCGTATGGCGTGATCGAAGGGCGCGAGTGGGAAGAGGACATCATCAAGCTGTCGGGCATCGTGGAGAAGCCGCAGCCTGCTTTGGCGCCGTCGAATCTGGGTGTGGTGGGGCGCTATGTGTTCATGCCGGGCATCTTCACGCATCTGCGCAATACGCAGGCGGGCAGCGGCGGCGAGATTCAATTGACCGATGCAATCGCGTCGCTGCTGGCCGTCGAGCAAGTGCTGGCGTACCGGTATTACGGCACCCGTTACGATTGCGGCAGCAAGCTCGGTTATTTGAAGGCGACTGTGCAACTCGGGTTGCAGCATCCAGAGGTGGGTGAGGGGTTCGAGGCGTATCTGCGTGAGTGCATGCTTGCGCTGCTTCCGGAGCCCGTCGCAGAACAGCCTGAACTGATAGAGCCCATCTAGCGCGACCGTGCGCCAGCCAGACTAGAACTCCAGCCAGTTATCGCCCGTCGACCTTACTGTTCTGCGGCTTTCCTGCGCCCGGCCAAGCGATATTCGGACGGCGAAATGGAGAGCCGCTTGCGGAATATTTTGGCCAATCCATCACCGCTACCGGCGCCGCATCGGCGCGCGATCTTGTCGACGGGAAGATCCGTTGCCGCGAGCAGCATGCAGCTCGCATCCAGCCGCGCGCGCAGCAGGTATTCCGACGGTGTCACGCCGATGTGAGCCTTGAAGCAGCGCAAGAAATTTCGTTCGCTCATATTGGCGACATTTGCGGCATCCGCGACTGAAATCCGGCGGACATAGTTCTCGCGCATCCATCGAGCGGCGGCGTTGATCTTTTGACGTACGCCGCCCGCGTCGGTGTCCTCGAGCACCGTCGAGAGCTTCGGCCATGCGCCTGGAACAATACGCTCCGATACCTCTCGCGCCACTGCCGGCCCGTAATCGCTCTGGATGATCGAAAGCGCAGCCGTGATTGGACCCTTGGGATCGTTGAGGGGAAGCGTTTGTCCCGCGGAAAAGACCGGACTCGCCAGCGCCGAAGCGACGGTCGCATCCTCGAAGTCAGTCGCGCGATTGTTGTGAGAAAGATTAGCGGCGGCCAGAATCTGCGATCCTTCGCCGATAGCCTTCACGAACGAAAGGTTCGACGCGACACGGGACAAACGTTTCAGCAACTGCTGATCGACCTTGGCGTGTTGCGCGCCTTCGCCGCCCGCGATGAACAGTGCATCGCAATCACTCATCGATTTCGTATCGAGACTCTCGGTCCAGATGCGCATGGAGCAACTGCTCGCGACGCTGCCGCCATCACTCGATAACAACAGCAGCGTGTAGTTGAGCTTGCCGTGGTCGTTATCTGCCGGTGGCTCGACTTCATTCGCGAGCGCAAACACCTCGGAGATGGAACTCACGTCGATAAGGGAAAAATCTTCGAAGATCAGCACACCGATGCGCTTGGGTGTCGATCTCGACTCCGATGCTCTATCGAATTCGCCCGCCATGCGAACGTCGGCTGGACCCGCGACGTGCAGTCGGCCCGGATTGTTTGGGTGTTCCATCGACTCTTCTCCGTTATCTATTGCGCGCGGCGCGATTCTGTGTTGCAAGCGTCCCACTATACGCGGCGGGGGTAAGGAGAAAATGCAACCGGCTGAAAAGCGCGAGATGTTGGCAGATGTTTTCGGTATCCGGCTATTAAGTTGGCGGAAAAACGCGAGAAAACGGGTGTTGAATGTGGCGGGCTTTTTATATGTCCGGACGAGGGTGGACCGGCATGAAAGATAAGAGCCCAGTCCAATACAGTTAGTTTGATTAAATCGTTGACCCTGCAGAATGGCGTGAAGCCAGCCGTGGTGCGGGAATGGGCGTAAGTAAAGGATTGCACACTCCCAAAAATCAATACGGAATTGGCATATCTTCTGGGGGTTGAGAACTGCCGATGAGCACGCCCGATTTCTTCCGCAGCCGCCTGGACGCGATGATCGATTTGCGTCGTCCGCTCGCCGTACTGGCTGGCCGGATGCCATGGTCGTCGATCGAAGCGACGTTGACGCCGATGTTCGAGCGGCGTGCCCGCGAAGGGCCGATAAGCGCAGAGGTTGATCTGTTCGGCGTGACGCCGAAGCTCGCGGGTGCTGGGTGTCAGCGCTGCAGGGCGTCCGCGCCTGTCCGTCCGATTGATGGTGGGTCTGCTGTATCTGAAACACGCATACAACGAAAGCGACGAGTCGGTGTGCGAGCGGTGGGCCGAGAGCGTGTATTTTCAGTACTTCTGCGGCGAGGACTATTTCCAGTCGCGTCTGCCGTGCGACCCGACCAACCTGGTACGGTTTCGTCAAGCGTTGGGCGAAGCGGGCGTCGAAGAGTTGCTGGCGACGACGATCGCGGCCGCGGTGCAGATGAAGGCGGTTACACCGCTCGAATTCGAGCGCGTGATTGTCGACACCACGGTCCAGGAGAAGGCGATCGCCTATCCGACCGACAGCCGCCTGCTTGAGGTGGTACGGGCCCGACTCGTGCAGTTGGCGCAACGCGCCGGGCTGACACTGAAGCAGACGTACGAACGCGAAGGCAAAAGCCTGCGTCGTCGAGCTGGTGGCTATGCGCACGCCAAACAGTTCAAGCGCCTGCGACGGGTGCTCAAACGCCAGCGCACCGTGCTGGGACGGTTGCTGCGCGACATCGAGCGTAAATTGACGGGCGCCACGCGTGAACGACAGGCCCAGTTGCGCGTCTGGCTTGAGAGAGCTTGGCGCATCTGCCGACAGCGGCCCAAGGATAATGGCAAGCTCTACGCGCTACACGCCCCGGAAGTCGAATGCATCGGCAAGGGCAAAGCCCGGCAGCCCTACGAGTTCGGTGTCAAGGTCAGTCTCGCAATTACGGAGAAGCAAGGGTTGATCATCGGTGCGCGGGCATTCCCCGGCAACCCTTACGATGGCCACACGCTGGCCGAACAACTCAAACAGAGTTCCATTTTGCTGCAGGACGTGCCTGGCGCACCGCAGCCGAAGACCGTCTTGGTCGATCTCGGGTTTCGCGGTGTCGATGCCGAGGTATCATCAGTACACCTTATTCATCGAGGAAAACACAAGACGCTGACTCGCACACAGCGGCGATGGCTCAAGCGACGGCAGGCGATCGAACCGATCATCGGCCATGTGAAACACGACCACGGCATGCGACGTTGCTGGCTCAAGGGGCAAACCGGCGATGCGCTACACGCGGTGCTGTGTGCTGCTGGCTATAACTTGCGCTGGTTACTGCGCGCCATCGTCCGCCTGGGCCTGAGGCCCATATTTTTTATCCTCGCGTCGCTGCATTGGCTCGTCAATGTCACGCCGCATCCATTACTCCCGCATCGCGACCACTTCCGACGGGCCAGCTTCCCCTCGCCGATAGACTGCGCCGTCGGCTCCGCTCGTCATACAACTGAATTTTGCAGGTCAGACTAAATCGTTTAAACGATTATCAAAAACATGTACGTGCGTTGACGTTGTCGCCAAAAGCGATCGCTGCAGGGGGTGGCGTTTACTCGCAACGGTCGTGTGGCTGCCTCTGTTACTTGAGAAGGAGTCGTCCGAGCGATAGCTCACGTCTTTAACTGTTTGCGCTGTGCTTCACTTAGCTCAACTTTTGCCGCGATTCGCATGAGTTCTCCCTCAGTATCAAGGAGACTCGTAAATCGCGATTAAGTTGTATTGTTTGTGACGCACCCCACTTCTATGGGGCATCGAAAGTCAAGCCCTTGGTGATCTGTTTGCCGTGGGTCAGTTACCTCCTTTGAGGGTACCGCAAGTTGTCCACGGCCGACCAGCGGGTCGCCTGTCACGACCACGACGCTGGCCGGCGGTGGACAACTTGCACAGGCTAGGGTGCCTGATTCATATTCGGAGTCCTTCTTATAAAGCCAAACTTCAACACGAGGTAGGTCGGAGTGTTTGATGTCCGGGCAACCGCCCCGGACTAACTTCTATCCGTGCTGGCACCAGGCCGGTCACCTCATACCGCATGCGCACAGCGCTGGAACCACTCCGTTACCGACGCGCCCCATCTAGAACTACGGCTACCCGTCGGGTAACCCGTGTAGTGCCCGGGCGCGCTGACCTTCAAGTCCTCTCGTGGATCGAAATTCGCCGTTCACCTCGCAACCGTGTTGCCACCGTGTGGCTTGAGTGTTGCCCCGCGCGGAATCTCACCGTGTTCCAGATAGCGCCACAAGGCGATCGACAAACGGCGCGCAAGCGCCACGATGCCGTTACGTCGCATGCGCTTGCCGCCTCCCGCGAAGCGCTCATTGAACCACTGGCTCAACTGGCTGCCCGGCTGGAAGCGCAACCAGCTCCATGCGAGGCCGACCATCAGCCATCGCGCCCGTTTGTTGCCGGCCTTGCTGATACCCTGCTCGAGCTCGCTGGTGCCTCTCGAGTAAGGCGTGGGTGCCAGGCCCAGGCAGCCTGCGACTTCCCGGCGGTTGTGAAACTGCCGCCAGCCGAACAGTTCCTTCACCAGCGTCCACGCACTTCCGGTGCCGATACCCGCAAGCCTCGACAGCCCCGCGATCGCGGGTTGCGCACCGCTGCGCACCTGAAGCTCCTGCTGCGCTTCAAGCATCCTGATCTGCCTGGCGACAAGCGAGAGCCGCTCGAACTCGCGCTCAGTCTCGGCCCGCAAACCCGGCAAAAGTTGCCCGGCCTGCTGAGCCCACCACGGCGCCCATGCGCGCCCACCGATGCGTTCGACCCGCAAATTGTGCAACACCAGCAGCGAACGGATCCGGTTGCTGTGGGCGGTACGCTCTTGCCGCAGACGCCCGAGTTCCCGATGCACGCGCCGCTCATCTTCCTGCTCGGGTGTCGGGATGCGTGCGATCGCCCACACCCGCCGCTCACCTCCGTAGTACCGCATCAGCATTGACAGCAGCTTGTCGCTGTCGAGCCGATCCGTCTTCGCGCGGCGCGCCCGCCGGTTCACTTCGATACTGGCCGGATCCACCACGAGATTCGCAATCCCTTGTCCACTCAGCCAGCGGTGCAACCAGAAGCCGTCCCGGCCGGCCTCATAGCAACTGCGAACCAGGGAATCAACGGCCAGGTGGCAGCGCGCCTTGGCCTTGGCGATCGCCATCAGGACCGCTGTCGCGTCGCCGGCCGCCACCGTACACCGTACACCGGCTCGGCGCGCGCACCCCATCACCCAGTGACAGCTTCCAGCTCCTATCACCTAATTCGAAGGCGACATACAGCCGGCCGACCTTCGTTGTATCTTGCCCTCGAAGGGCCGTGTTAAGCGCGTCCATTTGCGTGCTCCTTTCGAAAAACGAGTGTCAGAATCCTCGTTTTACTCCAAGGAGCTTACTTTCGCTGGCCCCTTCCATAGTATCTAGCGCCGACAGATTCCGACTTGGTCAGCTCCGTTTGGCTAACTGACCGCCAGATTCCGATTGATAGACGGACGCTCCAGCAGTGGCGAATGACCCTCGCCGCAGCGATCCACTGCGGCGCGGGTCAGCGGCTCAAAGCGCGCTCATTTCACTGCCGTAGTCACTTAACAGGGGTCGCCGCGATTATCGACTTCATGGTTGCATAGCTCGACTTCTTCGTTGTTCCGTTGCTCATCAAGCCAAAGTTGCCGTCGCCACCGATGTTGGTATCGTCGAAAAGCTCGTACCAGTTGAAGCCGATCACGTTGTACGTGGCCTTTGCAGCGACAAGTTCAGGAATTGTCTTGTTGATATACGCCTGTCCCTGAGCCGCGCTGAAATCCATGTTGACGCCAATTTCAGTGAACATGATCGGCAGGTTGTAGGCTGCCTTCAGCTGTGCCAGTACGTTGTAGACCTGGCCATTGCTGGGGTTGTTTGCAGCTTCAAAGTCGCCGCCATCCGAATACCAGTGAAGCTGGATGATGTCGGTCTTGACCACGGGATGCCCGGTCGAGCCGTCCGGCTGAGTGCCGGTCAACATTCCCTTATACCAGCCGAGGTGGAGGTATCCGGCGGACGCCGTATTGATAATCTTGGTCACACCTGCCGTATCGACCGAGCGCCAGCCGTCGTATGCACCACGCATCGCACCACGCCAGATCGGCCACGTGGAATTATCGTAGTCCGAGACATTCACGCCGTCGTTCGTTAAAGCCTTGTTATGGCCGTCCAAGTCATATTCATTGCCGAACTCGACCACTGGGATACCTGCAAACTTCGTCGCCGCATGCGCCGCCATGCCATAGGCGTAGGCGTACGCTGTTGCCTCCGTCGGGTTTCCGTTAGCTGCTGGGTCATTCCAAGGGTAAGCGATGACGAGCGGCAACACCTGGACCCCCTTCCCTAAGCCAGATATCACGGTCGATGCAATCGTGTCGATTTGCGAGTCTGAATACATGTCCTGTCGGAAACTTTTTAGACCCAGATCGGCGAGCGATGCAGATTGAGTCGCGAGCGGCACGGTGAGTGAGTAGCCGCCTTGCACGTAGTGGCCGTTGGTGCCGTAGAACGGGATGGCCGAAGTCGCCACCGGGGGTGTGACAACCGGAGGCGTGACAACCGGAGGCGTGACGACCGGCGGCGTCACGACGGGCGGCGTCACGACGGGCGGCACGACGGGGCGCGGATCGGAAGACGCGACCCAGCCGTTGTTCTGCCATTTCCACCACTGGTGATTGACGTTCTCTTGATAAATCACGCCTGCGTACCACAACAGCAAGGTCACCTGATCCGTGAAGCCAGCCGCCACGCTTGCGCGATAGACCACGCCGCTCTTGAGCGTCCAGACCGCACCCGACGAATCGCTGATCGAGGTTGCGGGCGGAATAGCGGTGCCGCTGACCGACGCCGGGTGCTTTTGAATGTTGACCACGGAGGTGGGGTCGACGGCCGCCGCCGCAGTGCTGCTGGGATCGCTGCTGCTACCGCCACCACCGCAGGCGGCTAGTGAAAGGCAAAGCGCAATAGCTGGAAAATAAGTACGTTGTACTAACATAATAATTCTCTCCATTCTCGAGATTTCTACGAAAGTGTTTATTAAGAAAAATTCAGATCGACTGCTTATCGGTCGTAACTACCGCGCGCTTGCATCCCTCGGCTCGGTGGTGGCCGCTGCAATCTGGACTCCGAATACGTTTGGTGTACTAAGGTTCGTCCCAGTGGCAGGTCTAATTAAAAATTCAATTCGTGCGGGGTCTCACTTGGATCCGCAGAAAGGCGCGCACAAATCTATAACTTTGCTATAACGGGGACGGCGACTTATCAAGCGTTATCAGACTGGAACAGGCAACGGAATCTGTGGTGCGCTGCTGGGTGTTTCATTGGCAGTCTGAGTCAGCGCGCGGTAAAACGTGCTTGATCGTAGAGCCTGCCACGTAGGCATCTATGTCTTCAGGCAACAATTCATGTTACATCAATGAAACATTTTTGATCAGTCGTCGTTACATTGCGATACGAAATATTTTCGGGGGTTAAGTAATATTGACCTTTTTTAGGGAAATTGTTCTTTTCGTCAGAAGATACCAGGGTTTTTATGCCGAAAATTTTTGGTAAAAAGACCCGAAACCTAAAATATTCATACTATTGCTTTAAATCGTTATCATATTTGAATCAAAAACCTCACATAACTTTCGGAGGTCTGTCGCGTTAGCGGTGTCGGGTAAAATCGGGCAACGAAATTTGTCATGGATGACCGATCAAAGAGACGCCAACGCCACGTGAGAGGCGTCCTGCGGGAGTAGCGACGGGTTTGCCGCAAAGGAACGAGTTGCCGACGTGTTCGACGCGGGTAAGGCGAGCTCGGGTGCGTCGCCATAGACGTGAATGTGCTCCACGCGAAGATAGGGCAGTTGACGCTGGAGAACGAATTTTTTAGAAGGAGCGCTCAGCAACTCCAATAAGTGCTGAGGGAAAACAAATCACAAATACGGCCACCTCCGTTGATACTGTGGTGGCAGGCCGTTTCAATAAAGTAAAGCCCGCGTATCAAAACACTTGACTATATATAATTCAGGTTAACTAACGAAAATGTTTCTAAAGTCAGCGGCTGGGGTGATGCTTGCCGTGATTCCACCTGCCTATGCTCAAGTGCAGATGGCGGCCAACGGCGCTCATGTTGGCGGCACTCCGTAGAGGGGGGTTGTTGCAAAAGCGATCGCTGCAGGGGGTGGCGTTTACTCGCAACGGTCGTGAGGCTGCCTCTGTTACTTGAGAAAGAACCGCGTAGATTCTCGATATTTGGCGGGAAGATGCGCAAGGACAAACGCAAGAGCCGCGTGCCTAAAGGGATCTATCGAATCGCGAACTGGTCGGAGTACAACGCAGGGCTGATCGTACGAGGCAGCTTGACCATGTGGATCGAGGAGAGCGAATTTATGTGTGGTAGCGAAGCGAGAGTGGTCAAGCGCGGCAGACCTCAGGTCTACTCGGACGCCATGATTCAGGCCGTGCTAACGCTTAAGCACGTTTATCATTTGACGCTTCGAGGGCTCAGAATTTTGTGCAAAGTCTTCGTGAACTCGCATTTGCGGACCTGTTGTGCCCAACTATACGACACTAAGCCGCCGGGCACAGGAACTACAGGTGACGTTGCCCAAGATGTCGAGCGGCGACCCAGTTCATCTGGTTGTCGATAGCACGGGCGTGAAGCTTTACGGCGTATGCGAAATGGAAGGCGTGCAAGCACGGCTAGTCCAAGCGGCGCACGTGGCGTAAGGTCCATCTCGGGCTGGACGTAGACGGGCCGGATACGAGCCGCGCTGATGACGCATCAAGACGTCGACGACGCCAGCGCATTGTCCGGTTTGTTAGCCCAGATTCCTGCCGATAAGCCCATCGATACGATAGGCGGTGACGTTGCATACGATACAAAGCAGTGCCATAAGGCGATCGCTGGGCGCGGCGCTACGCCATCGATTGCGCCGCGTGAAGGCGCGAAACCTTGGCGTGAGGGCACCCCAGAGCAAGCTGGCGCAATGAGGCAATCGACGACATCGCGCGAGATGGCCGAGGCGAATGGAAGAAGAACAGTGGCTACCGCCGATGTTCGCTGATCGACAACACGATGTACCGGTATAAAACGCTCACGGGAAATTGTCTTTGGGCGCGCTGCATTGGGTCACAAGCGACGGAGATCGCTATCCGTGTTGGCGTCATCAACCACATGGTCATACTTGCACGCCCGCAGTCCGTGCGCATTTCATGAATTTAGGATCGTGGGTGAACGCCCGCCTGTACCGTCTATTTTTGCGACAGCGCATGTGCGTTCGCCAACATTGCCCGAAGGTTTTATTAATTTGTGCGACGAGGATACGTCGGCTTCTTGCGTTTGCCTTTTTTTAACCGTGCCGCGTTTCAGAGATGCAACATTTCCGCTCTAACACACCGTCTCTGTTATGCCAACGACCCGTGCACGCCGGGAGAAGCGTTGTCACACGGGCTTCGAGCGGTCTTGGCCGGATCACCAACGACCTTCAACATCTCCGTCAACGACGTTCTATAACCACTTTCGATTCGGATTGGCAGCTGTTCTAGTGAACCGTTTCGATCTAAAGGATCGTGAATCCCTAGGCGCCACGCGCATGATTGCCAATAATCTTCGTTTGAATGATAGGAAGGACACGCATCGAGTGGGTTTGAAATAGCGACCTCAAGATTTTTCCGGCAATATCCTCGCTACATTCCGTCACGACAGCCTAAATCCTTATAACGATGTCCACGATGCACCGCAATGTGCGGCCGTGATGGGTTCGCTAAAATTTGCTGGGAAACGCCATGCCATACGCTAATGTAGAACACGCTGTCGTGGGGCGGCCGCAGCCTGTGACTACGAGCTTTAATGCTCAGGTACACCGGATAGCAATTATTTTGTTCGACGGCTTTTCGCTGCTCAGCGCGGGCTTCGTGGCAGAGGTCTTTCATATAGCCAATGAACTGGCGGTATCGAAGGCGAGAAACGACTGGACCTACGACGTGCGGTTTCTTTCCGCGGACGGGGGCAATGTAGCCTGCTCGTCCTCGGTGAGCGTCTGGACCGACGGGCTCGACGCACGCCACTACGGTGGCTTTGACGCGCTGTTCGTGGCCGGAGGCAAGGGCGCCGAGAGCGCCGCGCGCGACGAGCGGATCGTGGAGTGGCTAAAGCGCGTGCGTTCCAATACGACTTCGGTCATGTCAATCGCCGAGGGGCGCAAAGTGCTGGACGCTGCCGGTATCGGCCACGCCCGGGTATCGCAGATGAAAATCGGCCCGCCGATGATGAGCCCGATGCGCCAGGAGCTTTGGAGCGAATCCAGCGATGGCTATGAATCGATGAAGGGCGCGCTTCTGCTGATCAAGCGTGATCTTGGTGTCGAGATCGCTCGCGGTGTCGCGGAGCGCCTGATGCCAGGTTGGACCACGAAGCTGGCGCCGCTGTTAAGCGACAACGGCACGGCGTCTGCCGGTGACAAGATCCGCACGGCGGCTCGCTGGCTGCAGGACAACTGCGAACGGCCGATCTCAGTAGTGAATGCAGCACAAGCGGCTGCCATGAGTGAGCGCAATTTCCTGCGTTGTTTCAAGATTGAGACGGGCACCACGCCGTCAGATTACCTGTTGCAAGCGCGCCTTGCTGTCGCCTGCACCCTGCTTACCGATTCCGAATTGCCAGTGGATAAAATCGCTCGCCGCAGCGGCATGGGTAACGGTGACCGGCTGGCCAAGATTTTCCGCCGGCGGCTCTTGATTTCACCGACCGAATACCGGATGCAAAGCCGTGGCGACACCGCCGGCTGACCCAAGTAATCGAGACAGGACATTGATTGCCTCAGTGATTGCCCTAGTCACGGTATAGCGAACGAACATGCGAATTGAAGAGCCCACGCTCGGCAATCGACACTAACATCAGCGCCCGGCATTTGGGCCAACCAGAACATAGGATAACTAAGATGGATACCAACGTAACGCAACGCCTTGGCGACGTAACCGGCGTGTCGAGTCCCTCCGCAATCGCCACGACTTGCCGGCGCCTGGTCCAGGTTATCCTCGCGGGCGGTTCGGGCACGCGGCTGTGGCCCATGTCGCGCGAACAGTTCCCGAAGCAGCTCATCGGCGTGATGGGTCCCCAGTCGTTGCTGCAATCCACCGTGTTGCGCATGAAGGGTTTTCCGCAAGGGTGGGACGTGGTGGCGGAGTCGGTCATCGTGTGCGGCGAGGAGCATCGCGTTGCAACGGACGAGCAAGTTCGCGAAAGCGGCGTGACAGCGCGCATCGTGGTCGAGCCGGTACGTCGCGACACAGCGCCGGCGCTGACGCTTGCAGCGTTGACCGCATGCGCTGACGGCCAAGACGCCATCCTGGTCGCCATGCCGGCGGATCATGCCATTGCGGATCTCGCGGCGCTGCACCATTCAATTGTCATCGCAGCGCGTCATGCACAAGGCGGACAGATCGCGACGCTCGGTATTCCGCCCACGCGTCCCGATACCGGCTTTGGCTATATCTGTCTCGGCGAGCCGCTTGCTGACGGTGCGCACGGTATCGACCGGTTCGTCGAAAAACCGGTCGCCGAGCTCGCGGCGCAATACGTCGCATCGGGTAACTACTGGTGGAACAGCGGCATCTTCGTCGTGCGCGCGTCGGTGTGGCTTGCCGTGCTCGAACGGCTTCAGCCAAATATGTACGCGGCATGTGTCGCGTCGCACGAACACGGTGATTTGTCTGGGGGATACTTGCGACCAGATGCAGTGCAGTTCAGCCAGTCGCCGTCGAACTCCATCGACTACGCTGTGATGGAACATCTCGGGGCTGCCGATTCGCCCTTTAAAGGTGTGGTCGTTCCGCTGGAAGCCGGCTGGTCGGATCTCGGTTCGTGGGACGCGGTGTGGGACGCACAGCACAAGGACGAATCAGGCAACGTGGCAAGTGGTCGAGTCATGTTCGAAGGCGCAACTGCGACCTACGCGCGCTCGGAAGGTGGACGCCTGGTTGCCTGCGTTGGCACGGAGAACCTGATCGTGGTGGAGACCGACGACGCCGTGCTCGTGTGCGACCGCTCGCGGGTCCAGGACATCAAGGGCCTCGTTGCGCGCATCAAGCAAGAGAAGGCGCCGGAAGCGGATTGCCACAGAAAGGTTCGGCGTCCGTGGGGTTTTTACGACTCGATCGATCACGGCGAGCGTTTCCAGGTGAAGCGCATCGTGGTGAATCCGGGCGGCCGGCTCTCGTTGCAAATGCATCACCACCGGGCTGAGCACTGGATTGTTGTGTCCGGTACGGCGCGAGTCACGCGCGGTGAAGAAGAGTTTCTGCTGAGCGAAAACGAATCGACTTATATCCCGCTCGGCATGCTGCATCGATTGGAAAATCCGGGTCGCGTACCGCTTGAGATCATTGAAGTGCAGTCCGGCAGTTACCTTGGCGAGGACGACATCGTTCGTTTCGACGACAAGTACGGCCGCTGCGGTTGAGCACTGCCGGAAGGTCCTGGCAGGTTGCATCCACCGCTGTCGCATCAAAGCAGGCATGACGGCTAGGCCCTGGCCAACGGCTCTTGGGGCAAGACTGATCCGATCAAAATGGAGGGGACGCGTTGCGCACGATCTGTAGTACTCAGGAACTGGTCTTTCGGACTTGATATGAAAATCATCTTCGCAACGATCCTTAAAGGCTTACGCCACATTAATGCTTACCGAAAGTAAGAGGACGACCATCATGAACAGCGAAAAACAATCCGGCGTTTTCATGCCGAACAAGAACAGCCATGGCGTACCGGCAACGCGGGTGGCCCTATCCCTTTTGCTCGCCGCCATGCTTTCCGCATGTGCGTGGGCACCTGGCCAGCATATGGCGATGCCGCCTACGCTGCCGGTCACCACCGCGGACAACGGCGACGTGACAAGCGACGTGCCGGTGACGGTCAAGCAGATCGACCTGACGCTGATCCGTCAGATCCGTACCGCTCAGACGGGCAGCGCGCAGGCGACGACCAATCTCAACCTGTTCGCCAAGCCGACCGGCTACAAGGTCGGACCGGGCGACGTCCTGCAAATCACGGTCTGGGATCACCCTGAACTTGCCGCGGCACTGGGCCAGACGGGTGTTCAGAACACGCGGCCCGCCGATGCGGCGCCGGGCTTTGTCGTCGGCGGCGAGGGCGACATTCAGTTTCCCTATATCAACAAGCCGATCCACGCGTCCGGCAAAACGCCTGAGCAGATCCAGCGCGAGATCTATACGGAGCTGAGCAAGGTATTCGTGAAGCCGCAGGTGACTGTTCGCGTGGAGTCGTATCGTGCGTCGCAAGTGTATATCGACGGCGATGTGCGCACTCCGGGCGCGCAGGCGATCAATGACATTCCGATGACGCTCACCGAGGCCGTCGGCCGGGCTGGCGGCTTCATGCCGACAGCCGACCAGGGCCGCGTCACGATCACCCGCAACGGCACGAGCTACCCGGTGAATATTGCGCAGATGCTCAAGACCGGCAAGAATCCTTCTGAGATCATCCTGCAACCAGGCGACATGCTGCACGTGAACGCGCGTGACGAAAACACGGTCTACGTGATGGGCGAAGTGGTCAAGCCCACGGCCGTGTCGCCGCAAAAGGATGGCACGCTCTCGCTCGCCGAAGCGATCTCGCAAGCGGGCAGCCTGAGTCAGACCACATCGGACGCCCGGCAACTCTTCGTGATCCGCCAGATTCCCGGCGACGAGCCGGTGGTCTACCACCTCGACGTAAAGTCACCTGTGTCGATGATCCTTGCGAACCAGTTTCCGCTTGAGCCGAAGGACGTGGTTTATGTGGACAACAGCGGACTTGTGCGGGCTAGCCGCGTGCTTGATTTGTTGTTGCCGGCCATCAACGCTGGCTTGACCACGGCAGTTCTCACCAAGTAATCCTGTTAGTCAGGTCCGGCGCGCCTGCGCCGGACGCGATTGTTGGCGATTGTTCGTTTGAGTGAGCGATAAAAAAATGGCCATGAACTTTGAAAGCCGCTATACGGACGTAGTGCCGAGGGGTAGGAAATTCCGGTTATCCGGCTATCTCGCGGCCATCGTGAGAAGCTGGCGGATCATTGTCGTGGCCGCGCTCATTGGTGGGTTGGCCGGCGCTATCTATGCGTTTTTCGCGTCGCCTGTCTACAGGGCAGACGTGATTATTCAGGTTACCGAATCGAATCAGCAAGACAATGGCGGTGGCAATGCTAATGCGATGCCGGCAATGCCAGCAGCTTCGCAGATGTCCAATTCGCGCTCGACGACGGCGGCCGAGATCGAGTTGCTGCGCTCAAGAGCCAGCATTGAAGACACGGTGAAGAAACTGCATCTTGATATCTCGGCGCGCCCGCATTACTTCCCGGTGATTGGCGCCGCAATCGGTGGTTTCATCCACTCGCTCCATACACGCGATGGCCAGCCGCTGGCTCCGTGGTTATCGAGCCTTACCTCGAGCTTCGCCTCGGGTGCCGAAGACATCTCCGTGTCGAAATTCGACACGCCAAAAAATCTCTATAACAAGAATTTGACGCTGACCGCCGCCGGCGCCGGCGAGTATGTACTGTCTGACCCGGACGGCGTCGAGATCCTGCGCGGCACGGTAGGCCATGAAGCAAAAGGGGCGGGCGCGTTCGGTGACGTGACGCTGCTAGTCGACAGGATGACGGGCACACCCGGTTCGACCTTCGAGCTGTCGCGGGCGTCTACGCTGGATACGGTGGCCGCACTGCAACGCCGCTTGTCAGTGGTTGAAACCGCGTTGCATTCCGGCGTTGTCCAGATGAGCCTGGAAGGTCAGGATAGCGAACTGATCGCGAAGACGGTGAACGATATCGTCAGTCGTTTCGTGCAGCAGGATCTCGATACGCGGTCCACGGAAGTCGGCAAGACGCTTGCGTTCCTGGAACAGCAACTGCCGCAGGTGCGCGCACAACTGCATGCGGCCGAGGCAAGCTACAAGACGTTTCGCAGCACCTCAGGCGTTGTCGACGTGACCGAAGGAAACCGGCTCTTGCTGCAGCAGGCGGTCGACAACAAGACGAAACTGCTTGGGCTGCAGCAGCAACGCGCGGAACTCTCGCAGCGCTTCACGTCGAGCTATCCGGCAGTGGCTGCGCTCGACGCGCAGATCGCCGCAGTGACGAAAGCGCAGGAAGCCGTGACAAAGAGTTTTTCGGTATTGCCGGATACGGAGCAAGACGCGGCGCGCCTGTCGCGTGATGTCCGAGCCAACACTGAGCTCTTAGCCAATCTGCAGAACAAGATCCAGGATCTGCGCATGGCGAAGGCCGGCCAGGTGGGCAACGTACGCGTGGTCGATTTTGCCGAAGCGCCCGACAGCCCGGTGCGTCCCAAGCGCTTGACGGTAATACTGTTCAGCACCGCTGGCGGACTGATGCTGGGCGTCCTCCTGGCCTTCGCCCGCAAGTCGGTATATGGCGGTGTCGAACGTCCGGAAGAAATCGAGGACGCAGTGGGTGTGCGGGTGTTCGCCATCGTGCCGCGCAGCACTCAGCAGCTTCACCTGCAACAGAAGGTCAGTACGCGCACTCAAGGGCTTCATGTGCTCGCCTCGACGTCGCCGGAAGACGCTGCGGTCGAAGGGATGCGCGGCTTGCGCACCTCGCTGCAATTGCAGATGGCCGATTCCCGCAACAACGTGCTGATGTTGACGGGTTCGCGTCCGAATGCCGGCAAGTCGTTCGTCTCGGTGAATCTGGCGACACTCGTTGCATCGACGAGAAAACGTGTCCTGCTGATCGACGGGGATATGCGCCGCGGCGATGTGCACTCGCATTTCGGCGTGCGTCACGCCCCGGGTTTATCGGACGTCTTGATGGGCTCGGATATTGAAGCGGCGCTGCTGCACGACGTGTCGCCCGGCGTGGACTTGCTGACGAAAGGTTCGTTGCCGGTACATCCGTCGGAGCTCTTGATGAGCGACCGTATGCAGGAAGTGCTGGATTATCTCAAGCTGCGCTACGACCTCGTCATCATCGATACGCCGCCGGTCCTCGCTGTCACGGATTCCACGCTGATCGGCCGGCACGCCGGCACGAGCTTGCTCGTGGTGCGGCACGGATTCAATCAGGTCGAGGAGATAAACGAAACCGTGAAGCGCTTGAATCTCGGCGGCGTGAGCATGAAGGGCATCTTGCTGACCGATGTACCGCAATCGAAACTGATGTCGGGCAGCGCCTATACCAGCTACTACAACTACGAAAGCATTCCGGGATAACCCAGGCACGCGCAAGAGGGTGTGCGAGCCATCAAAGAATAGAACCGAATAAAAAACGCCGGCTTTGCAGAGCCGGCGTTTTCGTTTAATCGACGCAATGCAATCGCGCCGATACCTTCGGCTTCATTGAAACAACTTGCTCGCCTGGACGAGCGTGTTGATCACGCCCCATGCAAGCGGCACGATTGCGTAGATCCAGAACACGCCGAGCAGCAGCTTGTTGGTCGGATGCGCGTCCAGTTCGCGGTTCAGGTTGGTGTTGGTGTTCATCGCATTCTCCGCACGTTTGAGTAGGTTCAGTGGATTCATTCGGTGGACTCAATCCGGTGGACTCAATCCGCCGCGAGTGCCGTCGCGCTCATATGATGTTTCTCATGCACGCGCTTCACCAACAAATTGCAGACAAAGCCGATCACCAGCAGTCCCGCCATAATGTGCAGCGTCGTGGTGTAGGCCTCCGCTTTCACCACGCCATGCGCCACTTCATACGCGCGAATGTAGTTCACCAGCACGGGACCGGCGATCCCGGCCGCAGCCCACGCGGTTAGCAAGCGTCCGTGAATGCCGCCCACGAATTTCGTGCCGAACATATCGGCGAGATACGCCGGGACGGTCGCAAAACCGCCACCGTACATGGAGAGAATCACGCAATACGACAGCACGAAAAGCGCAACGTTACCGCTCTGCGCAAATTGCGGCACCAGCAGGTACAGCACAGCACCGAGCACAAAGAAAACGAAGTAGGTGTTCTTGCGCCCGATCCAGTCCGACGCTGATGCCCACACGAAACGACCACCCATGTTGAAGAGCGAAAGCAGGCCGACGAAACCGGCTGCCGCAGCCGCCGTAATCGATGCCTTGAAGCTCTCCTGGATCATCACCGACGCTTGGCCCAACACGCCAATGCCGGCCGTCACGTTGAGGAACAGCACCAGCCAGATCAGGTAGAACTGCGGTGTCTTCAACGCCTGGTCGATATGCACGTGATTGCGCGTGATCATCTTGTTGCCGTTGGTCACCGGCGGCGTCCAGCCTGCCGGCGTCCAGTTCGCACGCGGGACGCGGATGGCGAGTGCGCCGATCGACATCGAGATGAAATAGACAATGCCCAACACCACGAAGGTCTCGGTCACGCCGTTGCTGGTTGCGCTCTTGAAGTGGTTCATCAACGCGACCGAGGCGGGCGCCGCGATCATTGCGCCGCCGCCGAAGCCCATGATCGCCATGCCGGTCGCCATGCCGCGCCGGTCAGGAAACCAGCGGATCAGCGTGGACACCGGTGACACGTAACCGAGCCCCAGCCCGATCCCGCCAATCACGCCGTAGCCAAGGTAGACCAGCACGATCTGATGCAAATGGATACCGAGCGCCGCCACCAGGAAACCGCCGCCGAAGCAGCAGGCCGCCGTAAACATGGTGCGCCGCGGCCCGACCTTCTCCAGCCATTTGCCGGCAAATGCCGCCGACAACCCGAGAAACACGATGGCCA
Source organism: Caballeronia sp. LjRoot29 (assembly GCF_964252755.1). Classification (NCBI taxonomy): domain Bacteria; kingdom Pseudomonadati; phylum Pseudomonadota; class Betaproteobacteria; order Burkholderiales; family Burkholderiaceae; genus Caballeronia; species Caballeronia sp. LjRoot29. The sequence continues at coordinate 75,357 of NZ_CAXUPU020000024.1, read as the reverse complement.
GCGAGAAGATCCAGCCAAGCGTGGTCAGCGACCAGTCGTCCGGGGCGGATTGCGTGATGCCGATCACCCGCGTGAGCGGCGCGTTGAAAACAGAAAACGCGTAGGCCTGACCAATACAAAGATGCACTGCCAACGCGGCGGGTGGGACCATCCAGCGCGAAAATCCAGGTTTTGCGATGGTTGCTTCTTTAGAAAAAAAACCGGGTGAATCTGAAATTGAATTGCCGGTGTGAGAGCTCATTGTGGGTCTCCAAGCTGGTTTATTTGCACTGTTTATCGTTTGCTTTTTTATAGACGAACTTCAATAACCTCTTGGCAGCGCTGCCGAGAAGTTGCTCAATCGCCGTAGCATGATTTGTACGAAGGACGGACGAAAAACGGAGGTGAATATATGACGTGTCATTTCATAAACTGAACTTATCGATGCTCCCCTCCCACCATAATTAAGGCACCGTACAGATGCAATAGGATATCTTCAGACATAAGCAATTATACCTATAGGGCATTCCATGCTTCCAGCGTTTTTGGCCATTCCGAATGAGTAAAAACAGGAGTTTTCAATACTCTTCAGGGAAAGACAGGTAATAACGGCTATAGCATTGGCTGTCCGGCGCGATAAGCCAGATTGACCAATGCAATTAGATGATTTGCGTGTTTCTACGGATTTCGCTTACCGCCGGACGCAGAAAGCAGGCTCTGAGCATTGGAAAAGCGGGACGCGTGGCTGCGATGACGCGCATCGTTTATCGGACGATTCCAGCCAAGTCTTTGCGATGCCATTTTCGTCGGCTACCCTGTATAACAGCCGTGTTCTGAGCCGGCTTCTCAGCCATTTGCTTCATCCATTTTCTTGCCGTTTCATACGATCAATCGAAGCTTGGAGCAACACCAGAACTTCGCATGAAGCGCGCAGGATTGCACGGCGGAGGCGCAGGAACCTCCGCCATACCCCACGCGTTGCGCCCACGCTGAAGGTGTCAGTCAGCGGGCGTAGCGCGTTATCTCACCTTAAGGAGCACGTTCGATGAGCACGATCAAGACGAAGGACGGCACGGAAATTTTCTACAAGGACTGGGGTACCGGCAAGACAGTGGTGTTCTCGCACGGATGGCCGCTCGATGCCGACGCGTGGGACGCTCAAATGTTGTTCATGGTCCAGAAGGGTTATCGGGTAATCGCGCATGATCGTCGGGGACATGGGCGTTCAGGCCAGCCGGGCCAGGGCAACGACATGGACACCTACGCCGACGACCTGGCCGCGGTGCTCGACGCGCTCGACGTGAAGGACGCCATGCTGGTGGGCCATTCCACGGGCGGTGGCGAGGTCGCGCGTTATATCGGGCGGCATGGGACCGGGCGGGTATCGAAGGCTGTATTGATTGGGGCCGTGCCGCCGATCATGCTGAAGACGGAAGCCAACCCGGGCGGCTTGCCGAGAGACGTATTCGATGGAATCCGCGCAGGCGTGGCCGCCGACCGGTCGCAGTTCTACAAGGATCTGGCGCTGCCGTTCTTCGGCTACAACCGCGATAACGCCAAGAAATCGCAAGGCGTGATCGACAACTTCTGGGCGCAGGGAATGTTGGGCGGGATCCTCGGGCACTACCTGTGTATCAAGGAATTCTCGGAAGTCGACTACACGGAAGACTTGAAGAAATTCGATGTCCCGACGCTGATCCTGCACGGCGACGACGACCAGATCGTACCTATCGACGCCGCCGGAAAACTGTCGGCGAAGATCGTCAAGAATGCGACGCTCAAGGTGTATCCGGGCGGCGCGCACGGCATGTGCGTGGTCGAGGCTGACAAGGTGAACGCAGACTTGCTCGCGTTTGCATCGAGCTAAAAAAGAGTCGCGCCGGTCAGGCACATCTGGCCGGCGCGGGAAGCGTTATTTCTTCACCGGATGAGCGCGCCGGAACACCATCCATCGTGGCGATTTGAACCGGACGATGCTGACGTACAGCCATACGTAGGTGAACGCAAACACCACGACAAAGCAGAACAGATGCAGCGTATGCCGCCAGAACAGCGTGGCGGGAATCACGGCAACCAGACACAGCAACCACAAATACGGCGACGTCAGCGAGTTGCGCCGCGTGATTTCGCGCGCGTTCTGCGCACCGACAGCCCAGCGCATCAAGCGCTTGTACACCAGCATATGCAGATGCACGCCATCGGGAATCCCGGGCGAGATCCCGCGAATAAACTTCTTCCGATAGATCGAGAAACATGTCTCGAAGATCGGGTACATGAACAGCAGCACCGGGAACCACGCTGAGACATCGCGATTGCGCATCACGAGCATGATGGACAATTCGGCGAGCATGAAGCCGATGAAATACGCGCCGCCATCGCCGAGAAAAATCAGGCCGGCGGGGAAGTTCCAGATGAAGAAGCCCATCACCGCGCCCATCATGATCAGCGAGGCGGACAAGACCACCGCGTCGTGAACCTGGAACGCCACGTACGCCAGCGACGCGAACATCATGAACGCGACCATGGACGCGAGTCCGTTGAAGCCGTCGATGATATTGATCGCGTTGGCCAACGCCGCCACCGCTATCACGGTCACGAGACACGAGATCACGCCGTAGGTCAGCAGGAAGTCGAGCGGCGGAACGCTGATACGCGTGACCGCAATTCCCAGCAGAAAGTACGCAAGCGCGGCCGCGGCCATCGTGCAAACGAGGCGCACGACCGGCGTGACGCGCTTGGTCAGGTCTTCGACGAGGCCGGAGAAGAAAGCCGGCATTCCGCACGCAACAACGGCGAGAATTCCGCTCGATACGACGGGATAAGTCCATCGAAGCTGCACTGCAGAGACGGCGAGCCCGACGAGGATTCCGACCCCGCCGATGCGAGGCACGGAGCGCGCGTGAAACTTCTGCACGCCGGCGAAATCGCTATCGCCGGAAAGCCCTTCGTGCAAATGGGCAAACCGCACGATCAACAGCGTGATGAATAGCGAAACGAGAAAACCGAGCGCAAAACTGAGCATGAAAAATGAGCCACTAAAAGAACGCTTCAGGCCGGGCCGCGTAGGCGCGGACTGAAGTTAAACCAGGCCGCGCCTGAACCAGAACGTCAGGCAAAACCCCGCGGGTTCTGCGACTGCCAGCGCCAATGATCGACGCACATCCGCTCGATGCCGTGTTCCGCTTGCCAGCCAAGCAGCTTCGCGGCAGCAGCCGGATCGGCGAAACATTCGGCGATGTCACCCGGACGCCGCGCGACGAGTTCATACGGCACGGGCTTGCCCGACGCCGCTTCGAACGCCTTCACCACGTCCAGCACGCTATAACCCTGACCGGTGCCCAGGTTCACGACAAAGCTGCTGTCGAGCGACTCCAGCGCGTCGAGCGCCTTGATGTGGCCACGCGCCAGATCGACCACGTGAATGTAGTCGCGCACGCCGGTGCCGTCGTGAGTCGCGTAATCACTGCCGAAAATTCGCAGGCGCTCCAGCTTGCCCACGGCCACTTGCGCGACATACGGCATCAGGTTGTTCGGTACGCCCGCTGGATCTTCACCGATCAAGCCGCTTTCATGCGCGCCGACCGGATTGAAGTAACGCAACGTAGCAATGCGCCACGCTGCATCGGAGATTTCCAAGTCGCGCAAGACCTGCTCGGCGATCAGCTTCGATTGCCCGTAGGGGTTCGTTGCCGACAGCGGGAAGTTTTCATCGATAGGCACGCTCTTCGGCACGCCATACACCGTCGCCGACGAGCTGAAGACGATCTTCTTCACGCCACGCGCGCGCATGGTGTCGAGCAGCACGAGCAGGCTATCCATGTTGTTGCGGTAATACTCGATCGGTTTCGCCACCGATTCGCCCACCGATTTCAACGCGGCGAAATGGATCGCGCCGGTGATCGCGTGTTCATCGAAAATGCGCGCGAGCGTGGTTTCATCGCGGACATCGGCTTCGTAGAATGCCAACGTCTTGCCGGTAATCTGCTCCACGCGTTTCAGCGATTCAGCGTTGCTGTTCACGAGGTTGTCGATCACGACAACGCCGTAACCCGCATTGAGCAATTCGACGCAAGTATGCGAGCCGATAAACCCGGCGCCGCCCGTCACGAGGATCGTGCCCTTCGCGCTTGTGTGACCAGTCATGAATAACGCTCCCGGAGGATGATTTAGAGTGAAACGCCGGTAATCGCGCGTATTGTGCCTTTATAACGCTCGATGACCGCGTTTTCGTCGAATTCGCGCGCCACCTTGGCACGGCCCGCCGCGCCCATTTCAGCGCGCGCCGCGTAGCTCGACAGCAGCAGGCGTTCGAGTTGCTGCGCGAGGCTGTCGGCGCTTTTTACATCGCAGAGCAGGCCCGTCACGCCGTTTTCGACGACTTCGCGGCAGCCGGGGACATCGGTGGCGACAATCGGGCGGCCCATTGCCGACGCCTCCATCAAGGTCCGCGGGATGCCTTCGCGATACGACGGCAGCACCACGCAATCCGCATTGCCAATAAACGCACGGACGTCCTCCGCCTCGCCGAGATAGTCGATGACCCCTTCGCGTTGCCAGGCCTGCACTTCGTCGAGCGTGATGGCGCTGGGGTTGTCGACGCCCACGGGCCCGAGCAACTGGAACCGCGCGTACGGATATTTTTCGCGCAGCCGGCGGGCTGCATCGACGTATTCCGCGACGCCTTTATCCCACAGCAGACGGCCAATTAAAACGAAAAAAAAGCCTTCCGTCTGCGGGTTGGAGCGCGGTAGCGGCTGAAAAGCGTAGTCGCCGAGATCGACGCCTTCCCCGTGCAGCAGACGCGCACGCTCTGGATGCACCAGCAGTTCCTGGTCGATGAACGCCTGCCGGTCGTCCTGATTCAGGAACCACACTTCGCGCGGAAACCGGAACGCAAACCGGTAAAGCCGCTTCGCCACACTCGCCGTCCGGCTCTTCTGGATGAATACGTAGCCGAGGCCCGTGGTGACGGCAATGGACGGAACGCCCGCGAGTTTTGCGGCGATCGAACCGTAGATGTTCGGTTTGATCGTGTAGTGAAACACCATGTGCGGCCGGGTTGCCCGGTACTCCCGATACAGCGCGGCGAGCGTCTTCAGGTCATCGCGGGGATTGGTGCTTTTCGACGATACCGGCAGCTCCACGCATCGGCAGCCCATTTCTTCGAGCGGCGCGAAGGTCCGGTCGCGCGGCGCGATCACCGAGACCTCCGCGCCGCGTTCGATCAGCATCCGCAGCAAGCCGCGCCGGTAGGTGTAGATCGCCCACGCGGTGTTGCAGACGAGGGCAATGCGAAGGCGGGATTTCTCAGCGTTCATTCGATAAGTTTCAGATACGGTATGTCAGGCGCTGGATGAAAGATCGAAGGCAAAAGTACGGCGTTACGCGTTAAACAAGCGTGTTTTCAAAGCGCGCAACGCGCCGTAAGGCAGCATCAAATGCGCAAGATTCTTCGCCACGCCGAGCCAGTCCGGCAGGTTCGTCAAACGCATGTATTTCAGTTGCAGCCGCAGCGTGGACAGCGTTTGGGTACGCCGTTTCGTCGCGCTGATGCCTTGCTCGTTCAGTTCGTAATACACGCCAAACTCGGGCAGATTCGCGCAATCGTGGTCTTGCATCAGGCGCAGGAGCAGGTCGAGATCCTCGGCCGCGCGATACGCCGCGCGATAGTTGCCGGCGTTCATCACGTCGGTGACGCGCAGCATGATCGTGGGATGGGAGAAGCAGGATCGCAGCAGTACGACGCGGCGAATTGCGGCCGGTTCGGCAGGCGGACGAAGGTCGAACAGCGGCGCGCCCTCCGTGTTCACCACGTGCGTCCACATGCCGAGGGCCGCCGTGTCTGGATGCGCTTCCATATAAGCGCGCTGTTTTTCGAGCCGATACGGCGTTGCCAGATCGCCGGCATCAATGCGCGCCGCGTACTTGACCCCGCGTTCCGCCAGCGCGGCGACGCCCGTCTGCAGCGCCAGCTCGATACCGCCGTTGCGCGGCATGCGCAGCACATCGATTACGAGGTTCGCCACCGGCGGCGCGACGATGGGCGGCAGGCTGCCGTCATCGACGATCAGCACGCGCACCGGCGCCCGCTCCCGGAGCGACGCCAGCGTGCGCTCCAGGTCGTGCTGCGCGTTGAACACCGGGATCAGCACGGTGACGTCGTCGAGCGTCGGAGAAGGTGAGTAGGTGCTCATACCCGCAGCCTGAAGCGGATGTAATAGAAATTGACCGATGCCGCCGCGAGATATCCCGCTGCCAGCCCGATCAGCGCGCCGTAGCTGCCCATGCGCGGTATCGCGATCAGGTTCACGGCAAAAGCCACCGTCAGCGCCAGCAGCCACTTCGCAAGCAACACGAATTTCGCCTGGTATTTAAGCACGACGAGGTTCCCGATCGCTTCAATACCGGCCGGCACCGAGAGCCACACCGCCCAGCGGAAAATGCTGATCGATTCGGTGTAAGCCGGCCCGAACACGCGCGAGATGATGAAACCCGCGAGCAGGTCGAGCACGATTGCGCCGCCGATCATGAGCGCCGCCGTCATCGCAATCAGGCGGCCGACGTTGCGTTTCAGTTGAGCCGCATCGTGCACGCGATACACGAACGCCGGCGCAATCGTCTGCGCGAGCATCAGCGCGAGCGTGATCCAGTTTTCGTTGAGTTGCTGCGCGGCGGAATACCGGCCGAGATCGGCGAACGAAATATGGCGTTCGAGCATGAGCCGGTCGAGCTTCAGGAATAGATACATACAAATGAGGCCGAGCCAGAACACCGTGCCGGCGCTCGCGAAATGGCGGAACAGCGAGCGGTCGATGTGCCAGCCGAGCTTGCCGCCGTGTCGATGCATGTAATACAGCATCAACACTCCGCCGATGACCGCCGCTTCCAGCGCCCACAACCAGCCAAAGCTCGCCGGGCTTGCCGCTGCGCGCACGAGCACGTAGACCAGCGCGGCTTTGGCGAGCGCCGTAAGCATGCTGCTCAGCAATTGCGGTTTGCTGAACGTCATGCTTTGCAGCCACGCGTTGATCACGCCGACGAACGGTTCACGGAACAGCATGGTCACGGCAAGGCCGGCGAGCATCGTGCCGACGAGGGGATCGGTGAAACCTGCGGCAATGCCGATCCACGTCAGGATGAGGGCCGCCGCGGATACGCCCATGCGCAGCACAAATGCACTGCCGAGAACCGTGCCGAGCTGGCCTGGCGGGCGATTAACGATGGTCGGCACGAGGATTTCCGCGCCGCAGACCCAGGTGATGGGCGACAGGACGAGCAACAGCGTGTTCGCGTATTGCCATTTGCCGAAGACATCGGGGCCGAAGTAGCGGGCGAGCAGTCCGCTGATGGCGATGGCGACCGCGATCTGCGTCAGCCGTTCGAGACCCAGCCAGACGATATTCGCCAGCGCCTTGGTGACATCGGGGTTCTTGATCCGGCTCAGCATCCGCGGACGGCGCCTGACGTTTTAATAGCCATAGGCATGGCGCTTGCGGTAAAACAGGCGCCCGGGCTGGCGGCAATCCTTACCTTGGCGTCGTGGCAGACCCTGTCGAGACCCGTCAACCCACGCGCGGTTTTCCGCCATTCGGTGCGACGTTTGTACTTTGCGGTGAAAAAGCGTCCGGGCATTGGATTAGAATATTTGCGCAGGTCCGCGCGGAAAGACTGCGATTATAGGTGCGAACAGTGCGCGCAACTGCGTGGTTGATGCTTGATCTACGCGTGGACGAAGCTTGCCGAGGGGGCGCTAAGGAGTCTTCGAAGCGGGCGTGACGAGTATTGGGACCGTGCGCGACGAATTTCTTTCGTTATTTTTCGCGTGTTGGTCCGGTATCGTTTCTGGCCGCTCGTGCGTTAGGCGAGTTCCGCTCGTGCGTTAGGCGAGTTCGTTGGGCGAGGTGGTCGGGCGAGTTAGGCGGCGAGCTCACCGAGTTGTGGGGTCAGTCAATTCGCGAATTATTTCCGCACCGAGGCCGGGAGAGTCGAATCAGGTTTTATTGTTGGGCGCAGGTCTGTATCAAGGGGTCTCCGTGACCCGGGACGCTTCGGGATGCCCCGGAACCATTTAAATTATTAGTCAGGTAGCCATTCCATGAGCCAGTCACCGCAAGTACCAGTTACTCAGTCCATTTTCAAGGCTTACGACATTCGCGGGATCGTGGGCAAAACCGTCGATGCCGGCGTCGCGCGCAAGATCGGCCGCGCATTTGGCAGCGAGATCAGGAAGCAAGGCGGCGACTCGGTCGTCGTGGCCCGTGATGGCCGTCTGTCAGGTCCGGAGTTGGTTGGCGCGCTTGCAGACGGGCTGCGTGAAGCCGGCGTGGACGTAGTCGACTTGGGCATGGTGCCTACGCCCGTGGGTTATTTCGGCGCCAGCGTGCCGCTCGCGTTGCCTTCAGGCGAGCGCAGCGTGGATTCGTGCATCGTGGTGACGGGAAGTCACAATCCGCCCGACTACAACGGTTTCAAGATGGTCCTGCGCGGCGCCGCGATCTATGGCGACCAGATCCAGGCGTTGTATCAGCGCATTGTGAATGACGACTTCACGAGCGGCGAGGGCACATACACCGAATACGATATCCAGCAGGTCTACCTTGACCGGATCGTCAGCGACATCAAGCCTGTGCGTCCGATGAAGATCGTGCTCGATGCCGGTAACGGTGTTGCCGGCGAACTGGCGCCGCGTTTGTTCAAGGCGTTGGGATGCGAGATTGTCGAGTTGTTCACGGACATCGATGGGACGTTCCCGAATCACCATCCGGATCCGGCGCATGCGGAGAATCTGCAGGATGTGATCAAGGCGTTGAAGGAAACGGATGCGGAGATTGGTTTTGCCTTCGATGGCGACGGTGACCGTCTGGGTGTGGTGACGAAGGATGGGCAGATTATTTATCCGGATCGCCAGTTGATGTTGTTTGCGCAGGAAGTGTTGTCGCGCAACAAGGGTGGGCAGATCATTTATGACGTCAAGTGCACGCGGAATCTGGCTAAGTGGGTTCGTGACCAGGGCGGCGAGCCGGTGATGTGGAAGACGGGGCATTCGTTGGTCAAGGCGAAGCTGCGGGAAACGGGTGCGCCGTTGGCGGGTGAGATGAGCGGTCACGTGTTTTTCAAGGATCGCTGGTATGGCTTTGATGACGGCCTGTATACCGGGGCGCGGTTGCTTGAAATCCTGTCGCGGGTGGCTGATCCGAGCAAGTTGCTCAATGATTTGCCGAATTCGTTGTCGACGCCGGAGTTGCAGCTGAAGCTGAATGAGGGTGAGAATTTTGAACTGATCGCGAAGATGCAGAAGAATGCGAAGTTCACGGGTGCGGACGATGTGCTGACTATCGATGGGTTGCGGGTGGAGTATCCGGATGGTTTCGGGCTCGCGCGGTCTTCGAATACCACGCCGGTGGTGGTGATGCGGTTTGAAGCCGATAGCGAGGATGCGCTCAAGCGGATTCAGGAAGATTTTCGCCGGGTGATTTTGGCGGAGAAGGCTGACGCCAATCTGCCATTCTGAGGGTGTCCTGACTTGGGGTGGGCCGGGGTGATAGGGTTCCGTAGGTGGTGGTGGGGTTGATGCGGAGTTGCTAGGTTCTGGAATTAGCGCTCTGCTGAGTTGGCGACGAATTGGCTAATTTCTTTATCATTGTTAGCCACAGTGCGTGGCGGACACGTCGTTTCCTTATCTAAAGCGACAAAGAAACGAAGCAAAGAAAACGCTTTCGCCGCTCTACCCTAAGTGCCCACGGAGTGCAGTTTTCATTCATAGATGCCCCAAAAGCACGGTGCTCGCCAGAGCCACGGCTGTGTGAACCCCTCCTCGCGGGAATACTGACACGACCATGCTTCGCGCCGTACGCTCTCGGGCAAGCACTATTGGCCCGGCAACCCGCGCAGCCTCACACTGAGCGCCAGCGTAAAAACCACCCCATTCCCAAGCGCCAGCGGTAAACTCCGCCCCATCTCAAAATTGTCCACGCGCCGTCCAATCCGACGGCGCCCACCGTGTCCAGCGTGCAAAAGATCTTGATTGTCCGGGTGTCGTCCCTAGGCGACGTCGTCCATAACATGCCGGCTATCGCCGATATCCGTCGCCTGCATCCCGATGCCCAGATCGACTGGCTAGTCGAAGAGAGCTTCGCGGATCTCGTCGAACTCGTCGACGGCGTTCGCCGCGCCATCCCGTTCTCCCTGCGGCGCTGGCGCAAACGCCTCCTTTCGCTCGATAACTGGCGCGAAATCCAACGCTTTCGCCGCGCCCTGGCCGCCGAAAAATACGACCTCGTCATCGACTGCCAAGGACTCATCAAAACCGCATGGGTCGCAAGCTGGGCCCGCGGCAAGCTGGTCGGGCTAGGCAACCGCACCGACGGCGCCGGCTACGAATGGCCTGTCCGCTTCTTCTACGACAAACGCGTCCCCATCGAACCACGCACGCATGTAGTCGAGCGCACCCGGCAACTGGTCGCCGCCGCGCTGAGCGATCCGCGCCCGCAACCGTCCGATGCGATCGAATTCGGCATCGATACCCGCCGCGCCGCGCTGGCGTTATCGGAGGCAGGGCTGAACCTGCCCGTGCCGTACGTGGTTTTCGTCCACGCCACATCCCGCGCCGATAAACAATGGCCCGACACCGCATGGATCGAACTCGGCCAGTCGCTGATCCGGCGCGGGGTATCGATCGTGCTTCCATGGGGCAGCGAGACCGAACGCCAAACGAGCGACAAACTGGCGAAAGAATTTGGAGCCGCCGCCGTCGTGCTGCCCAAACTCTCGCTGCCGGCAGTGGTCGGCCTGATCGACGGCGCGGCAGCAACGGTCGGCGTGGACACGGGGCTCGTGCACATCGCGGCGGCGCTGAAGCGACCGACCATCGAGTTGTACAATTTCTCGACCGCCTGGCGCACCGGCGGTTACTGGTCGCCGCGCGTGGTGAATCTGGGTAGCGCAAACCAGCACCCGACGTTGCAGCAAGTCAAAGCGGTCCTCGCAAGCTTCGGCCTGCTTTGATGCGTGGACGCAGTAGCGGTATCGGCAGCGGTAGTGGATAGAGTGAGGAAGCGGCTTCCGTGCGAAGGATGGGCTTCAATCGCCGGCGTGTTCGACGAAGTGCAAGCCGAAACCCGCGGTTGAGGTCCAGTTTGAGGTTCATCAACGGCCAGCCTTTCACGCGGCGTGTTTTTCAGGCGGTTGAGCGAAAATGCAACGCGCTCGCCGGGCGCGACGTTTCCTCGATACGCCAATCGAAGCCAATCGAGGTTGATTGCAGCCGAAAAATGCAGCCGATCGACGATAAATCGAGCCCGTTCACTCGCTCATCCAAACAAATCGAAGGCACATGACTGAATCTCAAATTATTGAAGTTGCCTCCGCCGACTGGCAGGGCCAACAGCTTTCCGTGCCGCGCGAGGCGTTGCTGGCCGGCGTCGAGCGCGGCAAGGTCCTGTATTTCCCGCGTTTGGCATTCGCCATCGAAGGTGGCGAACGGGCGCTTCTGGACCCGAAAGTGGCTGACCCCGAGCGCAAGAACATCAGCCTCGCGCCCAACGGCGGCCCGCTCGTGGGCGTACTCGGCGACGCCGTCACGCAATCCGCCGTCCGGGCGTTGATCGCGCGATATCAGGCGAACGCTCGATCGCTGATCGACGGCCTCTTTCCCGAATATCGCGGCAAGTTGAGGGTCGCGCCGACCAGCCTGCGGCTGCATCGCGTGGAAACGCGCGAGACGTCGTGGCGCAAGGACGACAGCCGCCTTCACGTCGATGCCTTCCCGTCGCGGCCGAATTATGGCGAGCGCATCCTGCGCGTGTTCACCAACGTCAACCCGGATGGCGCGCCGCGCGTGTGGCGCGTCGGCGAGCCGTTCGAGGACATGGCAAAACGCTTCCTGCCCGCTATCAAGGCCCCGGTTCCCGGCGCGGCGTGGCTCATGAATCTCCTGCATATCACCAAGACGCCGCGCAGCGAATACGACCACCTGATGCTCAATTTGCACGATGCAATGAAGGCCGATCTCGACTATCAAGCGAAATCGCCGCAGCAGGAGATGCCGTTTCCGCCCGGTTGCGTGTGGGTGTGTTTCTCCGATCAGACCTCACACGCGGTCATGTCCGGCCAGTACATGCTCGAGCAAACCTTCTTCCTCCCCGTCAGTGCCATGGCCCAGCCCGACTGCGCGCCGCTCGGCATCCTGCAACGCCTGAAAGGCAGGGCGCTGGTTTGAGCGCCGCGGGCGGTTGGAAGAAGGCGCCAGGCTCAGGGTTGCACGTGCATGTGCACGATGAGCAATCGTCGCCGGCTTGCCGCGAGGGCGGCCAATGCTGAGGCTCGTGTATCGCGCGTTATGGTGGCTCGTCGCGCCGCTCGCCGTGCTGCGTCTCTTGATCCGCTCGCGGCGGGAGCGTGGGTATCGCGAACATATCGGCGAACGGTTTGGATTTGGTCCTGCTCGCCGGGCCGATGACCTCGCACCGTTGATCTGGGTGCATGCGGTGTCCGTTGGCGAGACGCGGGCGGCTCAGCCGCTGATCGAAGCGCTGCAGCAAGCCCACCCTGATGCCCGCATCCTGCTGACGCACATGACGCCAAGCGGCCGCGCGACCGGCGTGGAGCTTTACGGCGACCGTATTTCGCGCAGCTATCTTCCCTACGATTCACCGTCGCTCGTGCGGCGGTTCCTGCGTGCATGGCGGCCGTCGCTGGGCATCGTGATGGAAACGGAAGTGTGGCCAACGCTCATCGATGAATGCAAACGCGCCGATATCCCGCTGGTGCTGACCAATGCTCGGATGTCGGCGCGCTCGTTCAAGCGCGCGGCGAAATTCGGCAATGCAACGCGCGAAGTGTTCGGCGGTTTTACGCGCGTACTGGCGCAAACGCAGTCCGATGCGGATCGCCTGAGCGCGCTGGGCGCACGCAATGTCGCGGTGCTCGGCAACCTGAAGTTCGATATGGCCGCGCCGCCCGAACTCTACGCGCGCGGCCACGCATGGCGCGCAGCAATTGGGGATCGCCCGGTTTGGGTCGCGGCGAGCACGCGCGAGGGCGAGGAAGCGCTGGTGTTGCAGGCGTTCACCACGTTGCGGACCCGCGTGCCCGATGCGTTGCTGATCCTGGTGCCACGCCATCCGCAGCGATTCGATGAAGTGGCCGTGTTGATCGATGCCGCCGCGCAGTCCTACGTCCGGCGCTCCGCGTGGGCGGGAAAGGCGGCGGCAGCGGGTTCAGGCGTCGATGCCGCGCCGGTTTTGCCTGCGGACGTCAACGTGCTGCTCGGCGATTCGATGGGCGAGCTGAGCGCGTATTACGCCGCATCGGACCTGGCGTTTATCGGGGGGAGCTTGTTGCCGCTGGGCGGGCAGAATTTGATCGAGGCGTGTGCGGCGGGCGTTCCGGTGCTGATTGGTCCGCACACCTTCAACTTCACGCAAGCGACCAACGATGCAATCACCGAAGGCGCGGCATTGCGCGTGAGCGATCCGGCGGCATTGGCGCGCGGCCTGCAAGAACTTCTCTCCGATAAACCCCGCCGGCTCGCCATGAGCGCAGCGGCGTCGGCATTCGCGGCGAAGCATCGCGGGGCGACGCAGAGGACGGTGGCGGTGCTGGGGGCTTTGTTGCGAACGCAGGCCGAGGAGCAGTGATCCGGGCGGTGCGTGCCTAACCGCGCTCTTCCAGAATCCGCGTCACGCACGCCACAAACCGTTCATTGCTCGCCTCCACGCCATACGCCCGCGCCCGTTCCAGCGCTTCACGCGTAAAACCATCGCGCAGGGCATGGTCCGATAACAACCGCGACAGCGCCCCGGCCATGGCGTCTACATCGCCGATAGGAACCAGCAACCCGAACCGGCCATCGTCCAGAATCTCGCGCGGCCCCGTCGGACAATCGGTTGAAATCACCGGCTTGCCAAGCGCGAGCGCCTCGAGCAGCACCATCGGCATGCCTTCATAGCGCGAGCTCAGTACCAGCGCGCTTGCGTGCGCCACGACCGCATGCGGATTGTTCCGATACCCCGTGAAATGCACGCGCTTGCCCACGCCCAGTTCCACGGCCAGCGCTTCCAGCTCGCCGCGAAATCCACCGTCCCCGACAATCACCAGGTCTTCCGGCAACTCACCGTCACCTTGCGTGCTGAGAAGCTGTGCGTAAGCGCGCAGCAAGGTCCTGTGATCCTTCTGGATCTCGTCGAGCCGCGCGACCGAAACGATGTACGGCCCCGGACACGGCGGCGGTTCCACATACGCGCCGTTCTCGCGAATCCGGTCGATATCGATCGCATTCGGCAGCACAAACACATTGCGCAGATGGCCGTCGAACAACTCGCGCGCTTCATCGGCCATTTGGTGGTTCAGCGCGGCAATGCCGTCATATCGGCCGTATTGCGCAAGCAGGCGTTTCATTTTCCGGCGCCGGCCGCCCAAACGTGCATCGAAGCTGAAATGGTTCACGCCGAGCCACGCCACGCCGAAGCGGCCGGCCAGACGACGCAGCGACATGTCGAAGTCGATGATAATGTCGTGACGCAACGCCAGCGCAGCCACACGCGCTTTCACGTAGGGGCGCACGGCGAGCGTGTTGAACACATCGCGCCCGACGCGGCCGAGCTTGCTCAGCCGATGCTCGTAGCGACGCGCCTGGAACAGGTTGAGCCAGGGTTTATCGGTGAGAATCTCGACGCTGACATCCGCGGGAACCAGCGCGCGAAAGCGCTGTTCGAACGCGGGGGACGAAAACATCACGGACAGCGTCACCGTGAAGCGCGCGCGGTCATAGATCTGCAGCCACTGGATCAACGACGATTCGATGCCGCCGTCGTTGAAATCCGCGATGTGAAACAGCACGGCAACGCGCTTGGAGGGTTGCGCCATGGGTGTCGAGGACGCTGCGGGCGACGGGTTGAGCCGCACGGCGGTGTCGCGAATGAGGAGCGTGTTGGGGCTGTCGATCAGAGGTCTCCGAAAAGCGGGCCTATGGCCGTAAAAAAGGGCAAGGCGACATGCTAACGCACTCGATCGGCCGGGAACAGTTTCTCCCCCACGCCGAAACCTGCCCTCAGACCGCCAGCAGCCCTTTCTTTTCGATAAAACGAACCACCACGTCGAGGCCTTCCAGCGCCTTCAGGTTACACATGACAAATGGCCGTTCTCCGCGCATCTTCCGGGCATCGGAGGCCATGATGTCGAGATTTGCCCCTACATACGGTGCAAGATCGATCTTGTTGATCACCAGCAGGTCGGACTTCGTGATGCCCGGGCCGCCCTTGCGCGGGATTTTTTCGCCGCCGGCGACATCGATCACATAAATAGTCAGATCCGATAATTCCGGGCTGAAGGTGGCCGCCAGATTATCCCCACCCGATTCGATGAACACGATATCCGCGTCCGGGAAACGCTCGATCATCTGGTCGACGGCTTCCAGGTTGATGGATGCGTCTTCGCGGATCGCCGTGTGCGGGCAGCCGCCCGTTTCCACGCCCATGATGCGTTCGGCCGGCAACGCGCCCGCGACCGTGAGCAGGCGTTGATCTTCTTTAGTGTAGATGTCGTTGGTGATCGCGACGAGGTCGTATTTGTCGCGCATCGCCTTGCAGAGCATTTCGAGCAAGGTGGTCTTGCCTGAACCGACCGGACCTCCCACGCCCACGCGCAAGGGCGGCAGTTTCTTGGAGCGGCGGGCAGCGGCGGAATAGACAGGTGCGTTCATGGTTTTAAGAGCGGAACAAGCGTGAATATTGTGATTCGTGGCGCGCCGACAGAATGCCGAGTTGCGGCGCGAAGGTGTTGATTTCATCCGGCGACGTATCGAGCGCTTTTTCCACAGCGGTATCGATGGCAACGCGCAACGCAACGATGATCCGCTGCCCCGCGATCTGGCCCAGTGGCACCGCTTTTAGCGCGGCGGCGGCCTGGTTTTCGACCCAGGAGAATGCGTAGGCGGCGAGGGCGGCGTCAGTGGCGGCATCGTGAGCGTAAGCGGCGTACGCGAATGCGGTGGGCTGCGATATCGGCTTGATGGCGTTTAACGTGGCTAAACGCGCGGCATCGCCCCATTCAAGTTGCGTGCACAACTGGGCAAGCGACCAGCCCATTTGCTGCGTCTCGCGACGTAGTTCGGCGGACTCGCGGCTGGCGAGGAATTCTTCATCGGCAGTGGCGAGGCCCGCTGCATCGTGATCGCGCCAGCGAGTCATCTGGTGCGCGAGAAAGGGCAGCTCGCCGCGGGCGAGGACGTTGGTCAGCCCGCTTGCGATCCATTCGCGAGCGCTGTCGCCATCGTGGATCAAGCCGTGTTCTATCGCCGACTCAAGACCCTGCGAGTAACTGAACGCCCCGATAGGCAGTGCCGGCGACGCAAGATGCAGCAGCGCAGTAAGCTCAGCGATGCGCATGACCGTGGTTGTGGTTGTGGCCTTCGTGGCTGCACTGTGAGTGATCGCCGTGGTCGTGCGCGTGATCATGAGCGCCATGGTCCGCATGCCCATGCGAGCACTGCGAATGGTCGCCATGATCGTGGCCTGCGCCATGTGCATGACCATGATCGTGTCCATGATGTTCATCGAAGACTTTTTGCGCGAGCGCGTAGTCCTCTACAAACGTCTCGTCATGCCCGTGCTTGTGACCGCCGCCATACGCGCCCGTCTCCGGTTGGAACGGCGCCATCGCGTGATCCACGTGTGCGCCCAGGCGCTTGAGCATGTCTTCGAGCACGGGATCAGCTTCCAGTTTCAACTGTCCCGCGGTCACTTCAACCGGCGTGTGGCGATTGCCCAAGTGATAGGCGGCACGCGTCAGCGTAATGGGATCGTGAGCGTGTACAACCAGCACATCCTGCGGCGCGGCAATCACGCGCACCAGGCCGCCGTCGTCGGCGACCAGCATGTCGCCATCGCGCAGCACCGTGCCGCGCGGCAGCACCAGCGCAATTTCCTCACCGTTATCCAGTGTCGCGGCCAACCGGCTCTTGCAGCGCTCATCGAAGACAAGGGTCAAGCTCGGCGCGCGTTTGATCAGCGGTGCGGCAAGTTTCGCTTCGATACGTTTATCGATCGTGCGCATAGAGTCTCGGCAATCAGAAAAGGAAGTAGCGCTGCGCCATGGGCAAGACGGTTGCCGGCTCGCAGGTGAGCAACTGGCCGTCGGCTACCACCTGATACGTTTCCGGATCGACGGTAATGAACGGCCTGTACGCATTGTGAACCATGTCGGCCTTCGAGATATTCCGGCAGTTCTTCACCGCGACCACTTGCTTCTTCAATCCGTACCGTTCGCCGATGCCGTCATCCAGCGCCATCTGCGATACAAACGTCAGCGAGGTCTTGCCCAACGCACCGCCGCGTGTCGCGAACATCTCGCGATAATGCACCGGCTGCGGCGTGGGAATCGATGCGTTCGGGTCGCCCATCTGCGCGACCGCGATCATGCCGCCCTTCAGGATCATGGCGGGTTTCACGCCAAAGAACGCGGGTTCCCAGAACACCAGATCGGCCCATTTGCCCGGTTCGACAGAACCCACTTCATGCGCGATGCCATGCGTGATGGCCGGGTTGATCGTGTACTTGGCGACGTAGCGTTTCGCGCGGAAATTGTCGTTACGCGATGAGTCTTCGGGCAACGCGCCGCGCTGCGTTTTCATCTTGTGCGCGGTCTGCCACGTGCGCATGACGACTTCGCCAACACGCCCCATCGCCTGCGAATCCGATGACAACATGGACAACGCGCCCAGGTCATGAAGAATGTCTTCGGCGGCAATGGTTTCGCGTCGAATCCGCGATTCGGCGAACGCGATATCTTCAGCAATCGATGGATCCAGGTGATGGCAGACCATCAGCATGTCGAGGTGTTCATCGAGCGTGTTGATGGTGTACGGCCGCGTAGGATTCGTCGAAGAAGGCAGCACGTTCGACTCGCCGCAGACCTTGATGATGTCCGGCGCATGGCCGCCGCCCGCGCCTTCGGTGTGATACGTGTGGATCGTGCGGCCCTTGAACGCGGCCACGGTCGTCTCCACAAAACCCGCTTCGTTCAGCGTGTCCGTGTGAATGGCGACTTGCGTGTCGGTATCGTCGGCAACGGATAAACAGTTGTCGATAGCAGCCGGCGTCGTGCCCCAGTCTTCATGCAGCTTGAGCCCGATCGCGCCGGCCTTGATCTGTTCGATCGCGGGGGCAGGCAGGCTCACATTGCCCTTGCCGAGAAAGCCGAGGTTCACTGGCCAGCCATCGGCGGCTTGAAGCATGCGTTCAAGATGCCACGGTCCCGGCGTGCAGGTCGTGGCGTTCGTGCCCGTTGCGGGACCGGTGCCGCCGCCGAGCATTGTCGTGATGCCGGACGCCAATGCTTCATCAATTTGCTGCGGGCTGATGAAGTGAATATGCGAGTCGATACCCCCCGCCGTCACGATCATCCCTTCACCGGCAATCACCTCGGTCGCCGCGCCAATTGCTATGGTCACGCCCGGCTGGATATCCGGATTGCCCGCCTTGCCGATCGCAAACACCCGCCCGTTCTTGATGCCGATATCCGCCTTCACGATGCCCCAGTGATCGAGGATCAGCGCGTTCGTCACGACCGTATCCACCACGTCGGCGTGCACGCGTTGCGACTGGCCCATGCCGTCGCGGATCACCTTGCCGCCGCCGAACTTGACCTCCTCGCCGTAGGTCGTGAAGTCGCGTTCGACTTCGATCAGCAGGTCGGTATCGGCGAGACGCACGCGGTCGCCGGTGGTCGGGCCGAACATCTCCGCGTAAGCGCGGCGTCCGATGCGTAGCGTCATTTTTGTAATCCTGAAGGTGAAATCAAAGCGGACCCATCACGAGGCCGTTGAATCCGAAGACCTTGCGATCGCCTGAAAGCGCCACGAGTTCAACCGTGCGTTCCTGGCCGGGTTCGAAGCGCACGGCCGTGCCTGACGCAATGTTCAGCCGGAAGCCTCGGGCGTTGTCGCGATCGAAGGTGAGCGCCGTGTTGACTTCGAAGAAATGAAAATGCGAGCCGACCTGCACGGGCCGGTCACCCGTATTCGATACCGTCACGGACACCGTCTCGCGGCCCGTGTTGAGTTCGTGTTCACCATCGTCGATCAGATATTCGCCAGGGATCACGGGCGGCTCCTTCAGGGAATCGGATGATGGACGGTCACGAGCTTGGTGCCGTCGGGGAAGGTCGCTTCTATCTGGATGTCCGGGATCATTTCCGGCACGCCGTCCATCACGTCGTCGCGGGTGAGCAGCGTGGTGCCGTAGTGCATCACGTCGGCGACGGTGCGGCCGTCGCGCGCCGCTTCCATCAGCGCTGCCGAAATGAACGCGATGGCCTCCGGATAGTTCAGCTTCAGCCCGCGTGCGCGACGCCGTTCGGCGAGCAGCGCGGCGGTGAAGATCAGCAGCTTGTCTTTTTCGCGGTGAGTGAGCTTCATGGGTTCGGAGCGTGTCTTGTTTGAAGTGCTGAAGTTATATGAAATCCTAGCATTGCTATCCTACGATTTCATTGGATGAACTTCTGTAACTCGACGGTCGTCGGCCGCTCGAAGATCTCTTCCGGGGTGCCGCTTTCCCACACGCGCCCCTGATGCATGAAGACGACCTTGTTCGACACGCGGCGCGCAAAGCGCATCTCGTGCGTGACCATGATGAGCGTCATGCCGTCGGCGGCGAGGCTTTCCACAACAGCCAATACTTCACCCACGAGTTCGGGGTCGAGCGCGGAGGTGATTTCATCGCAGAGCAGGACCGAGGGCTTCATGGCAAGCGCCCGTGCAATCGCCACGCGCTGCTGCTGTCCACCTGAAAGTTGTTCGGGATAGGCGTTGAATTTATCGCCGAGGCCCACGCGTTCAAGCACTTGCTCAGCGGTCGCGCGCGCCTTCGCCTTGTGAACCTTCTTCACCACCGTCTGCGCGAGCATCACGTTCTGTCCTGCGGTCAGATGCGGAAACAGGTTGTACTGCTGGAACACCATGCCCACCTTGAGGCGCAATGCACGCAGATCCGCATGACGTGCGTCCATGTGCTCGCCGTCGATTTCGATCGACCCTTCGTCGATACTTTCCAGTCCGTTCAAGGTCCGCAGCAGCGTGCTTTTACCTGAGCCGCTGCGTCCGATGATTGCCACCACCTGTCCCGACTCCACCGAAAAATCGATGCCCTTCAGGACCTGGTTTGCGCCGAACTGCTTCTTGAGGTTTTGCGTTTCAACGAGCGGCATTCCATTTCCTTTCGAGCGTGCGCGCGGTGCGGGTAAGCGGATAACAAATCACGAAATAGATCACGGCGACGAGCCCGTAGACCACGAAGGGCCTGAACGTCGCGTTCGAAATCATCGTGCCGGCTTTCGTGAGTTCGGTGAAGCCGATGATCGACACCAGCGCCGTGTCCTTCACGGCTTGCACGCCGAAGCCGACCGTCGGGCCGATAGCGATGCGCGTGGCTTGCGGAAGAATCACATGACGCAGTTGCTCGAAATAATTCATCGCGAGACTGGACGATGCTTCCCATTGACCCTTGGGAATAGCCTCGACGCAGCCGCGCCAGATCTCGGCGAGATAGGCGCTGGTGAACAACGTAAGTCCAACCGTTGCAGCAATCCACGGCTGAACTTCAATGCCGAGCAGCGGCAAACCGAAGAACACGAGAAACAGCTGCATCAGCAGCGGCGTGCCCTGGAATATCTCGATGTAAACCTTCACGATGGTCCGCAAAACCCGTGAACTCGACACGCGCATCACGAGCAGCACGAAGCCCACGATCCCGCCGGCCACGAAGGAAACAATCGACAGCACGATGGTCCAGCGCGCCGCGAGCAGCAGGTTCGTAAGGATCTGTTCAAACGTAAATTCGATCATCGGGCGCCTCGCAGGTTGCGGGCGAACAGTCGTTTGCCTGCTTCGTTGAGAACGAAGCGCAAGAGGATCGCCATCACGAGATAGGCGGCCGTGATCAGGAAATACGTTTCGAACGCGCGAAAATTGCGCGACTGAATGTAGCTTGCGGCATAGGTGAGATCGGAGACGGATATCTGCGATACAACCGCCGAGCCAAGCATCGTGATCACGATCTGGCTTGTCAGCGCCGGGAACACCTTGGCGATGGCTTGCGGCAAGACCACATGCCTGAACGTCTCGCCGCGAGTCATGGCAAGCGACGCCGCCGCTTCAAGATGCCCCTTCGGCACAGCCGCGATACCCGAGCGGATGATCTCCACCGAATACGCGCCGAGATTGAGCGTCATCGCGAGGACGGCGGCTACGTATTCATCGATGCGAATACCCAGCGCCGGCAGCCCGAAAAACACGAAGAACAATTGCACGATGAAAGGCGTATTGCGGATCGCTTCCACGTAACCGCCAACGAACGAACGCACCGCCCGATACTTGCTGCCTTTGCCCGCTGCACCGAGTATGCCGACCGCGAGGCCGAGCACCGTCGACACGGCGGTCAGCCCAAGCGTGACTGCCGCGCCGCTCGCGAACATGCCGGCGTACTGCCCGAGATCGCCGAACTGGAGTTGATAAGCCATTGAATCGGCGCCTTGTTATTTGAGCTTTGTTTTTAAGCTTGATGTTGAGTGACGCGCGAGATTACAGGCCGGCCGGCAACGGCGCCTTGAACCATTTCTCCGACATCGCTTCGAGCGAGCCGTCCTTTTTCGACTGGGCGATAGCTGCATCGACCTTAGCGAGCAAGCGCGGTTCGTTCTTGTTCATGCCGACGAAGCACGGCGAGTTCTTGATGATGAATTTCGGTTCCGGACGGCGCGGCGGATTCTTCGAAAGGATGGCTGCGGCCACGATATTGCCCGCCGCGATCAGGTCAACCTGGCCGGAAAGGAATGCCTGGATGGTCGCGTTGTTGTCCTCGAAACGCTTGATGGTCGCGTTCGGCGCCATTTGCGTCAGCGCGATTTCTTCGAGCGCGCCGCGGGTTGCGCCGACCGTCTTGCCGGTGAGATCGGCGGGGCCGGTGACCTTGACATTGGCGGGCCCGAACACGCCCTGGAAGTACGGCGCGTAGGGCGCTGAGAAGTCCATGACCTTCTCGCGATCCGGCGTCTTGCCCAGCGACGAAATCACGAGATCCACTTTGTTTGTCGTCAGATACGGCACGCGATTCGCGCTGTTGACCGGTACGAGTTCCAGCTTCACGCCGAGCGACTTGGCGAGCAGCGCGGCCATGTCGATGTCATAACCTTGCGGCTGCATGTCTGCGCCGACGGCGCCGAACGGCGGGTAATCCTCCGGCACGGCCACTTTCAGGACGCCGGCTTTCGTGACGTTATCGAGCGCATCGGCTTGGGCGGTCAGCGGGATTAGAGCAAACGCCGGGAGGGCGATGAGAGCGGCAACTGCAGAGCGAAGCGCGTGGCGGCGAAGCGTGTTGGTCATTTGATTCTCTTTCCTTGGATCGCGGTGTGGCGCGGTGCGTCTCGTTGATGGTCACTGATGGACGCACTCGTCGGAAAGGGATTTAAGCGAGAGTCGTGCCATTGCTTTTGCGCCTTGCTGGACGGGCTTGAGCGGGATACATGCCGTTGCGATGCACAAAACGCGGGCTTAATTGTGCGCCTTTGTGGTGCGCATTTTATGAGGAATAACCCGGCTACGTTGTCCAAAGCCGCAACGGCCTGGCATCGACGCGATGAATCAGCGGGCGCAACGTGGTCCAGCATTCGGTCATCAACTGTTGGAGCGGTTCCATCGAGTGGCTGGCGGCACGGATGATCAGTACACCCGGCGCGACGCAGGAAGCGGCGGCGCGCAGCGTGTCATTAAACGGAAGTCGCGATGTCAGGGACTCCGCCAGCGCGTCGTCGCACCCCGCACCGAGCGCCCACAGCGTGCCGTAGGCGGGGAAGCCTGCAAGGCCTTGTGGCGCGATCCGCAGAGGGTCATGGGCGCTGAGCAGCGCGCGTTCTAACCAGCGCAACCGGCCCTTGCTGTCCTTGATCCGCGCGGTGGAAACCAGGCGGCCGTCCGACCATCGTTCGCCCGCTGCTTGCCGGCCCAACTGCATTGCGTCCCAGCCGATAGCCGTTGCCGATTCATCCATTGTCAGCGTGAAATCCAGCGCCACATTTGATGACTCGAACACGATGTTGTTCTGCGGCAGCCAGTCGAGCTTTGCGTTCGCGTCGACGCGGATATGAATGCGCTGCGTGGCAAGTTTGCCGTTCGCCTTGTACCACTTGGTCGCGCCGGGCGTCGTGATGACCGCGTGCGTTTGCTCGCCCAAGTTGATATTGATTGCCAGCCGGTCGCCGCCCGCCACGCCGCCTGGCGGATGCACGATGACCGCGTGGCAGATGGCATCGCCTTCGGGGTACAAGGGCCGTTGCATGCGCAGCGGGCCCATATGCTTGCGATGCGTGAGCGCGGTGCGTTCGGGAGGCTGATGTGTAAAGCCGAGTTCGAGCTTGCCGTGCCACTCGCCGGAATCAGAGTCAGGGTCCGGGACAGTCGAGGGCAACAGCGCAGCGATAGGTTCGTGATGCATGGGGCTTTCTGGAGTAGAGCGAGTCGCCAATAGTACGGCGAGCGTCAGACTGCGATCAACTCCCGCACGCCTTCTGCTTCCATGTCCGTGCCCGCGCCGCCGGCTACGATTTCGCCGCGGCTCATGACCCAATATCTGTCCGCCAGTTCCCGGGCGAAGTCGTAGTACTGTTCGACGAGCAATACCGTCATGCCCATTTCATCGACGAGTTGACGCAACGTGCGCCCGATATCCTGGATGATGGACGGCTGGATGCCCTCGGTGGGTTCATCGAGAATGAGCAGTTGCGGTTCGCTCATCAGCGCGCGGCCGATTGCAAGTTGCTGTTGCTGACCGCCCGATAGATCGCCGCCGCGGCGGCTTTTCATGTCTTTGAGCACGGGGAAGAGTTCGTAGATCCGGTCCGGTACCTTCGATGGCGTTTTGCGGCTTGCCGCGCCGACGAGCAGGTTTTCTTCAACGGTCAGGCGGCCGAAGATGTCGCGGCCTTGGGGTACGTAGGCGAGGCCGCTTGCGACGCGCTTGTAAGTCGGCATGGAGGAGATTTTTGCTCCGCGCCAGGAGATCGTGCCGCTTTTGGTCGGCACTACGCCCATCAGGCAACGCAGCAGGGTGGTCTTGCCTACGCCGTTGCGGCCGAGTAGAACGGTCAGCTTTCCATCGGGAACGGTCATCTTCACATCGCGCAGGATGTGGCTGCCGCCGTAGAACTGGTTAAGTGAATCGACTTCGAGCATTTTTATAATCCCGGGGTGGCCAGATCAACGACCAAGATACGACTCGATCACTTTCTCGTTGCGCTTCACTTCGTCAAGCGTGCCGTGCGCGAGTTCGCTGCCTTCGGCCATCACCGTCACGCGTCCGGTATCGCCTGAGAGCGCAGCGACAAATTCCATATCATGCTCGACAACCATCATCGAACACGTACCGCGCAGCTTATTGAGCAATTCCGCAAGCTGCATCGTCTCGTGGTCCGTCATACCGGCGGCCGGCTCATCAAGGAGAAGCAATGCCGGCTGCTGCATCAGCAACATGCCAATCTCCAGCCGCTGCTTCTGACCGTGCGACAACTCGCCTGCATAACGCGTGGCATCGGCTTCGAGATGGATCAGCTCCAGCGTTTCTTCAATGCGCGCTTGCGCTTGCCGATCCAGCTTCGACCTGAGCGATGCAAGCCACCCTTTGTCGGTTTTCATCGCGAGCTCGAGGTTCTCCCACACCGGATGATTCTCGAACACAGTCGGCTTCTGGAACTTGCGCCCGATTCCCGTACGCGCAATGACCGGCTCCGACATGCGCGCGAGATCGAACGTCTGCCCAAGAAAAACCTTGCCGGAATCCGGCCGCGTCTTACCCGTAATGACGTCCATCATCGTGGTCTTGCCAGCGCCATTGGGCCCGATCACGCAACGCAGTTCGCCTACATCAATAGACAGCGTCAGCTTGTTCAGCGCGCGAAAACCATCGAAGCTCACGGTCACATCTTCAAGGTACAGAATCGTGCCGTGCGAGACATCGATCTCACCCGGTTCCAGCACGTGACCCAGACCCGTGATGCCGTTCTGGTTACGCTCGTTGATCTCCGGCAGCGGTGGCAGATCGACGATCAAGGCGTTGTACGCATTCGCTAATGTGTTCAATGGGGATGTCCTCCGGCTTTCTTCTTGCGCAGCGCGATATCGATAAGACCCATGATGCCGTTTGGCAAAAGCAAGGGCACGAGCGTGAAGATCAAGCCCAGGAAGAACAGCCAGTATTCAGGGAAATTCGCCGTAAAAAAGCTCTTCGCGCCGTTCACCGCGAACGCACCGATAATCGGCCCAATCAAGGTTCCACGCCCACCCACGGCGACCCAGATCGCCATTTCGATAGAGTTACCCGGCGACATCTCGTTCGGGTTGATGATGCCGACTTGCGGCACGTACAACGCTCCCGCAATGCCGCACAGAATTGCTGATACGGTCCAGATAAAAAGCTTGTACGACAGCGGGCTATAGCCAAGAAACATCAGCCGCGCTTCGCCATCGCGAACACCCGTAACCACACGCCCAAGCTTCGACGTCACAATCGCCCGTGCCGCGATAAACGCAAGAATCAGCACGCCCAGCGTCATCATGAACAGCACCGTGCGCGTACTCGCCGACGTGATCGGAAAGCCCGCGATACGCTTGAAATCGGTGAAACCGTTGTTGCCGCCGAAGCCGGTTTCGTTGCGATAGAACAGCAGCATCGCAGCGAAGGTCATGGCTTGCGTGATGATCGACAAATACACGCCTTTAACGCGCGAGCGGAACGTGAAGAAGCCAAAGATCCATGCAAGCACACCCGGCACCACGATCACTAGCAACAGCGCGTACCAGAGGTGCTCGGTGCCTTCCCAATACCAGGGCAGCTTGTGCCAGTCGAGGAACACCATGAAGTCCGGCAGATCGCTTTGATAGTTCCCTTCGCGGCCAATCGAGCGCATCAGATACATGCCCATCGCATAACCGCCGAGCGCGAAGAACAGCGCGTGCCCGAGACTTAGAATTCCACAATATCCCCAGACGAGATCAAGCGCCAATGCACCTATCGCGTAGCACATGAGCTTGCCGACAAGCGTCATCGAATAAGCACTTAAGTGGAACGTGCTCGACTCCGGCAGCACCAGCGCCGCGACCGGCACGTAGATACCCATCGCAATGATGAACGCGATCAGCGCAATCCAGCCGTTGCGAGGAAGGAGAGCTGCGCGCGGCGGCAGGCCCAACGCGAAACCTTCGCGCTTTGCCTGCTCGTCGGGCTGCGGCGCGACGTCGAGATTCGCGGAGACGTTGGGTGTATTCATCTCAAACCTCGGCGCTTCGGCCCTTCAAGGCGAACATGCCTTGAGGACGTTTCTGGATAAACAACACGATCAGCACGAGCACCGCGATCTTCGCAAGCACCGCGCCCCAGAACGGCTCGATCGTCTTGCTGACAAGCCCGAGACCAAACCCGCCGATCACTGTTCCCGCCAGTTGTCCGACACCGCCAAGCACGACCGTCATGAATGAATCGATGATGTAGCTTTGCCCCAGATCCGGTCCGATATTGCCGATCTGCGAGAGCGCACAGCCGCCGAGCCCGGCGATGCCGGCGCCAAACGCAAATGCATAGGAATCCACGCGAGCGGTCTTCACGCCGACGCACGCCGCCATGCGGCGGTTTTGCGTGACGGCGCGCACGAACAAGCCGAGGCGTGTCTTGGTCAGCACGACCCAGGCGAGCA
Source organism: Caballeronia sp. LjRoot29 (assembly GCF_964252755.1). Lineage (NCBI taxonomy): Bacteria > Pseudomonadati > Pseudomonadota > Betaproteobacteria > Burkholderiales > Burkholderiaceae > Caballeronia > Caballeronia sp. LjRoot29. Next base: position 48,642 of record NZ_CAXUPU020000024.1, on the reverse strand, counting down.
GCACGACGACCAACGAGAAGCCGAGAATGGTGAGACGGTTGTACGGCAGGATCAGGTTCTGCATGACGGAGACGCCGCCGCTCATCCACGATGGGTTCGTCACCTGCACATTTTGCGCGCCGAAAATCGTACGCGTGGCCTGGATCAGGATCAGGCTGATGCCGAAAGTGGTCAGCAGCGTTTCGAGCGGACGCCCGTAGAGATGTTTGATTACCAACCGTTCAAGCACGATGCCGACGACCGCCGCCGCCGCGAACGACACCGGCACGGCGAACAGCGGATACCAGTTGAATGCGGCCGGTGCGTAGTGCTGCACGAGGTTCTGGACCACATACGTGGCATACGCGCCGATCATCAGGAACTCGCCATGCGCCATGTTGATCACGCCGATCAATCCGTATGTGATCGCAAGGCCCAGCGCCGCGAGCAACAGGACGCTGCCGAGCGACAACCCCGCGAAGATCGTGCCGACAATCTCGCCGCGTCGTTGTATCGAGTTCAGTTCTTCGATGCCTGCCTGCGCCGCGGCCCGCACGCGTGCATCGGGTTCGGAGAAGGTGCCGTCCGCGTTCTTCGCAACGATCGGGCGCAGCAGTTCGTTCATATCCAGGTCGTGACGCGCGGCGACCAGTTCGACGGCTTCGAGGCGCTTGTTGGCGTCGGTATCGTGTAATGCGGTGGTGGCCCAGAGCGTATCGAGACGCTTCTTGAGCGCTGGGTCGGTTTCTTTCGCGCGGGCTTTATCGACGAGCGGTTTGATAGACGGATCGGCGTTCTTCAGCAATTCGTCGATAGCCGCGCGGCGCACAGCAATATCCGGCGATGCCAGCTGCAACCCCGACAACGCACCCGATACCTTCGAGCGCAGCAGATTGTTTAATGTGACCGGTTGCGCATCGGGCGCTTCCACCACTTTGTTGGTGAGCGGATCCTTGTTGCCGTCATCGGTCTGGATCAGCACTTTGCCGGCATCGGTGGCGACCAGCGAGCCATCGGAGAGCGCGTTCAATACCGCGACAGAAGGGGCATCGGCGTTAGCGATCAGCTTGTCGACGGCGGCTGACTTCGCGTCGAAGTCGTCAGCGGCAAGTGGCGCGAGATCATCGGCTGTCAGGGCCGCGAATGCGGCGATCGGCATGCAGGCAATCAGGATTGCGCAGAGGCCACGGCGAGCGAAGCGAAGCATCGAATCAGTCATGAATGGCCTGTCAGGTGGAGCGGAGCGGGGCGTGGCCTGTTGCGTGCTGCCCGGACTCGTACGAACCGCCGCTCTTGTTCTTGTGCTTCGAGCGCGGCGGTTCGATGTTTCAACGTTGGTACTTACCAAGGCTTGATGCCGAGGCCCAAGCCACTCAAGCTCCTTAAGCCACGCGTCGGCGGCGCAGGAAATCCGGAATCGAACTGACGACATCCGGCTTGCCTTCGTTGCCCTGAATGTACGGGCTCCACGGTTGCGCGCGAATAGCGGTCTTGGTGCGCCACACGACGTTGAACTGGCCGTCCGCACGCACTTCACCGATCATCACCGGCTTGTGCAGATGGTGGTTCCCGTCCATCTCGAGCGTGAAGCCAGACGGTGCCGCGAACTTCTGCCCGACCATGGCCACGCGGATTTTGTCGACATCGACGCTCTTCGCTTTTTCCGCCGCCTGTTTCCACATATGGATGCCGACGAAGGTCGCTTCCATCGGGTCGTTCGTCACACGCTTGTCGCCGCCCGGCAGGTTGTTCTTCTTCACCCAGTCGGCGAACATCGCCTTGAACTTCGTATTCTCCGGGTTCTTCAGCGACATGAAGTAGTTCCATGCGGCCAGATTGCCGACCAGCGGTTTTGTATCGATACCGCGCAGTTCCTCTTCGCCCACCGAGAACGCGACGACCGGCACATCGGTGGCTTTCAGGCCCTGGTTGCCGAGCTCTTTATAGAACGGCACGTTGGAATCGCCGTTCACCGTCGAGATTACGCAGGTCTTGCCGCCTTGCGAGAACGTCTTGATGTTTGCAACGATGGTCTGATAGTCCGCGTGGCCGAACGGCGTGTAGACCTCTTGAATGTCGTCGTCCTTCACGCCTTTGGAGTGCAGGAACGCGCGCAGGATCTTGTTCGTCGTACGCGGATACACGTAGTCGGTGCCCAGCAGGAAGAAGCGCTTGGCGGCGCCGCCTTCCTTGCTCATCAGGTATTCGGTGGCGGGGATGGCTTGCTGGTTAGGCGCTGCGCCCGTGTAGAACACGTTGCGCGACATTTCTTCGCCTTCGTATTGCACCGGGTAGAAGAGCAGGCCGTTGAGTTCTTCGAACACCGGCAGCACCGATTTGCGCGATACCGATGTCCAGCAGCCAAACGTCACCGCAACCTTGTCTTGCGAGATCAGTTGACGGGCTTTTTCGGCGAAGAGCGGCCAGTTCGATGCGGGATCGACCACGACCGGTTCGAGCTGACGGCCGAGCACGCCGCCGCTTGCATTGATCTGGGCGATGGTCATCAGCGCAGTGTCTTTCAGCGACGTTTCCGAGATCGCCATTGTTCCGGAGAGTGAATGGAGAACGCCGACTTTAATCGGTCCAGTATCGGCGGCTTGCGCTTTTGTAATTGGCAATTGACCCGCAATCGCGAGCGCGCCCGACATGGAGCCGAACTTCAGGAGACTGCGTCGTTTCATTGTATTTCCCCTTGCCGATATGTTTGTTTGAGGCGGGTGTCTGGTGGATTTTTTTATATCGCTGACGGAGGGTCAGTGGGTTGGACACTGCAAGGGTTATGCCAATCGATGGTTTGTGCTGATGGAAGGTGGGATTGAAGGTGGGACGGGGCGAGAGGGGGAATGGCGGGGTTAATACTGGTGCGCACTTTTGGTGCAGAGGCGGAAGAGACGCCTTGTGGCGGTGCGTCAGGCGTGGGGGTGGAGCGCGGGACCCTGGGGGTGGAGCGCGGGACCCTTCTAAATAAGCAGTGGGTCGTGCCGGGCAGAGTTTCGCCCCGACTTCCAGATGCGAGTTCCGGGTTCGTATCGCAACGACAGCTTCGCTATTCAATATTTTCGCGAGAGGTATTTAAAGTGGGGGCGAGGATTGACTAACCCCAAGATGGCCTCCGATTAAGCAGTCATTCGGCCGGAGCGCCGTTCTTGCCGGCGGCACCCCGGATGCAAGTGCATCCGGGGCCAAACCATGCTCGACGCAGGTTTTATCGATTCACCACCCGCTTCGGCACGCTCAACGCTAGCAACCCGCCCAGCACCATAAATGCCGCGAGCATATACATGCCGCTGGCGTTCGATGCTGTCACTTGCTTTAACCATCCCACGAGATAAGGACTCAAAAACCCAGCCAGATTCCCGAGCGAATTGATCATCGCGATCCCGGCTGCAGCTCCGGTTCCTGCCAAGAACGCGGTAGGCAAACTCCAGAACAGCGGCAAGGTAGTGAGAATTCCCATCGTAGCCAACGTGAGCCCAAGCATGGCCATCGGCGTATTCGTCGACCACACCACCGACACCACCAACCCCAACGCCCCCACAACCGCCGGAATCGCGATATGCCATCGCCGCTCGCCACGTTTATCGGCACTACGCGCAACAAGCAGCATGCCGATCACCGCCGCACCAAACGGAATCGCCGACAACAATCCGATAGTCAGCGCATCGGTCACGCCGGTCGCCTTGATAATCGTCGGCAGCCAGAAGCTCACGCCATAAAGCCCCATCACGAACGAGAAATACGTCAGGCTCATCAACCAGACCCGGCCGCTTTTGAGCACCTCAAGCACGGGCATGTCTTCCTTCTCGACGTTGTCCTTAGCAATATTTCGCTCCAGCAACTCACGTTCTTCAACCGTCAGCCACTTCGCTTTTGCAATGCCATCGTCCATGAAGATGAACACGACAATCCCGACCACGATGGATGGAATGCCCTCCAGCAAGAACAGCCATTGCCACGCATGCCAGCCGTTGACGCCATCGAAATTTTTCATGATCCAGCCCGACACTGGGCCACCGATCAACCCCGATAACGCGATCGCCGTCATGAACAACGTGGTCATGCGCCCGCGCCGTTCAGCCGGAAACCAGTACGTGAGATAAAGAATGATGCCCGGGAAAAATCCCGCTTCGGCCACGCCCAGAATGAAGCGCATGACATAGAACATCGTAGGCGTGGTGATGAACATCGTCAGCGCCGAAATGATGCCCCACGTGATCATGATCCGCGCGATCCACACGCGCGCGCCGACCTTGTGCAAGATGACGTTGCTCGGAATCTCGAAGATGAAATAGCCGAAGAAAAAGATGCCCGCGCCGAAGCCGTAAACAGCATCGCTCAAACCAAGATCCGTCGACATCTGCAGCTTCGCGAAGCCCACGTTCACACGATCCAGATATGCCACCACATAACAGATCAGCAGCAACGGCGAGAGCCGCCACGCGACCTTCTTATACGTCGCCGCTTCGAACGCGGAGGGCGGCGCGCCCGCGCCGGGTCGATGCAAATCACCCGCAGTACTGGCCATTTTGTCTCCTCACTATTTTTATCGATGGGAAAATATGCTGTCGATTTTAGCCGCTCGCTCCAAGCCGCAACCATCTGTTTTCTATGGGGAATACACCGATGATCGGCATCCGGCGGCAAGCACCGGATACCGTTTCACTCATGCTTGAAAGTTGCTCAAAAGCGCGAAATTCGAACGATCAAACGCAGCGCCCGCCGTCCACTTCCAACGCCACGCCGGTGATGAACTCGGCGTCATCGGAGGCAAGATACAGCGCGGCATTCGCAATGTCCTGCGGAGTCGAAAGGCGGCCGAGCGGAATGGTCGCGAGAAACTTCTGACGGTTCGCGGGCGTGTCTTCCATGCCCATGAACTCCGAGAGCAAACCCGTTTCGCCCATCACCGGGTTGATGCAGTTGACGCGAATCCGGTCCGGCCCAAGCTCGACCGCCAGCGCCTTGCTCGCGATAATCACCGCCGCCTTGCTGCCGTTGTACCAGATCAGACCAGGCCGCGGCCGCACGCCCGCCGTCGATGCAATGTTGATAAACGATCCCCCGCCAACCTTGCGGAAGTAGGGCACGAATTGCGCGACGCTGAAGTAGATGCTCTTCACATTCACCGCATAGACGCGGTCGAATTCGGCTTCGGTAATTTCCATCACCGGCTTGTTTCGATGCGTCGTGCCCGCGTTGTTCACCACGACCTGGACGCTGCCGAAGTCTTCGATGGCGGCGTCGAACAGCGTTTGCCAGTCGGCTTGTTTTGTCACGTCGCCGGGGACCGCGATCGCCTTGCCGCCGCTCACCGCAATCTCGCTCGCGACGCGCTCGGCCGCCTCGCCGTTGAGGTCATTCACCACGACGTTCGCGCCTTCGCGCGCAAACGTCTTCGCAATACCTTCGCCGAATCCCGATCCGCCGCCGGTCACAATCGCAGTCTTGCCTTGCAGTCTCATGTCCTCTCCTGTGTTTACTGCTTAACCATGTTTAATGGCGATGGTTTTCAGCACCGTGAATCCATACAACGCTTCGAAGCCTTTTTCGCGGCCATGGCCCGAATGCTTGACGCCGCCGAACGGCAGTTCCACGCCGCCGCCCGCACCGTAGTTATTGATGAACACTTGCCCTGAGCGCACCTTGCGGGCAATGCGCATCTGCCTGCCGCCATCGCGTGTCCAGACGCCCGCGACCAGGCCGAAGTCCGTGCCGTTGGCGAGCCTCACCGCGTCGGCTTCGTCATCGAAGGGCATCGCGCACAGCACCGGGCCGAACACTTCCTCGCGAGCGAGCCGATGCGACGGCGGGACATCGCGCAAGAGCGTCGGCGCCTGATAAAAGCCCGCTTCGGGCGCTTCAGAAACCACTTCGCCGTGCGCGGCCATCGCGATGCCATCGTGTTGGGCATCGGAGAGAAAATCCCATACGCGTTGCTGCTGCTTCGCGCTGATCAGCGGACCGCAATCGAGATCGAGCTTACTGGGGCCCACCTTCAACGCGCTGAACGCCGCCGACAACCGCTCGAGCAGCGGCTCGTACGCCGATCGCTCGATCAATACGCGGCTGCCCGCCGAGCACGTCTGCCCCGCGTTTTGCACGATCGCCGAGACAAGCACGGGCAGGGCGGCGTCCAAGTCGGCATCGGCGAAAACGATCTGCGGCGACTTGCCGCCGAGTTCGAGCGTGACGGGGACGTGGTTATCGGCGGCCATCTTGACCACCGCCGCGCCCGTTGCCGGCGATCCCGTGAACGAGATGTGATCGATGCCCGGATGTCTTGCCAGGGCCGCGCCGGCTTCGTATCCATACCCCGTGACGATGTTCAGCGCGCCTTCCGGCAAGCCCGCTTCGGCGGCGAGTTCGGCAATGCGCAGTATCGATAAACACGCGTCCTCCGCCGGCTTTACGACGCACGCGTTGCCGGCCGCGAGCGCCGCGCCGACGCTGCGCCCGAAGATTTGCAACGGGTAGTTCCAGGGCACGATATGTCCGGTCACGCCGTGCGGTTCGCGGATCGTGAGGACGGTGTAGCCGGTTTGATAGGGCAAGGTCTCGCCGTGAAGCTTGTCGGCGGCGCCTGCGTAGAACTCGAAATACCGCGCGATGCCCGCTGCGTCGGCGTGGGCTTGCTTCAGGGGTTTGCCGGTGTCTCGTGCTTCGAGATGCGCCAGTTCGTCCTGATGGGCGGCGATGATCATCGAAAGCCGGTACAGCACGCGCCCTCGATCGGCAGCGCTTGCGTGGCCCCACGAGCCTTCGTACGCGTGGCGTGCTGCCTGGACCGCGCGGTCGATATCGGCTGCGTTGCCACGCGCGAGTTGCGCGAAGACCTGGCCGTCGGACGGATCGATGACGGGAATGCTCTCGTGGCTTGCCGGCGCCACCCGCTGGTTGCCGATGAAATGCTTTGCCTCTTCCATGCCTGACTCCTGTCTCCGTGGCTGTTGGTTAGGGGGCGCGCCGTCGCGTCAGTTCATTGCGCGGCGCTTCATTCACTTTGTTTGAGGTCATTTACGTTAGCGATCACATTGTCGACAACCTATTTTGCGCCGTTTTCCCGGCTCGCCGCGAACGGCGGAGCGCACTCCTCGATTGGCTATAATGACGCAATTGGGCCGTTTCATGGCCAAACGTAAAACTTCCACGCAGCGTTGCAGTCAGGGCGTTCGCGCTTCGCGCGTGTTGTCGCGTTGCAGCAAAATGCGGCGTTGGTGCGTACCGATACGTTTATCTCCGACACCGAATTTCCACTTTGAAGAGAGTGCATATGAGCTTTAACAACGTACCCGCAGGTAAGGATCTTCCGCAGGACTTCAACGTGATCATCGAAATCCCGGCGCAAAGCGATCCGGTGAAGTACGAAGCGGACAAAGACATGGGCCTGCTCGTGGTCGACCGTTTTATCGGCACCGGCATGCGTTACCCGGCGAATTACGGTTTCATTCCGCAGACGCTTTCAGGTGACGGCGATCCCGTCGACGTGCTGGTGATTACGCCGTTCCCGTTGCTGGCTGGATCCGTGGTTCGGGCACGCGCATTGGGCATGCTGCAGATGACGGACGAATCGGGTGTCGATGCAAAGCTGGTTGCTGTTGCCCATGACAAGATTTGCCCGATGACGGCGCACATGAAGACGGTCGATGACGTGCCGGAATATCTGAAAGACCAGATCAAGCATTTCTTTGAGCACTACAAGGCGCTTGAGAAAGGCAAATGGGTGAAGGTCGAAGGCTGGCAAGGCGTGGACGCAGCGCATAAGGAAATCACGGACGGCGTGGCTAACTTTAAGAAGTAAGTTAGCGACTGATTATGGAGATGTTGAAGACCGCCTGGTCTTGCCATGAGGCAGGACCAGGCGGTTTTTTTATGCTGAAAATCGATGTTGCTGCGATCCACGGCGCTGCCGAGCCATCGCGTAAAAACACCGCGCCTACTAACTTGCGAGTAATCAGAAAGTACGATTTCCATATATTGGTTGCGTATTTACGACAACCCCATCAACGGTCGAAATCTCTCTTTCAGGTTTCGTGTTCTCGCCTCCAGATCAACAAAGAGAGGCGACCTTCCTGCGTTTAAAAATTCTCGACACTCCTGCTGCATCTCCATGCTGACTCCGATACGGCACACCCTGTCTTTTTTCGTAGTTGTTATTTCGTCTGATAAAACCGAAAAAGGATACGCGGCTGAAGTCCGACGACTGCGCAGCGATTAGCCATCGCGATTGATTTGCGACGGAGACTCGCGGTTGTGCGGCCGGAACGATACAAGCATGCGCATTTGAGGCAGGGAACATCATGAAAGAACTCAACGCAGGGACAAGCACTGGCATGGAAAGCGCCTCACTCATGCTATCGGCGAACGCTGCTCCTGATCAACGTTTGCAGCAGGCTGAAGCCGAAGTCCGTCGGCTCATCAGATGCATGGAGATGAAGGACCGGCAGCTCTGCGAGCTGCGCAAGGCGCTTGCGCATTCGGCGACCGTTCACTACTCATTTGAAAATCGCCTGCAGCGTGAACTCGATGCCCTGCGGATCATGATGCCCGTGAACGAGTTCCAGGAGTATCGGGGCAAGTTCGCTCGTGACCGCCCAGAGGAGGGCATCACCGTGAAACTGCCCTACATGACGTTGATACTGTCCGTCCTGATCGATGCGATGTGTACGTTCTGGGCGGACTGCGATTGCGATCATCCTCCGAAGTCTGCGACCGTCGCGCACGCGATCGACGAGCGCCTGGGCTTGAGTTCGCAGCGGAATGGTGATGCTTCGCGCAGCGGGCAGGCCTATGCGTCAGCAATCAGGCCGGACTGGATGAAGGAGGCCGACAATCGGCACCATTGCCGCCCTGCAGGCATGCGCTGATCTCAGGGGCTGGTTGTCGAGACTGTCGCGTGCGTGTGGTCTGTTCTGGTGTCCCAAATTGCGAGGGGCACGTCGCCGCGCTTGCTTCAGTCGAATGCGAATGACCCGGCATGCCGGTATCTGCGAGTGGGAGCTGTCCGAAGCGGGTGATCGAGTTCAGAAGCGTGACTGGATCGCACTGGAGTTTGTGGAACGCGGCAGGGTCCAGATCGATTGAGCACGCAACGATATTGCCGTAGCCCGGTGCGGTGCCAACGCCGATATCGCGCAGATCGAGCCCGAAGCGCCGGTACAGACGTGCAACGGAAGGCGAGACCACGCCGATCACGCGTGTCGCGCCGAACGAGAGGGCGAGCGCCATGGCGTAAGGAAACAACGACATGCCCGACGTTGAGCCGGCTCGATGGTCCGGCAGTCCAGATCCGGCGAATCGCGACATCTCCCATATCGAAGGTAATGACGGCAGTGAATCTGGGCCTGCAAGTTTCGGAAAGACCTCACGCAGCAGATAGGGTCCTGTGGTGGGTATGAGCCGCGCGCACCCGCACACCGCGTAGTCTGCGGACAGTGCGACTAGATGGACCGTAGCGTCTCCGTCGAATTTGTCCCATTCGCTCGTCGTATCGTGGGACGCGCTGGGTATTTCCCAGTGCAGGCGCTGGACAAAGACCTTATGGCGAAAGATTCCGAGATGCTCACGGATATCCGATGGCAGGTCATCAAGCCTGCCGGCGACGATGTATGACATGGGCTCCTCCCTCGTGTTAGGCGTTGACAGCCGTTGACACGACGCTATCAGCGTGTCTGTGCGCCAGAAACTCTGAGCTTTGGGAGGGTGCCGACGAGTAGCCGCGGGCGTGCAGTGATGCGCGCCTCTTATAAGGCGACGGGTTGGAGGTGCGGTGAAAATCGCAGGAAAAACAGATTTAGGGTTTTATGATGCCCTGTATGGTCGCGTGGACTGCAGCGGCCGTCCTGCTGCGGATGTTGAGTGCCTCCATTGCTTCTTCGATGTGGTAGTCAACGGTATGGCGGGAGCACCCAAGGATCTCGCCAATCTCGGCCGAGGTTTTCCCCCGGGCGACCCAGGTCAGACATTCGAGCTGACGCGGTGTAAGCAGGTGTGTCGCTCTTCTTGAAGGTATTTGTGCGAGGCGATGCAGTTCGAAGTGAAACTGTGCGCTGATCAGGTATGCCAGCCGAGAGTTGCTTGCATTGTTGACGGAACGCAGAGAGCCGGACAGGTTGAACAGCAGGATACTGCCATCGCACTGGTGGGCCGGGATACTGATTCCCGCGGGTAGTCCGGCCTCTCTGGCTTCGTCAAGTAGCCGACGCTCGGCTTTGCTCAGCCCGATGATGTCGTGCCACCGGTAGGGAGCCGACTGGAGGAACGCAGCCCGATGAACGGGGTCGGTGGCTGCATAATCCCGGCTTTCGTAGTGCCGCACCCACTCTTGAGGATAGTGTGAGCCAATCATCTCAAGCGCTGTTTGCCGGGTACAGCTCGAACGGCTTCGCGTAACGCGGCTAATCACGTAATGCGGGAAGCCGAGTTTCCCAGCTGCATGGCCGAAAGACTCGACGAGGGAAGGAATGTCAGTGGCATTTGCAAGACGCATGACCGGTGCGCCAGGTTGCAGACGATCAGATGTGAGTGACGGCCTGCGCTGGCCCTCCGTCGAACGGCGTCGAGAGACGTGTTTCATGTTCGCTACCCCGGCGCTGCGCTACAGAGTATGGAAGTCCAAGTGCCACATGAGAACGAGGCCCGTACTCAACGGCGGAGCGGTTCATGCGACACACGTTTCCGGGAGTGAGTCACCAGTCACAGGCCCGCCTACGATTGCCGCAGGTCGCGGCACCGGTATTGGCCAACTCGACACGTACTATGCGCCCGCCCCAGTGCATTCACATTTATTATAGTCTGCAGATTGCCGCGCAGTGAATTATGTAAGGGACTACAACCATACCAATGGTGCAGGTGGGGCAAGCGGACCGAAGCGGGGGCCGAGCCGGCCTAACGATGGCCTAATGGACCAGCAACGCTGCTGCTGAAAACCCTCCGACGCCCCGGGCAAAGAGCAGCAGCGGCCTGCCCGGCACCAGGTCATGACACTGGGCGAGATTGATGAACGCATCGCTGACGGTGACGTGGCCGATGCGGGCAAAATTCTCCGCGAACAGTCGGTCCTGCGGGATGTGAAGCGAATCGAGCAGGCGGCGCCACGCAGGCAGGTCCAGATGGTGAGGCAGGATGCGCTGGATGTCGTCCAGTGTGAAATGTGTCTGTTGGACTGTCTGCCTGATCAGGCTGCGCGCGCTGAAGAAATTCTGCGCTGCCAGGCGCGGTTCGTCATTCGCCAGCACCCCTCGCCAGCCCAGGCCGCTGGCGTGCGTCGCGACCGCAAGCAGGCGGTTCACGGCAGCGCCGCGCTCAACGATGACCGCGAATGCGCCGTCACTCAGAATTCCCCCATCTTTCATTATTCTTTCCGATTCGATCGGCATGACGTCGGCGCCGACGAGCAGGACCCGTTTCAGATGGGGCCGGGCGATGAACATCGCGCGAATCACACGCAGTGCACCAAGGGCGGATGCGCAATGTTGCTGCGCGAACGAGAAGGCCTCGGCGTTGGTGAAACCGAACCGGTCACAGAGCAGGCCGGGTAGCGACTGCGGCGGTGGTGCAATGCTGCCCTGGAGCGTATGCACGTAGACGATGCAGTCGACTTCACCAGGTGAGACACCGGAGGCAAGCAAGAGGCGCTGGATTGCGCTGGCGGCAAGTCCGATTGCGCTCTGCCCATCGGCGCTGCGGTAGTAACGCACCCCGGCTCGCATCAGGTTCTGCACGGTGGCGGTCTTCTGCCGGGTTCGCTCTCCCCAGTTCCGCACGTCGTGGATGCGTCGGGGAAGATGAAATGCGACGTGCGGTATGCCGAGATCGGGAATCATGAGATGGACCGGAAATCGTCGTGCTCATAGAGGTAGGGTGAGCCGTGCGCTTCAAGCAGCGCTGTGCCCACAAAGCCGCCCATCCCGTGGCCCCACAGCAGCACGCGGCGTGTCCCGCAACAGGCGGCGCGGCTGAGCGTGTATGCAAGGCGTACGATGGATTCGGCGGCGCCGAGATGAACCCAATGTTTGTGCTGTACTCCCGTGTCCGGTCGGCCGAGCAGCTCGCATACGGCGTCCGTGAGCGAAGGAATACCCGGGTGCCCGACAACCTCGTCAATTTCACCGTGACGAAGACCGTGTCTCGCGAGCACAGACTCGATCATCGATAGCAGGGTGAATGTCCGGGCATCGGGGGATCCGCCTGCACGGTGGTGGATGTCAACGGGAACGTGCCGAGCTGCAGCATCGAGCAACTGCAAGCCACTTGCGTTGGGGGCGCTTCTTTCAACGAGCAGGGCGCCTGCGGCGTCACCGTGCACGATACCAGGTGCGCATATTCTGGAAAACGGTGGGCGCCACTTCTCCGCCGCGACAACCAGTATCGTGTGGGCATCCGGTTCAGCGACGAAAAGGTCGGACGCAAGCCGCAATGCCGTGAACGGCGACACGCCACATTGCTGCGAGAGCGAAAAAGGAAAGCACGGGGTACCGACTTCGGCACACAGCCGTCCGGCAATCGTGGCCGAAACGTGTTCGTCCGGACTGCTATGGCAGAACATAACGACATCGACCGGGCGTGCGCTGCGCGGGCGGGCGGCGCAGATCACGTTCGCCACTCTTGCGGCGAGTCCCGAAAGATCCGTTTCAGTTTCGACCGGCACCGCGCAGGTCATGTCGGGTGGTGGCAGATCGCAATGCACAGGGAGTGACTCTGCGCTTTCCTCACCCGGCCATGCCTCCAGCCAGTGCCCGTAGTCGGGATGCCAGGACCTCATCCATGCGTCCCAACCGGGATGCCCGCTCGCGCGCAGTGCTGACTCAAGCGCCCTCCATCGGGACAGCGGTATGGGGTCTGGCACCCAAGTCGCTAATGCGGTGATGATGGGCGTGTTCATGCGCCACCCACGGGCGAGCCGGAGTCATTGGCGAGATCAACTGGCAGCAAATCATAGAGTACGCGCCCAAACCGCGATCCGTGCATGACGTGGCAATCGCGCTGCAGCCCGATTAGGCGAAAGCCGATCCGTTCGAGCAGGCGGCGCGAGCGCACGTTGCAGTCCACGGCCCACGCGGTAATGCAGTGCAGCCGGTCGGTTGCGAACGCCTCGCGCAGAAGCGTGGTGGAGGCGACAAACGTCATGTTCCTGGAGGCGGGCCGCCGGCTGTCGCGAAGTACCCAGAACGAGCCGGTGCCGAATGCATGTGCTAGATCGCTGGCGACAACAAGACCGCTTGCGGCCTCCTCGCCCGCGCATCCGAAGACCCGCAGGCGATGTCGACCGCTCTGGATCATGAGCTGCACGGCGAGCACGGGAAGCGTCTGGCGGCCCTGAGCGAAATCGAACCACTGGTTGATATCCGGATCGGCCAGCCAAGCCGCGATGTCATTCACATCGTTGCTCGTAGGTTCACGAAGCCAGCACGAACAGGATCCTCCGCCCGTCTGGCGGGATCCTTCAGTCTGGTGCGCTTCTGGTTGTGCCTGATCTTCGCTGCTCACGTCGAATCTCCTGCTGGTGAATGCCTCACGCAGACGCGGTGAATGTGTGCAGTGCGGCCTCGACCTTCATCAACAGCATCGCAAACCAGGGCACCGTCAGTAGCCGTGCAGCCGGGGGGAGGCCTTCTACGTAGCCATGACCACCGCAAAGCTGCACAAGGTCCCGCGCAATGTCCATCGCTTCGGTGGCAACGTGGCGGGCCATGTGCGAAACGGGGGCGATCTGCGCCTGCGTATCCTGCGCTGCAACCGAGCGGAGAACGAGGTGTATGGTGTGCGCGGACATGAGCATGTCGGCGAGCCGGGCAGCGACAAGTTGATGGGCGACGATCGGCTTGCGGAAGGCCTGTCGGGTCACGCTATAGGCAAGAGCGAAGTCAATGCACTGCTGCATGGCGCCAGAAAGCAGCGCGGCGAAGTAGACGGCTGTATCGACGAGCCATTGCCGTACCGGATCTCGGCTGACGTGGCTTGCGTTCTTGAACTCGCCGAGGAAGGGAGCGTCGCCAGCGGGCACGGTTGTGCATCGCTCGATGTATAACGCGCCGAGCATGGCAACAGGTGCGGCCCCTTGGGTGTTCGGCTCTCCAGGCATCGTCGCGAGCACGAGCTGCGGACGTTCATCGTCCATGCGGATCATTATTGCGGGCGATGCTGGATGTTGGCGCAATACCCAGAGGCCCGAAGCATCGACGTCCGGGATACCCAGCGCAATGGATGTGGTGCCGTCAAAGTAGTGCTGGATATCCCGATCGGGTAGCAGGTCGAGTGCATCGTATTCGCGCAGCGTCAGCAGTGCGGGGCTGCTGAGGGTCAGCTCCGCCGCGCGTTCCAGCGGACCCGCTGCGAACTGTTCAACGACAAGTGCCAGGTCGTGGCGGCTGATTCCCATGCCCCCCGCCTGCTGCGGCAGGATCATCGTCGCGAGGTCGAGCGTCGCCGCGAGCCTGACGCTCTCGCTCCACAGGGCAGGGTCCAGCGGACGGCCCAGCAAAGGCTCGAGGCGCTCGCGTGCAAACTGCCTTGCGGCCATAGCCAGCCCTCGCTGGTCGTCGCTGAGTGCCCAGGATGGTGGTGTCAGGTCTGCCACAACGGACTCACGGGATGCCATGATGTTTCTCCGGATGTCGCGGGCTCACACGAGCATTTCGACGGGTTCGGGATGACTGAGAAAACGTAGCGGGCTTGCCGAGCGCCCATACGCGCCCGACTGTTGCACCACGACGAAATCACCGATATGGACTTCGGGAAGTTCAATGTCGTCCGCAAGACGGTCGAGCGGCGTGCACAGGCAGCCCACCACGTGACAGCGTTCGCGTGCCACACCCTCGGGACGGTTTCCGATGATGACTGGAAAGTTACGGCGAAGGACCTGACCGAAGTTGCCGGAGGCAGCCAGGTGATGATGCATGCCGCCATCCGTGATGACGAAGGTTTTGCCGCGCGAGAGCTTTCGGTCGATCACGCGGCATACGTAGATCCCCGCCTCACCCACCAGGTAACGGCCAAGCTCCAGGATCGGCGTCGTTTCGGGCAGACGTTCGTACAGCCGTGGCAGCCAGTCGTGCATTGCCTCGCAGACTGCCCTCACGTCGAGTGGTGTTTCTCCCGGGAAGTAGGGGATGCCAAAGCCGCCACCAAGATTCACAAACCGCAGCGGTTGGGGCAGAGCGCTGGCCAGCCGGAAGATGAGTTCAACACTCTGGCGTTGCGCCTCGATGACGGTCGCAGCGTGCAAGCACTGCGAGCCCCAGAAGATGTGAAAGCCGGCGAGTCCGACTTCCCGCGCTTCGAGTTCGCGCAGCAGCGCCGGCACCTGGTCGACATCGACGCCGAAGGGCGCCGCACCGCCACCCATGCGCATGCCACTGTGCGCGACCTGAAAGTCGGGATTGACGCGGATCGCCACGCTGGGCGTCACGCCGAGCTCCCATCCGAGCGCGGTGACGAGCTGCAGCTGGGTTTGTGATTCAACGTGCACGTTGACCCCGCTGGCGATGGCACGTCGCAGGTCGTCGTGAGACTTGCCCGGCCCGGCAAAGCCGATTGCGCCTGGCGTGGTGCCGGCATCGAGCGCGAGCGCCATCTCCTGTGCCGAAGCGACATCGAAACCGTCGACCCGCGCGGCGAGGTAGTGGACCACGGCGGGCATTGGATTCGCCTTGATCGAGTAGTGGAGGTGTATGCCGCAGGGCAGCAGGCTGCGCAGTTCTCGGATGCGGGCATCGATCGCTGAGCGGTCGTACGCGAAAAACGGTGTGCGCCCGGCACGGTCGGCCAGCTGGCCCACGTCCACGCCACCGAATTGCAGGCCCAGAGGCCGCCGGATGAAAGTCAGGCTCACGATGATTTCTCCCCTGAAGTGCGCTCAAACGAGGTAAGCCCTGTGCGCAACGCCACCCGGTCGAATTTCCCGTTGGGATTGCGTGGGATCTCCGCACAGCTCACGATGTCTCGGGGGACCATGTAACGTGGCAGGCTCTGCATGCACCAGTCGCGCAGATTATCGACACCTGAGCCACCTGCGAGGACGACGAGCAGCGCGACAGCTTCGCCAAGCTCGTCATCAGGGATACCCACGGCGACCGCTTCCACGACTAGCCCGCTTGCGTGGATCGTTTCCTCGATTTCTTCCGGGCTGATCCGGTAGCCCGAACTCTTGATCTGGGCGTCATTGCGCGCGATGAAATAGAGAAAACCATCGTTGTCGCGCCGCACGAGGTCTCCGGACCAGACCGCCACGTCACGCGGCGTGCCACCCGCTTTTGCTTCGGGCGAAGGGCGATAGCGTTGTGCGCTGCGTGCGGCGTCGTTCCAGTAACCGAGTGTGACGCACGCGCCCACGTGTACCAGCTCGCCGGGTTCATCGGGCGCGCACGGCGAACCGTCCTCCCGGACGACGAGCACCCGCGCATTGGGCACGGCCTTGCCGATCGAGTCGGGCCGCCGGTCGACTTGAGCTGGATCGAGAAACGTGGAACGGAACGCTTCGGTCAGCCCGTACATCAGAAAGGGTGCGGCCTGCGGAAACAGCGC
Source organism: Caballeronia sp. LjRoot29 (assembly GCF_964252755.1). Lineage (NCBI taxonomy): Bacteria > Pseudomonadati > Pseudomonadota > Betaproteobacteria > Burkholderiales > Burkholderiaceae > Caballeronia > Caballeronia sp. LjRoot29. Next base: position 32,139 of record NZ_CAXUPU020000024.1, on the reverse strand, counting down.
CCTGAGTCTCTGCAGTACCGGCAGCGGCAGGCGACCTCCGGTGTTCGCGAAGTAGCGCAGTGTATTGCGCGGGCCGTCCGGCCACGTCGCGGCTGCGAGTTGCATCCACAGTGGCGGCACACCCGTAATCGCGGTGATGTGTTCCCGCTCGCACGTAAGGACGACATCATGTGCGGTGAGGTAATTCAGAAGCACCGCTGTCGCGCCCGCGGACCAAGCCGAAGTCAGCTGGCTTAGCCCCGCATCGAAGCTCAGGGGCAGGACGGCGAGGATGCGGTCAGACGGCTCGTGACGCAGATAGTCGGCCACGCTCCAGGCACCTTCGAGCAGGTTCCTGTGGCTGAGCATCACGCCCTTAGGCAGGCCTGTCGAGCCGGAGGTGTACAGAAGGGCGGCCAGGTCGCTGTCAATCGTCGCTTCGGACAATTCCGGGATCGGGGCATTGTCGGGGCCGGCGGTCTCGGCGCGCGGCCAGCGATGCACGCGGACCGTGGTCTCGGGGCCCGAAACTGCCGGGTCGACCCCATCGACGAGAATCAGATCGGTTACCGGCGCAACACCTTGTGCAGCGAGGGGACCGGCGCGCAATCCGGTGCTCACGAGGCACCGGGCGCCACTGTCGCGAAGCACGTGAGCCACCTGGTTCGGTTTCAGGAGCGGATTGACCGGGACGAACACGCAACCCGCCGCGCAAGCGCCGAGCATCGAGACAACGGTCTCAATACGTTTGTCGAGAAAGATTGCGACGCGCGCGCCTGGAGCCATGTCGAGGGAAGACAATGCTTGCCCGAACGCGTGGCTGCGCCGCAGCAGTTCGTCGTAGGTCACACGGACATCGCCGCAAACGAGCGCCTGCGCATCAGGTGTGCGGCGTGCTGCTGACTGCACAAGGTCAAGGAGGTTTCTCATGTCCGGGTCGCAATGAAGGTCAGAATCAGTGGCGGATTACCATCGCGCCAAAGCAGCCGGCAAGTCCGCTGGAGAACAGCAGGGAGCAGGAACCCGGTTGCCCGTTTGGCGCGGTGTGTAAGTTGATGAAGGGGTCTGCGCCGAACACGTGGCCGAGGCGCCCGAAATTAGCGGTGAAAAGGTGCTCCTGGGGTACGGAGAGCATGGTCAGTAGGCGGGACCATCCGGGGAGGTTGACGTGGTGAGGCAGGACATGGACGAGTTCATTAGCCGTGATGCCTGCCTCTGCCAGGGCCGCACGCATCGTCGTGAATGCCGACCAGTAGTAGCGGTCATCCGACACGGGCTGCAGGTCGTCGTCGGTGCCGCGGAAGTAGCGACCGTCCGTATAAAGATGCAGCCCCACAATGCAGTTGCGGGCGGTACCACGCTCCAGGAGGATTGCGCACGCCCCGTCGCTGTGCAGCGCAAGGTCCTGGATGGCGCGCAGATGATCGCAGCCCGAGCCGATCACATCCGCGCAGACAACGATCGCCCGCTGGATGGGCAGACCTGCGACGGTAAGCACGCGCAGCATGCGGATGGTGGCGATCGGCGAGACGCAATTTTGCTGCATCACCGAAAATGCGAGTGCGCGATTCAGTCCCATGCGGGACTGAATGAACGCCGCGGTACCGGCCGGCGGTGCGAGGACGCTGCTCTGGATTGTGTGCGTGTACACGAGTGCATCGATGCTTGCCGGTGTCGCGCCGGTGTCTTCGAGCAGGGCGGCAACCGCTTCGCATGCAAAGGTGACCGGTGACTGCGCTGCAGCATCGTGGAATTGCTGCACACCGTTGCGCAGCAATGCACTCGCGCGCGCCTCGGGCAATCCGCAGCGACTCGCCCAGGTGGCCGCATCGACCGTGCGGGACGGAAGGCTGAACGCGATTCCGGACACGGACAGCATGGAGTCGGGCAGGGGCGCAGACATCGCTAGCTCCCGCGAAACTCGAGGATCGCGCAGGCGGCCTGTCCCTGGAAGCCGACAGACCAAAGCAGGATGCGTTGACCGTGCGCCGGAGCAACCGACTGCAACAGCATGTCGAGCTGCACGGGCGCGTCTGCGGCACACAGGTACCCGATGTCCCCCGGGTCCGGATACCACATTCGCTCGGCAGGCAGTCGGGCCCGTGCGTTGACCTCACGTGCCAGGGTTGCGTTGATACGCGGAGGCACGATCCAGTCAAGGGCGGCGGGTTTCAGGCCCGCCTGCGTACACGTCGCGCCGATAACTTCGGCTACAGCCGCTTCGTCAATAAAGGCATCGTGCGGCGGAGTGGAAACGGAGGTGAAGGGTGTACATACCATAACGCTGCGCACGCGCCATCCGGGTCCGGCCCGGCGCCTGACCAACACGGCGGCCGCCCCATCACCCAATGCGGCCAGCGAACCTGTCTGGCGGGAGAATGGCGGCAGCCAGCGTTCAGCCGCGACGATCAGTGTGGTGGACATGCGCTTCTCGCTGGCCATCATGTCGGCCGCCATCTGCAGCGCAAGAAAGAAGGACACGCCCTGGAGCTGTCCGATCGCGAACGGCACGCCCGTCGATCCCAGTTCGCTGTGTAGGCGACCAGCGCACGAGAGCGCGAGATCGTGCTCGAAGCTTGTCGCACAGACGATAATCTGATCCGGCGCGAGTTTGTCTTTCCCGGGGGGCCGCCGGATAGCTTCCCTCGCTACCATTGAGGCCATTTCCGAGAGGAGGTGATGTGGCTCGCTGGCGAAGCGCACCGACTTCGACGAATGATCGACGGGACCGGAGCCTGCCACCTCGCGGCTCCAGCGCAGCGTATCGGCATAAACTGATCGCATGACGGTCTCCCGCGCCAATGAAGGCGTGTCCGCTGGCTGCTCAAACGTCACGTCGGGCTGCACGCGCGCTTGCGGGACGTACCGCGCGGTGGCCGCGATGCATGCTCGCTCGCGAACGTGGTTAGTTGCGACAGACATGGGATTCAACGAAGGAGACGAGGTTGTCGAAACGCATGAACAGATCGGCAGAAAGATCCTCCGGCGCGAGCGTGAAGCCAAAACGCTGCTCGAGTTGAAGAAGCAGGTCTGTCATGTTCATGGAGTCAACGCCGACATCGAACAGGTTCGTGTCGTCCGCGATCAGGTCGGCAGCCATCGTGCTGCCGATCGCCGACAGCAGGCATGACCTGATGGTGGCTGCGATTTCCTCGAATCTGGGGCCGTGCGGGTTATGCGTCATGAGATGTCTCCTGCCCGGATCTGTGGGCGTTGGAATTGTCCGGCGCGCTGGAGCAGTCTCCAGGCACGTCCGTGATGTCCCACGAACGTGCCGTCGATCGCTGCGCTGCCCGCGCAATCATGAGTCGCTGCAGGTCGCCGGTACCTTCCATGATGTCGAACGCCTTGGCATCCCGGTAACCCTGCTCAAGCGACGGACAGGCGGCGATGCCATCGATACCAGCGAGCTCCATTGCAGCGCCCGTCACCCGTGCGGTCACACGCGAGGCGAACGCTTTGGTCATGGAGGAGTCCATTGACGTTGCGATGCCTTGATCCGCCTTCCAGGCCGTGCAGTGACAAAGCAACCATGCAGCCGTGATCTGGCGATCGATATCGAGCAGCGACGCCTGCACACTGGCCACGCCTCGATGCCTGTTCGCGGGCGTGCCGCCCGCATCGAGCCAGACCTTAAGGTCCGTGCGTACTCGCCGACAGGTACCGACCATGACTGCGGAAAGCAGTGGCCTGAAGTAGTCCCAGGACCGCTGTGCACCCGAGAATGCGTCATCGAGCGGCTTTTCGTCGCCGCGGGCGAGCATCGCGTCATCGGTGAGCTCGCAGTCGGTGTACGAGAGCACGGCAAGTTGGGTCGCGCGCAGGCCAGCCATGCGCTCGATGCGCGACACCGTGAATCCAGGTGTATTGCAGTCCACTAGGAATGCACGGATACCGTAGCGGCCCATCTGTCGGTTGATCGTTGCAAACGTGATCACGCAGTCGGCGCGCGCACCGTTCGTGATAAAGCACTTTGTTCCGTTCAGAACCCAGCCACGACCGGTCTTTATTGCGCTGGTACGCATGGCAGTCGCGTCGGAACCACAGTCGGGCTCGGTGATGGCAAAGGCTCCCCAGCGCGGCGCGTCGGATTCGAATCGCCGCAAGAACTGTTCGCGCTGCTCCGTCGAGGCGAGCGCGACGACAGGTGGCATGGCGAGCCCCGGGCCCGGCAAAGCAAGCGCCAGGCTTGCGTCGGCTTCGCCGAGGTAAGCCATCAATGTCGCCTGCGCCACGAGGGACTGGAGGGCCGGGCAGCCCCCGTGGTCTGCAGGCACGAGGTTCATATTCAGAGCTCGCACGTCATCTGAGCGCCACGGAGGACCTCCGATTTTGCCCGTTGCGTCCGATTCGCGACTTACGGCGCGCATGCTGTTGGCGAGCCGTTCGAGATCAAGTCCCCGATCCGCGAGAGCTCTGCCGATGTACTCGATCGCATGGACTTGTTGTGACGTCGGTTCGTCTTGAGTCATGACGTGTTTCCCAAAATGGCGCGCGTGCGCCGAGGCGTAACGTGCACCGGAATCACGGGGCAGTTGCCCGCGTGCCGTTCGTCTAGAGCCTAGGAGCAGGAGCGTCGCATCGCCACCCCCGAACTTTAGGAGGGCGCGGGCCGGCGTGACGTGGCGTAAGGTCGGCCATGTCGCCAGTAGATGACCGATAATGATGTCCCTATTGAACGATGATTGGCCAACCACGGGTGTGACGAATGGCAGCGCGAAAACAGACGACAGCAAAAAAGCCGTTGCTGCAACCCGACAGCAGGGGACCCCGCACGACCAAGCGGGGAGATCGGGTGGCCGAGCTCATCAAGAGCTCGATTACCGATGGAAAGCTGCGCTCGGGCATGCGATTGAACAAGGAAGCCGAGCTCCAGGAAATATTCAACGTTAGTCGGGGTTCCATACGTGAGGCGCTGAAGGCCTTGGAGGTACAGGGGCTCGTGCGTCTGAGTACGGGTCCAGATGGCGGGGCCACGATCACCCGCGTGCCGCTTACCCGCGCTTTCCAGGCGCTGCAGAACTATCTGTTTTTCGAGAGCATGACTCTGGAGGACATTTACGCTGTCCGGCGAGTGCTGGAGCCGCGACTTGCGGCTGGCGCGGTAGAGTATCTGACGGATGCGGAGCTGGACGCGCTGGAAGGCAGTGTTGAAGTGTGCGAGCCGTTTGTCGCAAGTCACGAACATGCGCTTGGCCAGCGACACGAGGACATCCACTTTCATGATGTGTTGGCGGCCGCTAATCCCAATGCATTCCTTCGCTGCGTGTGCCAGATCATCAACCAGATGCTACACAGTCTGGTGATCGTGGCGGGCAACGTCACCCAGCAGGAATACCAGGCGTTCGGGCGGCAGACCGTCGCTGCTCACCGGGCGATTCTGGATGCGGCAAAGCGGCGCGACGCCAGCGAGGTCGAACAACTCATGGCGGCGCACATGGAAGAAGCGGAAGCGCAGCTTCGCAAGGTTCATGCGGCTTTACAGCAAAAGCTGGTACTGGATTCGGATCTTGGTTTGCATGCGGGCAAGAAGGGAGGATCGTGATATGACATTGGGCCCCGCGTCCGATAGGTCCGTATGTTCGCCGGACGCAGGGTCTCAGCGCGCTTTACCGCCAGCAACGGACAATGAAAGTGTACGTGCCAGCTCGGCAAACGGGGCCCTTCCAAAGGCGAGTTCGAGAATGTGGCTTGCCCAGAGCACGAGTGCATCCGCGTGGCGGCCTCCCACGATCTGTATGCCGATGGGCAGGCCTTCCGACGTTGTACCCGCATAGAGGCTGGCAGCGGGAAGCCCGAGCTGATTGCACCAGGCGGTGAAGTGGGGGAACAGTTTGTCACCGCGCTGAAGTTCGGTGAGTCGCATCGCTATGCGCGGATATACCGGACAGATCACGAGGTCGTAACGGTCGAAGAATGCGTTGACGCCGGCGCCAAGCTCGCCCCTCTCGATCAGCGCGCCAAGTAGCGCTTGGCGCGATATTCCGGCACCCGCGTCGGAGTAGGCCCGCAATGACGGATCGAGTCCAGCACCGCCGTCGGCCATGCCTTCGGTGAGCTGGCGGCAGCATGCCGGCCAGAGGGTCGCGTGGATTGCATTGCAGCGATCGATACCAGGAGGGTCGTCTGGCTGGACTCGCGCACCGAGCTGACGCAAGGTATCGGCTGCTCGCATTACCGCGTCGTGGATGGCAGCTTCCGGCGTGATGCCAAGCCCGAGAGACGGACTGTACGCTATGCGGATACCACCGGGCGCCGGCTTGCACTTAAGACCCAGTTCGTAGTCGCTCGCGTCGAACGGCAAGGCGTACCAGTCGCGGCTGTCAGGCCGGCTGATCACAGTCAGGATGCGCGCGGCATCTTCCACGCACCGGGTCACGGGGCCGATATGGCTTAAGAGGCCAAACGGGCCGCGCGGGGCATGCGGGACGCGTCCAAAGCTTGGTTTGAAGCCGAACGTGCCGGTGAAAGCGGCGGGAATCCGGATGGACCCGCCACCGTCGGTGCCGATTGCCGCTGGCGCCATGCCGAGCGAGACGGCGACGGCGGCACCGCCACTGCTCCCGCCTGGCGTGCGCTTTATATCCCAGGGATTGCGTGTCACGCCCGTGAGCGGACTGTCGGTGACGATCTTGTGGGCAAAATCGGGCAGGGTGGTCTTGGCAAAGCAGATCGCGCCTGACTCGCGAAGTCTCGCCACGCACGGACTGTCCTGGGGCGCCGGTACTTCGGCCGTGACGCGTGAGCCGTATCGCGTGGCAAGCCCCGAGACGGCGACGTTGTCCTTGATGCTAACTGGCACGCCGTCGAGGGCGCCGAGGGGGCGTTTGCGATGCCATCGTGCCTCGGACGCCCGTGCCATGTCGAGTGCATTTTCGGCTATCCGGCAGAACGCATTCACGGCGGGGTCGAGTTGCTCAACGCGACGAAGTACGGCTTTCATGACGTCGACCGGCGAAGCACTCCCCGCTTCAAAGAGCGCGTGCAGTTCCCATACAGTCAGATCGCAGAGTTGACTATCCATCTCATTTCCTTATTTATCATCATTAAATGACAATATGCGCAGCGAACAGCTGTGTCAAGGCGAGTGTGTAAGGAAAAATCTGGGGTAAACGAGGTAAAAAATAGTATTGACGCTTATTTTATACTGGCGTAATTTTATGATCATAAAACTGGGGCGCGACAGATATCACTGAAACGGTGGTCTCGGATTCTGTTGTGACGCGATCTTGTCGGCGTTAAGCAATGGCTGCAGCAGGCGGTCACGGGTCGCCGGTATAGCGACTGTGCTAATTCGGAAGGATGGATGTGCAAAACCGCAAGGAGCCCGGTCGTGCATTGTCGGGCAGCGGCCTAGGGACAAACTAACTAACGAAGGCTGGCGCGATCCTCGGCGGCCCTGATCAGTTGTGACAGCGCAGTGCCGAGCGCGTCGGCGATGTCGATCAATGCGTCGACACCGGCGACCGTCTCGGCCCGCTCGATGAATGAGACGGTGTTTGGATGAATGTTGGCACGCAAAGCGAGACCCGCCTGAGTTAGTTTCTTCAGTTTGCGGCGTGCGCGGATCTCCTTCCCGAGTGCCTCGAGCAGTGCTTCCTTGGTCATACGAACTCGATTTAGCTGGGCGAAACGAGTATCGGGGAGCGCATATCTGAAAATTCACAATAAATTGTGTATTTCGTTAAATTTGAGCTAAAATTCACAATATTTTGTGTGTAAAAGAAATCCGACATGTTACGCACGTCGTGCGCCGCGACCGGCAATGAGCGGCTCCAGTTGGGCGCGGGCGGTGTTCGGGCTTTGCTTGAATTGAGAGGTCAATATGGTAGTAATCCTGAATATTTTGAGTTACGTCTCTATCCTTGCGATGATCGCGATTGGGCTTGCCATCGTATTCGGCATGATGGACATCGTGAACCTTGCACATGCAGAGTGGGTCACGATCGGCGCTTACACACTGGCTGTCGTGCAGGCGGTTGCTGGGAAGGAGGCGTTCTGGGTTGCATTGCTGGCGGCACCGCTAACCGGTGCACTCCTCGGATGGTGCCTCGAGCGTTTCATCATCCGGTGTCTCTACGACAGGCCACTGGATACCCTTCTCGCGACCTACGCGATCAGCCTGATCCTGCAGAAGGCACTGGAACTCATCTTCGGCACGCAGCCGATGCTGGTGTACGCGCCGTTCGACGGAGCGGTTCCGGTCCCTGGGGGTAGCTATCCAGCCTACCGGATCTTCGTGATCGTTGTCGCACTCATCGTAACAGCGGGGTGCTGGCTGCTTTTTGCCCGCACGCGCTTTGGTATGCAGTTGCGCGCCGTGATCCAGCACCCGGCGATGGCCGAGGCCACTGGCATCGACACCCGACGCCTGAATCGCATTGCGTTCTGTGGCGGCGCGGCGCTTGCCTCGCTCGCTGGTGTGCTCGTTGCACCTATGGTTTCGGTGGAATCGCATCTTGGCGTCTCTTATCTCGCCAAGGCTTTCTTCGTGATTGTGCTGGGCGGTATCGGCTCGATTGCGGGCAGCATCCTGGGCAGCGCAGTCATCGGCACGGCCGAGACGCTGCTGGGTTATCGCGTCGATCCCTCGCTCGCATCGGCGCTGGTGCTGGTCCTCTCCATCGTGGTGATCCGGTTCAGGCCGCAGGGCCTGATTCCGGGATTCAGCGCGGCCCATCAGCTTCTCGGTAAAGGATAAAACGTATGTCTGAAAAACACGCAACCGGCTTGCGTCTGTGGCTCGCACAGCCGGCTCTCGGTCCCAAGGATGCTCCGCCCCTGCTGATGTGGGGTGCAGCGGTGATAGCCGCAGCAATCCTGCCATTGTTCGTTGGCCCCTGGCTGCTTTCAACCGCGCGTGATGCGCTGGTCATGGGGATTCTCGCGTTGAGTTATGACCTGCTCTGGGGCCGCGCCGGGGTGCTGACGCTCGGGCACACCACGTTTCTCGGCCTCGGCGCGTATGGATTTGCCGTGGCGACCGTACTGTTTGGACAGGCACCCATGGCGGGACTCGCTGCGGGGGTACTGTGCGCTGCGGTTGTCGCCGCAGTGGTGGGTTATTTCCTGCTCTTTGCGGGGGTAAGGCTGCACTTCTTTGCGATCATCAGCTTGGCTGTGCTGATCGTCGCGCAGCAGCTCGCCGTCAGCTGGCAGTCGGTCACCGGGGGAGACACGGGAATCCTCGGCATCTCCGGACTGTCGGTGGGTGAGGGCGGTCACGCATTTGATCTGAGTGGGCCTCGCGCGTCCTGGTACGCCGTGGCCGTGGTGCTCCTCGGAGCGATAGCCCTAACGTGGTTCGTGTGCCGCAGCCACTACGGCAAACTGCTCGATGCGATCGCAACCAATGAATGGCGGGCGAAGGCATGCGGGTATCACACCTCGTTTCATCTGCTGTCTGTTTTCGTCGTGTCAGCAGTGCTGGCGGCTATCGCCGGCGGCCTGATGGCGTCCTGCTCGGGCGTGGTGGCGCCCGACGTTTTCTCGCCGCTGCTGGCGACCGAGGTCATTCTATGGGTGGCCATTGGCGGGCGAGGTGGAACGGGTGGCCCTGTCGTCGCCGCGGTCGCTCTGACGCTCCTTAAGCAGACCATCGCGAGCTACAGCACGGACGGTTGGCCACTGATCCTCGGTGGCCTGTTCCTCGCCTGTGTGCTCTTCATGCCTAACGGCTTGCGAGTCCGTGGTCTCGCAGCGGCTATACGCCGCATTCTGAGAGCGAAATCGAACAGGCCGCTGCTTCACCGCGCGAGCCACGCACAGGAGGAACGGTAATGGACGCCCACTTTCTTCAGGGCACCGGCCTGTCGCGCGCGTTTGGCGGAATCAACGCCGTGGCGGGCGTAGATATCGCAATCGGGCCGCGCGACCTGCTGTGTGTGATCGGTCCGAACGGGGCCGGCAAGAGCACGCTCGTTGGTCTGCTCTCAGGCGCAATCGCTTCAGGTGCGGGCGAACTGTATCTCGGCGGCGAGCGGATGACAGGCCGCCCGATGTACGCGTTCTGCAGGCGTGGCGTGGTACGCAAGTTCCAGGGCACCAACACCTTCCTCACGATGACGGTGCGCGACAACCTGGTGGTGGCTGGCCTCGGGGTTGCGGCTTACCGGGCTTCGCCGATGCCCGATCCCGAAGCGGTGCTGGAGGAGGTGGGTCTGTCCGCACAGTCGAACGAGCTCGCCTCGCATCTGCCGCACGGCGAGCGCCAGTGGCTCGAAATAGGCATGGCCATCATGTGCCAGCCCGCCTTGCTGCTGCTCGACGAACCTGCAGCCGGGCTGTCCGCGAAGGACGCACAGCGGCTGGTGGGCCTTATTCACCGGTTGCGCGAGCGATGTGCGGTACTCGCCATCGAACACGATCTTGGCTTCGTGCAGTCTCTCGCATGTGAGACGTGGGTCATGCACCGCGGAGAGGTGGTCCGACGGGGGTCGTATGCCGAGATTGCGGACGACGACGAGATCCGCCGCATCTATCTGGGACGGGGGGGCAACCATGCTGCGCATTGAAAACCTGTGCGCCGGATACGGCGACGTGGATGTGATTCGCAACATCACGCTCGACGTGCTACAGAACGAGGTGGTCGGTGTGCTCGGCTGCAACGGTGCGGGCAAGACCACACTGGTGAAGGCGATCATGGGGTTGCTGCCGCGCGTGAGCGGGGAGGTCTCTTTCGTCGGGCACCCAGTCTTGGGCTTGGGCACGCATGAGATTGCACGCCGGGGCATCGGACTCGTGCCGCAGGGACGCTGGATCTTTCCGAAACTGACCGTGCGCGAGAACCTCCTCATGGGCACGCAGGCCGCCGGTGGTGCCTGCATCCTCGATGAGGTGTTCGATTACTTCCCGGTGCTCAAGGCGCGCCTGTCACAGCAGGGCGGCACGCTCTCGGGTGGCGAGCAGCAGGTTCTCGCCATCGCCCGCGCGCTGTGTGGCCGTCCGAAACTGCTCCTGCTAGACGAGCCTTCCGACGGTGTGCAGCCCAATCTGGTGGAGCGTATCGGCGAGGTGATTCCCGAACTCTGCCGCCGCTCAAAGCTCGCCGTGCTCCTCGTCGAGCAGAACCTCGAGCTTGTCCTGCAGAGTGCCCAGCGTTGCATCGTGCTAAGCAACGGCCGGCTCGTGCATGCCGGCATCGTTGAACCGCGATCGGGCGATACGGGCGAACACCCGCTCGCACGCTATCTTTCCCCGGCCGCGGACAATGCGCCGGAATTTCATCATGAAAACGTTCAGTGAAATCGAGTGAGAAAAAACCATGAACCGTCGTGACTTTTCCCGAACTGTGCTGCTTGGTGCGGCTGCGTCCCTTGCTGCATCGGCCGTCTCCCCGTTCGCGCGCTCGGCCGAGCCGCTGAAGATCGGCGTGCTTGCACCGCTGAGCGGTCCCCTGACGCGCGTGGGGCAGACCAACCGTAACTGCGCAGCACTTGCCGTGGACGAGATCAACGCCGCGGGTGGACTGCTTGGGCGCCCCTTGCAACTGAGCGTCGAGGACACCCAGATGTCTACCGCGGTCACACTCGAGAAGGCGCGGCAGCTCTTCATGCATGACGACGTCGCGATGATCACGGGCATGGTGCTTCCGTCGGAGCGCGAAGCTGCTCTCCAGGCGGCAAGAGCCGCACGAAAGTTGGTGGTCTATCCGAATTTCGACGAGGGACGATGTGACCCGCGACTGCTCACGACAGGCCTTACCGCAAGCCAGCGGATCGAACCGCTGATTGCATGGCTCATGCGTGACGGAGGACGGTCCGTCTGCGCGGTCGTGTCCGATATCGGCAGCAACAGGAAGGTGCTGATCCCGCAGTTACAGGCAGCAGTGGCGCATCACGGAGGGAAATTCCTTGATGTCTACTGGCTACCCTTCGGCACGCGCGACTATGGTGCGGTCCTGCAGCGTGTCGCGAGCTTAAACGCGCAGGTCGTGTGGCACAGCATCGGGGATGACCCAGTGACGTTCGTGAAGCAGTACCGGTCATTCGCAATGAAACCGCTGCTCGTGACAGACATTGCGCACGAATCCCTCTCGATTGCGACCACGGACGCCTCGACCGGCACGATCGGCGTGTCGTCTTACTTCATGAGCATCGACAATCCGGAAAACCAGGCGTTCCTCACACGCTATACCGCGCGTTATGCCGATGCCCGTGATCCTCGGCTGGGACGTTATGCCGTCGTGCTGCCGCACGGGGAGAACACTTATGCGGGGATTCGTCTATTCGCCGAGGCCGTCAGGTCGGCAGGGAGTGTAGACGCGGAGCGCGTCAAGGCCGCGCTGCCTGCTCTCTCTGTCGCGCTGCCGCGTGGCAGGACCGGGGTGAGCCACGATGGTGGCCACGTGCTCTGCCAGACACGAATCGGTCAGGCACTCGCCGACAACAGTTTTTCGATCCTCGACTCCACTGGACCGGTCACGCCGGTCTGTGAAGGCTAGGAGGGGTCCTCCTACGCGAGAAGGTTTATGCATCAAAAATTTAGGAATACATAATGAACGACATTGTCAGGCTCGACGCAAGTCAGTTGGTTGCCGGCTTCAGGCAGCGGACACTCTCGCCGGTGGAGGTCATGTGCGCAGTGCTGGATCAGGTCACAAAGCACGATTTCCTCGTCAATGCGTTTTGCGCGATCGACGAGGAAGGGGCGATGTCAGCGGCTAGGGACGCTGAGCGACGGTGGATGCAGGGTGAGCCGCGCGGTCCGCTCGATGGCGTGCCAGTCTCGGTCAAGGATCTCGTCGCGGTAGCCGGTTTTCCCACGCGTCACGGCTCATTGACCTCATCGCCGCAACGTGAAGGTGAGGACGCGCCGGCCTTGGCGAGGCTGCGCCGCGCGGGCGCCATACCGTTTGGCAAGACTACGACCTCGGAGTTTGGCAACAAGATCGTCACCGATTGTCCGCTGACGGGGGCTACCCGCAATCCGTGGGATACGCGGCTCTCGCCTGGGGGCAGCAGTGGTGGATCCGCGGTGGCGGTTGCGCTAGGGATGGGACCGCTGTCGCTCGCGACCGACGGAGGCGGGTCAATTCGGATTCCTGCGTGTTGGAGCGGTGTGGTCGGGTTCAAGCCCACGTTCTCACTCGTACCGGCCGGCAAAGCGGCGTCATGGACTGCGCTGTCCACGCTGGGACCGATCGCGTGCAACGTGCGCGATGCCGCGCTCATGCTCAGCGTAATGACGCACGATGGCGTCGACCGGCATTCAGGCATCGCCAGCAGTTCGGATTATTGGGCGGATTACTGCGTGGGGCTCGACGACGGTGTCGCGAGCCTTCGCATCGCGTACTGCGCGGCTCCCGCTGGCGTGCGCATCGAGCCGGCCATCGAAGCGTGTGTCAGGCAGGCAGCCAGTGCCTTTGAGGCGCTTGGCGCGCACGTTGTCGAAAGCGATGTGACGCCGCTTGCGGACTATTACGGCGATGGGCGCATGCATTCGGTCCAGTGGTCGGTGTACTTCGCGCAGCGTGCCCGACATATGGAGGCGGCGCACCGGACATTGCTCGATCCCGAACTGAAGGCGCTTGCCGATGCAGGTGAACGGGTGGACACCGCAACGTTTGCTGACGCATTGCTTGCGCGGCATGCACTCACTGCGGCGATGAAGGCTTTCTTTCAGCGCTACGACCTGCTGCTCACGCCAACATTCCACTGTGGTCCGCCGCCCGTACCGGGCCTGCCCGCCGGGCTGCGTACGGCACCTGCGCTGACCGCGTGGTGTAACCAGACCGGGCTTCCCGCAGCGAGTGTGCCGTGTGGCTTTGCCGGAGGATTGCCAACCGGTGTGCAGATCATCGGCCGATGGGGCGGCGATGCCTTGGTCCTGCGCGCAGCGCGGGCGTACGAGTCAGCAAGGGGTGCTTTCCCGGCACCAGGCGCAACGCTTGAGCGTCCGGCAGACGGGATGGAGGCGCAACCATGAGCGTACAGGTTACGAGGGTGATCGTTCACCTGGTCGAGCGATGTGCAGAACTCGGAGTGCCGGTCGTGCCGCCGCACCGCCAGGCTGTCGCGGCGGCCGTGCTGACGATGGCAGGTGAGGGCACTGATGACGCATTGGACATGCTTTACGCGACGGGTGCCGAACTCGGAGCGCTTCTCACCGGGCGCGCACTGCAGGCTTTGGGTTGCACGCCAGGCGACATCCAGGGCTACGGGAAGGGGGCGCTGGTGGGCACGGGCGTGCCGCTGGAGTATGGCGCGGCGCTGCTTCATCCGCGGCTGGGCAAGGCGGTGCGTGAATGCCTGCCCGGTGCGACCACGATCATGCCGTCGGTGACCAAACGCGGCGCAGCGGGCGCCTGTCTCGATATACCCACGCACGGCATTGCCGATATGTGGAGCTTCGACCATTTCGACACGGTGTCTCTGTCGGTGCCCGACTCACCGGAGCCGGACGAGCTACTGGTTGCGATCGCGTTGGCCGAGCGTGGCAGACCGCTTGCGCGCGTGAGGCCGGGCTGAGACTCGGTCAGGAAGCTTGCCCGGCAAAAGGCGAAATCGCAGGACAGATCACCCAAAAAGACGAAGGAGAACACATGCACACGGATTGTCGGGGAAGATGGAGTAAAGGCGTCGCAGCACTCGCGCTATGCGCATTGGCCGGGGCAGTGCACGCACAGTCGTCCGTTTCGCTTTACGGGCTTGCCGATTCGTTCGCGGGCGTAGTACGCACGCCAGGGGCATCGGGCAATACCTGGCAGGTGGGCTCTGGCGGGATGACAACGTCGTACTGGGGCATGTCAGGCTCCGAGGATCTGGGCGACGGGCTGAAGACGGTCTTCACGCTCGAAAGCTTTTACCGCATCAATGGTGGTCAGACGGGTTCCTTCGACGGGCAGTCGTTCTTCGGACGCAGGGCATTCGTCGGACTCAGCGGGCGATTTGGGGAACTGACGCTCGGTCGTAACGATTCCCTGCTGTTCGTATCCACATTGCTGTTCAACCCGTTTGGCAATTCGTTCGTCTTCTCGCCCATGGTTGTTCACAGCTTTCTCGGGTCCGCCATGGGGGCGGCGTCAGTACAGAGCGATACAGCAATCGACGACTCGATCGTGTACCACACGCCGGAAGCGGGCGGCCTATCGGGGAGTCTGCTCTACAGTAATGCTGGCATCGCGGGCCATGCGGGACAAGCCAATTACAGCGCGAACGTGCTCTACTTCGCTGGGCCTTTCTCCGCGACGGCGGCAATCCAGAGCCTGCACACGGCATCGCTTTTTCTCAATGGTGCGACCGAGCAGACGGCATGGCTTGTCGGTGGTGCGTATCGGTTTGACGCGCTCAAGCTCTATTTTCAGTACGAACGGGTGAATAACAACAACGAGGTAACCGACGATACCGTGCAGGCCGGCGCGAGTGCCCAGCTCGGCACAGGCAGCGTACTGGTGTCATGGGCGGGCACGCGCCGGCGGCCGGTGCAAGGCAGTGACAGCCGCTGGTCGACGGGGGCGCTCGGCTACGACTATCCGCTGTCGAAACGCACGGACGTGTACGCGGCATGGCGTTACGACACGATGACCAGCGTGTCGTCAGGCAGCAGCGTGGGCGCTGGTATCAGGATGAAGTTCTAAACATGGAGACGTACATATTGCAAAATTATATGATTGCGTGGTTACTCTTTTGGAGAGGCAACCATGCGCAAGCTCGAAATTGCAGACCCGCAGATCATGCAGGTTGCGATTCAACAGGAGATCGAACGGAGCGAGGAATCGCGGTATGACCATCGTCTCCATGCGGTGCTGCTGGTAAGCAGCGGTTACTCGTGCACTGAAGTGGGCCAGTTGTTCGGTCAGGCGGCCACGACAATTCAGCGATGGGTGCAACGTTTCGAGCGCGGTGGCTTCGACGAATTATGGGAAGGTGAGCGGCCCGGACGTCCGCGTACGTTGGATGAATCGCGATGGGCTCGCATTGAGGCTGACCTGCGCAAGACACCACGCGACTTCGGATTTGAAGCGGGCCTGTGGGATGGGCCCGTTCTGTCGGAGCACTTGCGTCAGTGCTACGGCATCGAGCTGGGCGTGCGACAGTGCCAGCGGCTGTTTCGCCAGACGGATTTCGGCTGCGCATACCGCGCCCGCAAGTCGCCCAGTCTGATCCCGTATGGGTTGCGACACTGAAAAAAACTGCGGTGCCTGGCAAAAGCGCGACAACGTTGAGTTATGGAGCCTGGACGAATGCCGTTCCCAGCAGCATAAATCGCGCTGTCGCATGTGGGTGGCCCCGGAGGTTCGCGATCCGGTGTTGATGCACGCGCCCACGCGCAAGTCGGTGGCGCGCTTTGACGCCGTCAGCCTGAGCACCGGGTGCTTCGCCTGGCAGGCGTGCCCTGTCTTCAACGCAGAAACGTTTGTGTCCTTTCTGCGCCGGCTACTGCGTCATCGACGTCGTAGCAAGCGCATCGTCGTCGTGCTGGACAACGCCAAGTACCACCATACCAACATGCTCAATCCACTCCCGCGCAAATACAGGCGGGACCTGACGTTGCTTTGCTCCCGCCATACAGCTCGCAACTGGCACCTATTGAACGGGTCAGAAAGCTGACAAGGCGTCTGGCGCTGCATAACCGTTACTTCGCCATGCTCGTCGAAGTCCTCTCGGCCGTCGAGGCCTGTTTCCAGCACTGGATCGGACCAAACGAAGTTCTACGAAGATTATGCTGCATAATTTAAGGCGCTATGTTTAGTAACCCAGTTTGATGAAATACGATTGATCGAAGAAAGTCCATCAAGCACTCGTAGCTTGGTCAGATCGCATGCTCTTAACTTGCTATCGATGGCCAGGTTGGAAAATAGCGAGATCACGTGTCCGCGCGGAACGTTTCAGGCGGATCAGGATGGCCCAAATTTCCTACAGTTTCAACGGTGGCTTCTGTCCGGTGAACTTGCCCTTGTTCCACGGGACACGCACCTGTGTGTCGATCGCGGTTGTTTCCATGACGTTCTCCTTTCGAATGAAGGGAACGTTAGTCTGCACCGGCTGCCGGTGGTCTCTGTCCGACCCCGAAGGGACAGTGGTACTTCTATGAAGCGGCCATTTGCAGCGAGCGTGACGTTCCGTATTCGGCCAGCCCATTCGGCACTAGGCTATTGCACTTTCCTGTCTTCGCGTTTCGCGTCCGCCATGGCTTCGGGCTCCAACTCTTCCGCGGAGCGATTCAGGTAGATGAACAGCCCCCAGGAGGCAAGAAGCAAGGCTGTCGAAGCAATCAGCCAGGCCGCATACCGAAGCTGCGATGGATCTTGGTGCAGCGCTTTAAAAGTTGCAACGAGGCCTTCGATGGCAAGCGCGACGACAACAACCACTAAGAATCGCGACATGAAACGTCGTACCCGCGTCGGCGCGCTCACGTCAGCCTCCCGTATAACCTCTTCTTCTACGATGGTCTCGGCGATCTGCAAGGCGACAACGGCCCCAGCCAGCACCCCCAAAGCTTCAATGATGGATAGGGCGCTTGTTTGGTCCCATTGACCCTCAAATGCAATCAATCCGATACGAGCAGCAATCGCAATCAACATCAGCGCCGCGCAGGTGAAGAGAACAGCCATCAGCCCATGAAGGATCGTAAAGAAGTGCACGAGGAACTTCATTTTTGGGACTCCGTTGAATTGCAAGTGGGTGTTCCATGTTCTGTTCTATCAATTCCTGAAAGATGCGGCGATGAGGGCTGATTTTAACGACGGACTGGATGGGCTTGACAATGGGGCCAAACCCGCGCGTGGAAGCAGTTCCTCGCGACTATCTACACGTCGATGCCGAACGGGCGACATTAGCCGGACCCGGTGCGACGTTGAGTCGGCGAAAGAGATCGGGTCAACGGAGCCGCGGTGGGCAGAAGTCGACCCTCAACAGTTGGTCGTCACCGAGCGCTTGCAATGGCCGCTTGCGAAGTACAACGGCCGTTCCTTTTCTGATTCGGCGGACGGGTTGTCGGCCTTTGCCGTCATTCAGGTGATGACGTCGGTGAGGCGGCTACGGGTCGCTTTCCTGCCGTTCGCAGACCGATGGCCGCGAATGTCAGGTCTCACTGTCAGCGAATGCTTGCTCCCGACCCGTTTCGGTCATCCAACTCTTTCTCGCGAATGGCGAAGGATGACCGCAAAGCAGCCATTCCGCGTGACTCACATTTCACTCAATTTTGATGTCAGGTTCGCGGCATTGAAAGCGGACCGCAACCAGTTCTCGAACGCCGTCGCAGCTTGCGAGCTGGTGTTATAGCCTCTCGATCGAACCAGGTAATAAGACGTCACGTCGATGCTGAACCGGGAGTCATCGAAAGGCGCGATAAGCCGTCCGTCGTTCAGCTCTTCCGCCGCCAGAACCTCGCTTTCAAGTACGACGCCAAGACCGTCGACTGCAGCCTCGATCGCCATGACCGACCGATCGAGCCAGAGCTCATTGTCGGGCCGGACTTCCGCGTGGCAAACCCGCCGCAAATACTCCGACCACGTCAGCCCGTTGGAAGAATGAATCAAGGTCGCACGCAAAAGATCCTGCGGAATCCTCAGCGCGAGTGTGGTGGCCAGCGCAGGGCTGCACAACGGGCGCAGCCGCTCAACCAATAAGGGCTCGACATCGAGCTTGGAAGTATGCGGATGGCCATAGGCGATCGCGATATCGAATCGAGTCGTCTCGAGGTCATCATGATCGGACAGCGTGGACAGCCGGATCCTGATTTCCGGATTGGCATGCAGGAATTCCGGAAGTCTGGGTTGCAGCCACTTGGCGGCGAAACTTGGACCCGATGCAACCACCAGATAGCCTCGCTGCGACTGTGGCGCGACCAGATTAGTGGCGTCGGCGATCACACCAAATGCGCGTTCAATCTCGCGGGCGTAGGTGCGCCCCGCAGCCGTGAGAACGGCTCGCCCCGGATGCCGTTGAAACAACGGCACACCCAAAAATTCCTCGAGTTGCTGGATGTGGTGACTGACCGCTGAAGGCGTGACCGCGAGTTCCTCCGCGCCAAGCGCAAAGCTTCCCCTTCGTGACGCCGCTTCGAACGCAAGGAGTGCCTTGAGCGGCGGCAAGCGGGATTTCGTCGTGCTTCTAGTTGAGCTCATTTCACGGGGTGCTGAGTTATATGCGTTGGCGCAGACATTTTCGCCTACCTAAGATGTTTTTTGACGGCGGTCAGCAAAAGCAAGTCGTATGCCAAACGTTGTGCTTCGACGAGTCTGGCGCCGGCGGCGGTCGTCCGATGTGTGGACCAATGATGTTACGCAACCCAGGTTATCCCGCCAGCGATCAGATATTGCCGGATAACGAGCCAACGGAGTGAACGATGAAAGAAGGACTGCTGCAAGCATCCCGCGACTTTTTGGTCAGATACGGCGGTGACGCCTTCCCGAACCTGTTCACGTCCGCCAAGGGCACTATCGTAAAGGATAGCAATGGACGCGAATACCTGGACTTCACATCAGGGCAGATGTGCGCCACGATCGGGCACAACCATCCGGCGATTGTCGAAGCGGTTCATCGGGCAGGCGAGAAGGCCTTCCACATGTTCAGCGGCATGATTCCCGAGGTCGTGGCCGAACTCGGGCAGACGCTTGCACGCGACTGGCTGCCTGGCGATATCAAGAAGACGATCTTCATCAATACCGGCTCCGAAGCGACCGAGGTCGCGCTGCGCATGGCCAAGATGTACACCGACGGCTATGAAGTTCTGGCTCTGGGTGGTTCGTGGCATGGCATCACGGGCGGTGCGAGTACCGTGTCCTTCGCGAGCGACCGAAAGGGTTATGGCGTTCCCGCGCCCGGAGTGTTCCTGATTCCCGAGCCGAATTCGTATCGCCCATACATTCAGGCGGCCACACCGGAAGAAGCCGCGCTGGCCAACCTGAACCTGGCGTTGAAGATGTTCGACATGCAGTCGAGCGGCCGCGGCGCGGCGATCATTGTCGAGCCCGTCATCAGCGCAGGGGGCGTGCTGGTGCCACCGAAGTCGTTCATGCAGGCGCTAAGAAACGCGGCGGACGACCGCGGCATGCTGCTCATTTTCGATGAAGCGCAAACCGCGTTTGGTCGTATTGGAACCCGTACCGGATCCGAATTCTTCGGTGTCGTTCCGGACATCATGACCATGTCAAAAACGCTCGGTGGCGGCTTGCCGCTTGCCGCGGTATCGACGACGGCGAAGATCGAAGAAGTCCTCCACCAGAAACACTTCACGTTCTACACGAGTCACGTTTCGGACCCGCTCACAGCAGAAGTTGGACTGGCGGTGTTGAAGGTGATCAAGGAAGAGAACCTCATTGCGCGCGCCAATGAAATGGGGGGCTACCTACGCCGTCGCTTTGAAGAGTTACAGCAGCGCTACGAGGTGATCGGCGATATCCGGGGCGCGGGCCTCCTGCTTGGCGTCGAACTGGTGACCGACCGGGCATCGCGCAATCCGGCTCACGAGCTCGGCGCAATGACGACCCGGAAATGCTTTGAAAACGGTCTGAGCATGAACATTCGCCGTCGTCCGGAACGCGGCTCCGTGTGGCGCATTGCACCTCCGCTGACGGTTTCAACGGACGAGATCGATCGCGCGGTGGACATCCTCGACAAAGCATTGCGCGACAGTCTCAACGAAACAGCAGTCGCTAAAGCCGCCTGACGTTGGGCATTGGTATCGAACGGATTTTTTCAATATTGGGGAAACCATGAAGTACACTGCGGCGAGACATTGGCTGTTCATTGCGGCCATTACCGGCCTTGGACTTACTGCTCCCGCAGCGCACGCGGAAAGCTCAACACTCGAAAAAATCCGTTCATCCAATACGCTCACGCTTGGCTATCGTGAGTCATCGATTCCATTCTCTTTTCTTGGCGCGGGTCAAAAGCCGGTCGGCTTTTCACTAGACCTGTGCAATGCGATCGCGGAAAAATTGAAGGCGGATCTTCAACTGCCGAGGCTGAACGTGGCCTATATGGCGGTCAGCGCAGCCAACCGTATACCGCTTCTGCAAAACGGCACGATCGACATTGAATGCGGAAGCACGACCAACACAGCCGAACGCCAGCAGCAGGTCGGGTTTTCGGTAGCCACGTTTGCCGGCGGCCCGACCTGGTTGACGACGGCATCGTCGGGAATTACTGATGTAAAAGGACTTCAAGGCAAGACCGTCGTACTGACGCAGGGATCGCTCAACCTGGGTCTTGCCATGAAGATCAATAGCGATCTCAAGCTCAACATGACGATCGTTCAATCCAAGGAACAAGCTGAATCGCTTTTATTGCTGCGCACAGGACGCGCTTCGGCATGGTTTGAAGACAACATTCTGGAAGCGGGTCTTGTCGCCGGATCGCCCGACCCCAAGGCATTCCGATATCTGCCGGAAGCAAGTGGGCAGGTCTACTACTACGGGCTGATGATTCCGAAGAACGATCCGGGATTCAAGTCGCTGGTGGACGGTGCGCTAAGTGCCCAAATGGCGTCCGGGAAATTTTCAAAGACCTACGCCAAGTGGTTCACTCAACCCATTCCGCCGCACGGACAGAACCTCGCTTTGCCGATGAACGAAGCGCTCAAGGCGCGAGTGGCAGCGCCTAGCGACTCTCTTACCCCGTAGCGCGCTGCGCAGTCTATCTAAACATCCTGTGCAGGTAGCGGCCGATTGCAAATCGGTACGCGCTGGGTGGATCGCTGCCATCAAACATGGACATCGTCCGGTCGTCGACATGTTATCCGATGTGGTGCCCTTTCACGGGCGCCTTTTTAGCGAGCGAAACAACAATGCAAATTCTCTTTGACCAAACAGCGGAAGGGGGCACCTATTTCGGCTGGTTGATATCCGGCTTTTGCTGGACTTTGCTCCTGTGGTTTGTATCCGGCGTGCTTGCGTTCGCAATCGGCATAACCGTCGGTGCAGGTCGAACAGTTCGCCATCTGCCACTGCGGATAACGGCGCGTGTTTATGTTCAGGTGTTCCGCAATGTCCCCCTCCTCGTGCAAGTGTTCCTTTGGTACTTCGTCCTTCCTGAGGTGATCCCTACCGCATGGGGAAACTCCATCAAGCAGATGGCGCCACCGTGGGCCAGCTTTTATCCCGCCGTAGCCGGGCTTAGCTTGTACACGGCGTCGCGTATTGCAGAGCAGGTTCGTGCCGGCATCAATTCCCTCTCCGATGGCCAGAAAAAAGCGGCGGACGCGCTTGGCTTGACAGCCTTTCAGACCTACATGTTGATCTTGTTGCCGCAGGCCCTTCGCATAACCATCCCGACGCTGACCAGCGAAGCGCTTGGCCTCCTTAAAAATACGTCGGTCGCGTTGACCATCGGCTTACTTGAGATCACTGCCCGAGCGGAACAGATCAATGAATTCACGTTCAGGACGTTCGATGCCTTCGCGAGTGCAACAGTTCTGTACCTGCTGATCGCACTTGTGTTGCATCAAATCGCATTTCAGGTAGAGCGGATCCTCCGTATTCCTGGAATGAACCAAAACAACACGTTCGGAAAGTAGGGGGCGTCATGTCTTTTGATTTCGCTGCTGTGGTCAGCGCCACCCCGTACCTGATGCAGGGTCTTTTGTTTTCGGTCGAGCTCACTCTGGTGGCCATGATCGGCGGAATGCTGTTAGGGACGTTCATGGCAATCATCAGGCACATGGGTGTACCCGTTGCTGCCGAGGCCATTCGTGTATACGTTACCCTGATGCGCTCCATTCCCCTGATTCTCGTTCTCTTTTGGTTCTTCTTCCTGGTTCCGTTGCTGCTGGGTCACTTGACACCGGCCGGCCGCTCGATCCCGCTCGGCCCCAAATTCACTGCTTTCATCACCTTTACCCTTTTTGAATCCGCCTACTACGCGGAGATAGTGCGCGCCGGGCTTAAGGCGATCGACAAAGGGCAATACGAAGGTGCGAAGGCGCTTGGTCTTTCCAACTCGACCATGTATTGGAGTGTTGTCGTGCCTCAGGTCTTGCAGGTCACGGCGCCAATCATCGTGTCGCAGACAATCATCCTTTTTCAGGACACGGCACTGGTGTATGTCCTATCACTGACCGACTTCTTTGGTGCGGCAGCAAAGATCGCTCAGCGCGATTCGAAACTTGTGGAATTCTATTCGACGGTCGCGGTTTTCTATCTGCTCATTTGCTCGATGGGGTCTGAGTTGTCCGAGCGCTTCCGCAAAAAGCAAGGGTACCGCTCGCCCCGCGGCAGGCTCGAACGCGCCAAGCGTATGTTCGGCCTTGCTCGTCCCTAAACAATCGTTACCTTCGAGGTCTGATCATGGCTGACGCGTTTTCGACTCGGAATGAAATCCTTCGGATAGAAGGACTCGAGCAAAGTTATGGAGCGCTTCCTGTCCTGAAGGGCATCGATCTTCGGGTTAACAAAGGAGAGCGAATCGTTATATGCGGTCCATCGGGTTCGGGCAAGTCGACGTTGATCAGGTGCATCAACGGCCTGGAGATCTTCAAGTCCGGAACGATCCGTGTCAAAGATACGCATAGCGGGGAGCACCTGACGCTACTCAAGGATATCCGTCGCGAAGTAGGTATGGTCTTCCAGAGTTTCAACCTGTTTCCGCATTTGTCGGTTCTTGAAAACTGCATGCTGGCTCCCATAAAAGTGCGCGGTGAGAAGAAGGCTGAGGCGCGAGAAAGATCACTTTATTTTCTGCAAAAAGTCCGGGTGCTGGATCAGGCACAGAAGTATCCTGGGCAGTTATCGGGGGGACAACAGCAACGGGTCGCCATAGCCCGTGCGCTGTGCATGCAGCCGTCCATCATGCTCTTCGATGAGCCGACCTCCGCGCTGGATCCCGAAGTCGTGCAAGAGGTGCTAGCCACCATGGTCGGCCTCGCAAAAGAAGGAATGACGATGATTTGCGTCACGCACGAGATGGGGTTCGCGCGAGAAGTCGCAGATCGCGTCATTTTGATCGACGGAGGAAAAATCGTCGAAGAGGCTGCACCCGCACAATTTTTCGACATGCCCCGGCACGAACGCACGAGGGCATTTCTCGGTCGTGTGCTTCGCGGACATCCCGAAGCGGCACGAGGACAAGCGCACAGCTTAGCGGCGACTGTACGATTTCACGCTTAGTGACACCGCATCGACGTTTGTTAGGACTCGAAACAAGCGCACCTACACGGGCCGACATCTAGTCAGTGGGAGAAGACTTGTAAGACCGAAATTGACTTCTTAGCGGCCATTCGAGTGATGGATACGAAGGACAGTTCATGGCCGGCAGTACGCATTCACCCACCTCGTCGGAAAGCTGCCGTTGACTACTCCAACGTCGGCTGCGTGGAACGTCCACGGAACTGGTGCTCTCGGCCAGAAACGGCCTTCGCGCTAGTCGCGATAAAGGGCCCCTCCTCAATCTGATTCGGTCGTTCATCCCGATCGACGCACGGCCATCGATCAGCCCCTCCTGCTCTTTTGAGAACGTCTTGCCGGAAAGCCTCTTTCGATACAAACGTCTCTGCGAGCTTATCCCGCCCCCAACACCAGATCGAGGCGCCCCGCTGGCTTGAACCCGGTCCCGCTTACCTCGGCGAGCCAGGCCAGATCTCTTGAAAGCGTTTCAGGCGCCATGGCTTTCGCCCAATAAATCGGCCCACCTTGGTTACGCGGAAACCCGTACCCATTCGCCAGCACCACATCTACGTCTGGCCCACGCGCGGCGACACCTTCTTCGAGCAGAAGCGCCGCTTCGTTGACCATTGTGAGCAATGCACGTTTCCGAATGTCTTCAAAGCTAAGCCTATGCGGCACAATCCCCTTACGAGCACGCGCGTCATCGATTATCGCTTTCACCATGTCGTCGGGCTGGCCGTGCTTTGAACCGGCGCCGTATTGATAGTAACCCGCGCCCGTCTTGCGCCCGAGGCGGCCCGCTTCGCACAACCTGTCGGGAATGTCGACATAGCGTACATCGGTAGGGCAACTTGCCGCTCGGTTCCGGCGCATCCGCCACGCGATGTCAAGTCCCGACATGTCAGCAACGGCAAAGGGGCCCATCGCAAACCCAAAGGCTTGGAGCGTCGCATCGACTTCATTAGGATAGGCACCTTCTTCAAGCATGAATTCGCACTGAGCGCGATACGCCGAATACACGCGATTACCGATGAAGCCAAACGCATTGCGCGTCAACACCGGTAGCTTGCCAAATCGCTGGGCGAGCACGAAAGCCGTCGCAAGCGATTGCTGCGAGGATTCAGTGCCGCGCACGACTTCCATCAGCCGCATCACGTGCGCGGGGCTGAAGAAATGCAACCCGACGACATCGCGTGGCCGTTTTGTAGCTCCAGCGATGCCATCGAGATCCAGATAGGAGGTATTTGAGGCAAGCAGTGCTCCGGGACGCGCGAGTTTGTCGATGCGCTGAAACACTTCTTGCTTAACTGCAAGATCTTCGAACACCGCTTCTATCACGGCATCGACATGCGTCAACGACTGCCAGTCGGTCGTGCAAACGAGCCTCCTCGCGCGTTCTGCGACGTCATCTGCGTTCAGCTTGCGTTCGTAATGCTTGAGGATTCTTTCTCGTCCCGCATCAAGGGCGCCTGCATCCTGCTCGACGAGTGTCACCTGAAGTCCTGCATCGAGTGCGCAGATTGCGATGCCACTGCCCATCGTACCGGCCCCGATCACCGCGATCGACTCTACGACACTTGCAATCGAGAAGTCGATGTGGGTGGGATTTGCCGCCTCACTCTCGGCACGCGCAAGATAGGCGAGGGGGGATGTTTCGTCGAGTGTGATCAGAGCATCGTCATTCATGGTGAGCCTCCGATGCGAGTACAGCAACGCCATCAGCCGCCCGTACGCCTTGGCCTGCAGGCAGCACGAAGATCGGATTGATTTCTGCTTCAACAAGACGCCCGCCAAGCTGCACGGCCATTCGCGCAAAGGCGACGATTGCGGTCACGAGGGCGTCAATATCAGCGCGCGGCCGTCCACGATACCCGTCGAGCAGGGGCCACGTTTTCAGTTCGTGGATCATCGCGAGCGCGTCTGCGCGCGACAGCGGCGCTTCGGTGGAGAGCAGGCGCATCGTCGTGTCCTTGAACAGTTCCGCCGTGACGCCGCCCATGCCGAGCAGCAATGCTGTGCCCAACGGGTCTCGATGAAGGCCGAGAATCAGTTCCGTTCCACCGGCCACCATTTCCTGAACGAGAAACGCATTCGCGGATACGCCAGTCGTGGTTTCAACGTCGTCCCGCATTCGGTTCAGGCGCGCCCCGATGTTGTCGGCAGTGATCCCAAGCGCTACGCCGCCGACATCGCTCTTGTGGGTGATCGTGTTCGACAGCAGTTTGAGCACGACTTTGTCGCCCAGCTCGCGAGCGGCGCTCTCGGCTTCATTTGCGTTCGTGACGACACGTTCGCGTACCGCCGTCACACCGAAGCGGGCAAAGAGCTCTTTCGCCTGCGCTTCGTTTAGTGATCCGGCGGGTAGACCGCTCACGTTGACTTCTGCTTCAGCGTGTTGTTCGTCCAAACTCACGGGGCGTTGCATGGACTCGCCGTGCTGCCACATCGCCGCAAGCACGCTCGTCACGCTTTCGGGCGATGGGAACGCCGGCACTCCCTGCTCGTTGAGCAACCGTGTGATCTCCGGCGCGTGAGGGCTCACAAATGCCATCACGGGTTTGTCACTCCCGGGCAGCGAATCGCGGATCGCGCCGGCCATCAGGTCAGGCATCGCGAGGCCCGACGATCCAACGATAACCACGACCGCGTCGTAAGTCGGACTATCGAGTAGAGTGCCGATCGCACCGCGCAGGAGAGCCGGCTGCAGACCCGCAAGCGTCACGTCGATCGGATTGCGGTCGAGCACAGCATGATCGCCGGTCTGGAGCGCGCGCAGCTTTGCAGCAGTCGCTTCATCGGGAGGCGGAGTCTCAAAGTTCGCCATGCCGAGGCTATCGGTGACGAGCGTGCCCGCGCCGCCGGTCGAGGTCAGGATCGCTACCCGTCGCCCGGAGAGCTTGCGACGCGTAGCGAGCGCATGAGGAATGTCGAGCAAATCGGAAAACGTCTGGACGCGAATGACGCCGACCTGGCTGAAAAGCGCGTCATACATCCGGTCCGAGCCGGCCAGCGCTCCCGTATGCGAGACCGCCGATCGCGCGCCTGATTCCGAGCGTCCGATCTTGAACACGACGACCGGCTTGCCCGCGGCGGCCGCCTTTAGTGCCGCGCGGCGAAACCGGTCCGGATGACGTAGCCCCTCCATGTAGAGCGCGATAACGGAAGTCGAATCATCGTCAACCAGATAATCGACAAAGTCCGCCATGTCGAGATCTGCTTCATTGCTCGTCGACACCAGCTTTGACAAGCCAATACCGCGCGCTGCCGCCCGCGACAACAGCGAGCCAAGAATCCCCCCGCTTTGTGACACCACGCCGATCACGCCGATTGTAAAAGAGTCGGTCTCCAGCGCCCCACTTGCTGACAGCGTGATGCGATCGGTGAGGTTGACGAGCCCGATTGTATTCGGGCCGAGCAGGCGCATGGACCCTGCTGCCTCGATCAATTGCGCCTGGCGCTCCGCGCCTTCCTCGCCAATTTCTGC
Source organism: Caballeronia sp. LjRoot29 (assembly GCF_964252755.1). Classification (NCBI taxonomy): domain Bacteria; kingdom Pseudomonadati; phylum Pseudomonadota; class Betaproteobacteria; order Burkholderiales; family Burkholderiaceae; genus Caballeronia; species Caballeronia sp. LjRoot29. Next base: position 4,630 of record NZ_CAXUPU020000024.1, on the reverse strand, counting down.
ATAGCCGCTCGCCAGCACGATTGCAGCGCTCGTCCCGCGACTCGCCAGATCCCGCACCGCAACGTGGGCGCGCTCGGCGCCGAGCAGCACGATGCCGACATCCGGTGTGTGCGGCAACGACGCAACATCGGGGTAGCAGGGCAGGCCATCGATCGAGTCGTAACGCGGGTTGACAGGGTAGATGTCACCGGCGAAGCCGTGCTTCCTGAGGTAAGCCACCGGGCGGCCTGACGTCTTGGCTGCGTCCGCCGACGCGCCGATTACGGCGACGCTCGCCGGGCGCATCATTTTTGAAATTGCATTCATGTCGATCTCCTTCGTGCTCATTTGGTTTTGTTCAGGAATGCGAGCACCGAGTCACGATGTTCACTGCTTGTGTAGCAGACGGCCTGTGCCTGGCTGCCTTGTGCAAATACCTGATGCGCGGACAGTTCGTAGCTCTGGTTGAGGATGCTCTTGCCGAGCGCGAGCGCAGTGGCCGAACCATGGCTCAATTCGGCGGCCCAGGCGTGGGCGTCGGCGATGAGCGAATCCGGCTCGCTCAGGCGATCCGCTATGCCGATTTCCAGCGCTTCCTTCGCATCTACTTTGCGCCCGCTGAAGATCAGTTCCTTCGCCCGCGCGAGGCCGACCCGTCGCGGCAAAAAGTACATGCCGCCACCGTCGGGAATCAGCCCGCGTTTGATGTAGCTCCATGTGAAGCTCGCTTCGTGCGACGCGAGGATAAAGTCGCACGAGAGCGCCATATCGGCACCCAGGCCCGCCGCTGCGCCGTTGACTGCCGCGATGGTCGGTTTGGGCATCGAGTAAAGCAGATTGACCGTGTGATGAACGAACTGCTGACGAGACCATCCATTGAACGCTACCTCGCCCGCGGGTGCTTCCATGCGTTGCGCCATGCCGCTGACGTCGCCGCCTGCGCAGAATCCCTTGCCGTTGCCAGTCAACACCACGGCGCGTACGTCACGGTCGCTCGACACGGTCTCCAGCGCCACGATCAGTTCGGCACGCATTTCGTTGGTGACGGCGTTACGCTTTTCAGGACGATTCAGCGCGATCGTGGCGATCTGAGATTCGATAGTGACTTGAATTGTGGATGTGCTCATGCGTGTCTCGCTGGTTGAATTGGAGTCGACTGACAAGGTCAATCTGGCAATGCAGCTTAGCCCCGCAGGCCGCTCAAGACACTCCGTCAATTCCACTCTGTGGAACGGAGCATGCTTCATCCGAGGGCTTGATCGATTCCACTGGATGGAATTGGCGGATTGTCATCGAACGGTCGGCGCCGATAATGGATTCCAACGCAGGACACTTGCCACGACGATCCTGCGATCCATACAAGCCCGGAGACATGATGCACGCAGCCCGTTCCAATTCAATCGACGTCAGCGCAGTCGCGCAGCCGCAGACTGAGGACATCTACCGGAAAGTCACCTGGCGGCTGCTGCCTTTCCTTTTCATTTGTTACGTCTTCGCGTATCTGGATCGCGCCAATATCGGCTTTGCGCACCTGCAATTCTCGCGTGACATCGGTCTTTCCGACGCCGCATTCGGTCTGGGTGTAGGACTCTTCTACGTGGGTTATATGCTCTTCGAGGTGCCGAGCAACCTTTGGCTCGCGCGAGTCGGCGTGAGAAAAACACTCATGCGGATCATGGCGCTATGGGGCATCGTTTCAGCGGTCACCGCGTTCGTGCAGACGCCGATGCAGTTCTACATCGCGCGCGTGTTACTGGGCGCTGCGGAAGCTGGATTCTTCCCCGGCGTGATTCTCTATTTCACCTACTGGTTTCCGGCCGCGCGCCGGGCACGCGTCACGTCAATCTTCATGACAGCGATCTGCGTATCCGGCATTATCAGTGGGCCTGTGTCGGGATGGATTCTCAATAGCATGTCGGGCTTACTTGGCTATAACGGCTGGCAATGGCTGTTCCTTCTCGAAGGATTTCCGTCAGTGATCGCCGGTGTCTTTGCCTATGTCTATCTGACGGACCGCCCCGAGCAGGCGACCTGGCTCTCGGACGACGAAAAGGCCCTCCTGCTGGCAGAGCTCAGCCGCGACGCGCAAACGAAGGCCGCACGCGCTCATGGTTCGATCTGGGTCGCGTTGAAGGAGCCAAAGTTCTATTTCCTGACGTTCGCCTATTTCAGCGTGCCGTGGGCGAGCATCGTCGTGCATATCTGGGCACCGAGCGTGATCCAAAAAAGCGGTGTATCAAACTACTGGCACATTGGGCTTCTTTCTGCGATTCCTTATGTGGTCGGCGCAGTTGTGATGTATCTGCTTGGCCGGAACTCAGATCGTATGCTGGAAAGGCGGTGGCACTTCATGGCAAGCTCATTGATGGCCGCGCTGGGCGTCGTGCTTCTGCCGGCGGCGGCGAATCACGCAGCCATCCTGGTGGCACTGCTTTGCGTCGCGACGGCCGGTTATCTCGGCATGCTGTCGCTGTTCTGGACGATGCCACCCGCGTATCTGTCGAGCACGGTCGCAGCAAGCGGCATTGGCCTGATTAGCAGCATTGGCCAGCTTGGTGGGATTTCGGCGCCCTCGGTGATCGGCTACGCATCGACGCACTTCGGCAGCAGCGCGATGGGTCTCTATGCGGTTGCGGTCGTCTCCATTCTCGGCGGCCTTGCAGTGGTGCTCGGCATTCCGGCCCGCGCGATTAGTGAGCGCCGGGAGTGAAAGATCCGCTCACGGGCCTCAATCTTCGAGGCGTACGCATTCGGCTTTGATCTCGTCGCGCAGACGCAGCAGGGGCGGTGCCAGTTCGCTCACAACGCTCTCTTTTGACGCCGCCGTGCGGACGCTAAAGTTGAGGATCAGCAATCGGTGTCCGGGAATGGCGAGAGGTGTTGCGAGTGCAATGACTTCAGGTTGCCAGCTTGCGACGCAATAGCCGTTTCGGTGCACATCATCCACGGCCTCAGCGATTTCACGCGCTAGACGTTCCCAACCGCTCCGTCCGCGACGCTTGAACGCATCCATCAGGCGGGTAAATTCGGCCTCTGGCTGCGTCGCGAGATACGCCCGGCCGAGCGAAGTCAGTTCCATCGGTACGCGTTGTCCCGAGACGATCGTACGTAATGAGGCTCGCTGGTTATAACGAATGGACTCAAGGTAGACCATCTCTTCCCGGTCGGCGCCCGCGATTCCGACATTGATGCGCTTTGCTTGGGCAGTGTCGCGGATTAGCGGTCCTGCAGCATTCAGTACTGTGGATCCGCTACGCAACGCCTGCGCCAGACTGAGCACAGGTATGCCCAGTCTATACGCCCTGCGTGCCGCATCGTGCTCGAGATAACCCGCCTCGACGAGCGTTCGCGTAAGGCGACTCACCGTTGCCTTTGCCAGGCCGGTGCGTTCCGCGAGTTCTCCGTTGCCGAGAAGCGTCGCACCGGGACCGAACGCGCGCAGCAATTCGAGCCCGCGTTCGAGCGATCGATTCGATGGGGTAGCGTTCGATTCCGGTTGTTGATTCTTGTGGTTCGCCATAGACAGCGGGTCTGTCGTGCTTAACGTGAAAAGGTCAATTATCGATGTATGTCAGTACATGCGGCGATTCGCCCCCCCCCGAGCAAACCGTAGATTTACTAAAAAAAGGCAATCCGATGGTTATCAACAATGCAAAGCTCCGACGTGCCACCTTCCTATCTGCCGCACTCTGCAGCGCGTCACTATTGTCAAATGCAGTTCTTGCCGCGGACGTTCATGTCTTGGCAACCGGAGCGCTATCCGCAGCGTTTGCGGAGCTCGGACCAGGGTATGAACGGCAGTCCGGAAACCACCTCGTTATATCATGGGGACCCTCATACGGTACGTCCGCTGACGCGTTACCCATACGCATTAAGAATGGCGAACCAATGGACGTCTGCTTCATGATCCGCCCTGCGTTAGAGGAACAAATCAGGCAGGGTAAGTTTCTCCCGGACACTCGCGTGGATCTCGTTGGTTCCCGAATCGGCATCGCGGTTGAGGTCGGCACGCCGAAGCCGGATGTCAGTACTGTAGAAAAATTACGTAGTGCACTGCTCGCAGCGAAATCAGTGGCTTTCTCCGAAGGAGCTAGTGGCACCTATATTACTGAGACGTTGTTCCCCAAGCTTGGCATCGCGGATCAAATGAAAGCCAAGAGTGTTCAGATCAAAGGGAAGGAATTGGTCGGAACGGCCATTAAGCGGGGCGACGCCGAACTTGGATTGCAACAGATCAGTGAACTTCGTGCCATTCAGGGGATCCAGTACGTCGGGCCGCTTCCGCAAGAAGTGCAGAAGGCGAGCGTCATTTCCGCCGCCGTGTCAACAAACGCTCAGGAGCGGGAAGGCGCCGCGGCGCTCATTTCTTATCTGAGAACGCCAACAGCGTCGGCAGTATTCGAAAGGACTGGGCTTGACCCAATCGAGCCCAAGAAATAAATCGCATTGGTTTTAAGTTCTGGTACCCCGGAAGATAAGCTGCCGCGACACCCGCTTCTCTCATTGATTAACCTTCTCCGAGCGCAAACGGGGGCATGACCTTCGAGCAAGATAGCTAGCCGTTTAGTGCGATCCAGTCACTTCCAGCGACGGCTCGCTCGCGCAAAGCGGTCGTTCATGGATTTCGGCGGGCTGTCTCGTTTGGGTCGAG